>JAYUQS010000209.1:0-55893 GCA_043756645.1 Hyphomicrobiales bacterium | reverse complement strand
CCATGGCCCGCATGTGGCGCACCAGTGAGTAGCCGGTGTAGCCATAGTTTACCGCACACAGCATGCCTGTGCGCTTTGCCGTGGCGACGATGTCCTCGGACTCCTCAACCGTAACTGTCATCGGCTTTTCGCACAGCACATGAATGCCCGCTTCGAGAAAGGCTTTGGTGATTTCGTAATGTGTGGAGTTTGGCGTGGCCACTGTGACCAGATCAATTTTGTCTTTGCGGTTGCGCTCTCCCGCCAACATCTCTTTCCAATCGCCATAAGCGCGGTCAGGCGCGATGCCCAAACGTATTGCAAATTCGCGGCCCTTGGCAGGGTCCACATCCAAGGCGCCGACCTTGAAATCATAGCGGCCATCCATGGCGGAACTCATGCGGTGCACGGGCCCGATCTGGCTGCCTTCGCCGCCGCCAATCATGCCCCAGGAAAGTCGTGTCATTTTATATTCCCTCAATATCAACCCAGCGCCGCTTCTCATGCGACAGCCAGCTGGCTTCTACAATCTGGTTTACCAACAAACCGTCGCGGAATGTCGGCCACTTTTGTTTGCCCTCGTGAATGGCCTGCAAAAAGTCTCGCGCTTCAATGATGATTTGGTCTTGATAGCCAGTGCCATGACCGGGACCCAAGCAAAAGGCTTTATAATCCGGGTGCAATGGCCCGGTGAGAATCTTGGTGAAACCACGCCGTTCCTCCGGCCCTTCAGAACGATAAAGCCACAACGCATTTTGGTCTTCCTGATCAAAACGGATGGAACCCTTGGTGCCATAAATCTCATAGGCGTAACCCATCTTGCGGCCCGCTGCCACGCGGCTGATAAACAACTGCCCCATCGCTCCATTCTGAAACCGACACATGATGGCACTCTGGTCGTCATTGGTCACGGTCACACCGCCGCGTGTTTCATAAACAGTTTTGATATCGGCCACGAGTGAAGTGATCGGCCCCGCCAACGCCAAAGCCGCATTGATGATATGCGGAGACAGGTCTCCCATATTGCCGTTGGCGCGGTCTTGCGTGCGCCAGTTACCCGGCAAATTGCCGTCCGCCAGAAAATCTTCCGTATGTTCGGCGCGGATGAAAGTGATCTCGCCAATCTCACCCCGCGCAATAATCTGCCGTGCCAGTTGCGAGGCCGGCGTGCGGATGTAGTTGAACCCCACCATATGAATGCAGCCACTTTTCTCAGCCGCCGCCAGCATAGTTTGGCTTTGCGCAAGGTTTAGTCCCAATGGTTTTTCGCACAGCACATGCTTGCCTTTGGCAAAAGCAGCAAGGGCAATTTCCATATGCGTGGCTTGCGGACTGGCGATGACAATGGCCTGCACGGCATCGTTATTCACCACATCATGCCAATCGGCGGTGGAGCGCTTGAAGCCAAACTGACGTGCCTTGTCGGCAGCACCACTTGCCGTGGTGGTACAGATGATTTCGAGGGAAGGGCGCAATGCCGTATCAAACACTGACGCCACAGCAGCCATGGCAACCGAATGGGCTTTCCCCATATAACCGCCACCGATAATGCCAATTCCAATCTGCGTCACAGTTGAACCCTTGTTTGATTTATGAATCTCAGCAATAGACGGATACAAGTCTGTTTCGTCAAGCAAAACGAGTTGCATCCGTGCTTCATTTCAAAAAGTTTCAAAACAGTCATTTTCTGGTCATCGGGCGGGCTGGCCTCGACCTCTATGCAGATGCGCCTGGAACACAAATCGAAGATGCAAAAGGTTTCACCGCTGCCCTCGGCGGTTCAGCCGCAAACATTGCCGTAGCCATCGTCAAGCAAGGTGGAAAGGCCAGCCTGTTGACGGCTGTCTCAAACGACGCGGTGGGGCGCTATGTGGTGAAGGCCTTGGGCGATTATGGCGTTGAAGCCCGGCACATCAAAACCGTTGGCGGCGAGGCTCGCAACTCTTTGGCGGTGGTTGAAACCCGTTTGGAAAACTGCCAGTCGGTGATCTATCGCAATGGCGCGGCGGATTTTCAACTGACGAAAACTGATGTCACCGGCTTGGATTATTCCGGCTTTGCTGCCGTCATTGTCACCGGTACATCACTGGCCGTTGAGCCATCACGTTCCGCCGTTTTCAAAGCCATGCAACTGGCAAAAGCTGCTGGTTTACCCTTGATCATTGATGTGGATTACCGGCCCTACTCTTGGACCAGTCACGCCGAAGCACAACGCGTGTGCCGTGAGGCGGTTGAAATGTGCGATATCATTGTTGGTAATGATGAAGAGTTTGCAGTGCTGGCAGGCACCGGCGATGGTTTGGAATTGGCACGCGCATTGGCCCAAAGTCCCGACCGATTGGTTGTCTTCAAGCAAGGCCCGAATGGTTGCATCACGCTCACCGCAGCCGCAGAATTTTTCACGCCGGTTTTTTCCGTCAAGGCCTTAAAACCAACAGGCGCTGGTGATGGCTTCATGGGCGGACTGATCTCCGGCCTCACACGTGGCGAAACCATTGCTGATGCGGTAAAACGCGGTGCCGCCACGGCAGCGATTATTGTGACCCGCGTGGGCTGTGCACCAGCCACACCCGACGCTGTAGAAGTTGAAACATTCATGAATGATTTTGCGAGCGCTTAGATGCATTTTCCACCTCACGACAATCACAACAAACCCATCGTAGACATCGGCGATGCGCGTGTGCCCTTGAATTATTTCAACATCGTCAAGTTGAAGCGGGGCCAAGCCTTTGAATATCAGGTGCCGGGCTACGAGACTTGCGTGGTGCCTGCGACAGGAACAGTTGATGTGTCGGTCGGAGGAGAAAACTTCGCCGGCATCGGTAACCGCGTAAAGAATGTGTGGGATGGAGAGCCGGAGGGCGTCTATGTGCCAACTGCCGCCAAGACGACATTCGTGTGCATGTCAGATGCAGCGGAAGTTTTCATCGCCGGTGCACGCTATGATGAGGTGTTGACGCCCTTTGCCGTGCGTGCTGCCGACATTGATAAGATTCAATATGGCTCTGACGACACCAAAACCCATCGCAAAATCAAACATATTTTTGGCACCAAATATCGTGACCGCATTGGCCGCTTGCTGGTCTCGGAATTGTTCACAGTGGGGCAGGGCGGCTGGTCCGGTTTTCCACCGCACAAGCATGATACCGATCGCTTGCCGCTGGAAACACGCCACGACGAAACTTATAATTTCCGATTTAATCCGCCGCACGGTTTTGGCATGCAGCTCATTCAAAAAGAAGATGGCAGAGTGGGCGAGGCTCATCACATCGTTGATGGTTCAACCATTGTGTTGAGTGAGGGCTATCATCCTTGCGTGGCGGCACCCGGTTACGAAATGTATTACTTCACGATCTTGGGCGGCTTGAGCCAGCGTTCGCTTGTGCAGTTTTTCCAGCCCACGCACGCCTATCAAGTGGAAACCATTCCGGGAATCAAGGACATGGTTGCGAAGTTCAAATGACCATCGCCACTTTAGCGCAAGTTCTGCAACCCGCACTCACCGCCCGCAACGCTGTTGCAGGTGTCGTGGTTCTGGGTTGGGAAGATGCGCGGGCTTATGTCGAGGCTGCGGAAGAGGCAGGCCTGCCCATTATCCTGCAAGCTGGCCCCGGCTGCCGCAAACATACGCCGGTTTCCATTCTTGGAAAAATGTTCCGGCATCTGGCGGAGCAAGCCAAAGTGCCGGTGGTGTGTCACATCGATCATGCGCTGACGCTCGAAGAATGTGTTGCTGGCATTGAACATGGTTTTACTTCCGTGATGATTGACGGTTCGATGTTGCCATTCGAAGACAATATTGCACTCACATCGCGTGTGGTGTCCGAAGCGAAGCGACACGGGGTTTCGGTTGAAGGTGAAGTGGGTGTTGTTGGCTATGCGGCTGGTGCTGCGTCCCATGCAACGTCGCCGGAACAAGCTTTGCGCCTGGAGCGTGAAACAGGTTTAGACGCGCTTGCGATTTCCATTGGCAACGTGCATTTGCAAACCGAGAAACTGGCCGAGATTGATTTTGCTGCTCTTCGTGCCATCGAAACTGTCACAACAGTGCCGCTTGTTTTACATGGCGGCAGCGGCATTGCAGCTTCGGTGCGGCAGAAGCTTGCTTTTGAACATCGCATCAAGAAATTCAACATCGGCACAGAACTGCGCATGGCCTTTGGGAAAAGTCTGGGCGAGGTTTTGCGTGAGCATCCCAATGAATTTGATCGCAATAAGATTCTGTCCGCAACCATGCCCGCAATGCGAGCGGCTGCGAAGGCAGTGATTTTGGAGTTGGCGAACAAAGGGACCTCATCCGTCTCGCGCTAAGGCGCGATCCACCTTCTCCATCTGCGATGTAGAAGGGACATGTTTAATTCGTCCCCTCTCCAACAAAGTTGGAAAGGGAGGGTGAGGTCCCTTCACGCAATCAAAATCGCCCGGAAATCATTTACGTTTGTCAGCGTTGGCCCCGTCTTGATCAGTGCACCTAACGCATCAAAGTATGAATAGCTATCATGCGCTTTCAAAAACGCCCGCGCATCAAGATTTTGCATTCGTCCGCGTTCAAGACTGTCTGGTGATATCATCGCACCTGCTGCATCTTCCGTCCCATCAATGCCATCAGTGTCTCCGGCAAGCGCCCAAACGCCCCCGGCACCTTGCAGCGCTACTGCAAGCGACAACAGAAATTCCGTGTTGCGCCCGCCGCGACCTGCTTTACCTGTTTCGATTGTGACCGTGGTTTCGCCACCGGACAAAATCACGGCGGGTCCGCGCACCGGCTGGCCATTGAGTTTAGCTGATCGCGCAATACCAGCCATAACCTTCCCAACCTCGCGGGCTTCACCTTCCAGCGCATCGCCCAAAATCAGTGCGTTGATGCCGTGTTGTGTCGCCACTTGGGCCGCTGCAGCCAAGGCCATTTTGGGAGACGCAATCATCCGCACATCGGTTTTGCCCATCGCAAGCACCGTTGCATCTACAGCGGTGTCAAGAACGGCAATGGCAGATGCGGGCAGTTGCAAATTATAACGCGTGACAATATCCGACACATCCTGCGACGACGAAGGATCAGGCACGGTCGGGCCCGATGCAATGATGGCCGGGTCATCACCCGGCACATCTGAAATCACCATCGTCACAACCCGCGCCGGATAAGCCGATTGCGCCAAACGCCCGCCCTTGATGCGTGACAACCGCCGCCGCACAGCATTCATTTCATGGATCGATGCGCCCGAATGCAACAAAGCCTGATTGACAGCTTGCTTGTCCGCTAAGGTCATTTGACCGGCAGGTGCCACAAGCAAAGACGATCCGCCACCAGAGATCAGTGCAATGACAAGATCATCAGCAGAAAGGTCTTTCACAGCCTTCAACACACTTTCGGAAGCGGTGATGCTTTTCTCATCGGGAACAGGGTGCGCCGCTTCAATAATCTTGATGTGCGTCGTCGGAACCGCATGGCCATAACGCGTGACCACCACGCCACTCATCGGCACGTCAGGCCATGCTGCTTCAAGTGCCGCAGCCATGGCGGCTGAAGCCTTTCCGGCCCCCACGACAATGCAGCGCCCCTTGGGTTTTTCCGGCAAATGTGCGGCGAGTACCCGGTGCGGATCAGCACTCGCAATGGCCGCATCAAACATTTCGCGCAAAATCGCTGTGGCTTTAATGTCGTCCATCAAAAGCTGGGCTTTCGCTTTTCGCGGAATGCGGCAAGGCCTTCTTTCAAATCAACACTGGCAGCCGCAATTTCTCCGGCCAATGCTTCTACGGCGGCTTCGCTCTCTTCACCCTCGGCGATGTTGATCATCAGTTTTGAAAGCGCATTTGCCTTAGGTGATCGCTGAATGATTTTTTCAACCAAGGTCTGTGCAGTTGCAGCACCTATTCCCTTGGCCACAACCTGATCAACCAAACCGAAACGCTCAGCATCAGCCGCCAAAAATAATTCACCCGTTAAAGCCATGCGCCGCACAATCTGCGATCCAAAACGGCGGACAGCCCGCTGCGTGCCGGACCAGCCAGGAATAATGCCAATGCCGGTTTCCGGCAGGCCGATTTTCACGTGCTCTTCGGCAATGCGAATATCAGCGGTGACCGCAAGTTCCAAACCACCACCAAGGCAATGACCATTCAGAACCGCAATCAATGGCTGGCGCAAACGGGCCAGAGCATCAAAGGCGCGGTGGCCGTGGCGCACCCAGTGCATGCCGAAATCATCCGGTGACAATTTTGACCACGCCTCGATATCGCCACCCGCACAGAATGACTTTTCACCCGCACCCGTCATGACAACAGCCCGCACAGATTTATGCAGATCTAAAATATGTGCGGCACGCTCCAAGGCCAGCACCATATCAAAATCCAGTGCGTTCAACTTTTCCGGACGGTTGATGGTGAGTGTGGCCACCTGGCCTGCAACGGAAACGACAATACGCTCATCGCCTGTGTTTATGGTTTCAGCCATTGAGTTTCAGTCCCATCACGGCGGGTTCAAACAAGTTCTTGTCCATCACCTTCAAGCTTGGAGAGATGATGAGCGGAAATTCTGATTGATCGAGAATATTGCTTTGCAGTTCCACGCCGGGCGCAATTTCCGTCACAACAATGCCTTCCGCTGTAAGCTTCATCACGCAGCGTTCTGTGATGTAAGTCACATCCTGACCCTGCTTGACGCCACGCTTTCCGGAAAATGAAATCTGGTCAACCGCCCTCACCAGTTTCTTGACCTTGCCTTCTTTTTCAATGCGCAATTTGCCGTCCATCACGTCCATCTTGGCACCAGCATTGAAGAAGCCGGAATAAACAATTTTCTTCGCACGCGCCGTAATATCAACAAATCCGCCAGCCCCCGCCGTCACATGCGGGCGGACCGCGAGCTTGGACACATTGACCGAGCCATGTTGATCAATTTGCAGAAACGACAACAGCGAACAATCAAAACCCGCTGCTTGAAAATAGGTGAACTGATAGGCCGATGGCACAAAAGCTTCGGCATTGGCGGAACAACCGAATTGGAATTCAAGCAACGGCACACCACCCACGGCACCTTGTTCGATGACCCAGGTGGCCTGGCCATGGAGGCCTTCTTCAATTATGATGCGCGGCACATTGGCTGACACACCAAAGCCCAAATTAACGGCCCAACCCTGTTTCAATTCTTGCGTCACGCGTCTTGCAATGGCCTTGCCGGTGCCAAATTCCATCAGAGAAAAACTGGACAGTGGTTTACTGATTTCGCCCGAGATCGCCGGGTCATATGGCGTGCCAGTGGTTTGCCATTGTTCCGGCGCTTCCACCACATGGTCAACCAAAATACCAGGCACGCGCACCTGGTGTGGTTTTAAACTGCCGTTGGCCACAACGTGCCGCACCTGTGCAATCACAATACCGCCGTTGTTATGTGCGGCCAGCGCAATTTCCATCGCCCCCAAATAAGCGCCTTCCTGCTCAAAAGAGATGTTGCCCTTTTCGTCTGCAACACTGCCGCGAATGATTGCAACATGCGGTACGATGGATGGAAAATAAAGCCAGTCCTCGTTTTCAAAGTGTATCTTTTTGACAATTGGTGCAGCTTTGGCTTTTGCATTCATGGCACAGGCGTCGTGGTCAGGATCAACAAATGTATCGAGGCCAACTTTGGTGATCACGCCGGGGCGCTTTGCGGCAGCTTCGCGCATCATGTCAAACATAATGCCTGAGGGAACATTGTAAGCCGGAATCTCATTCGCACCCAGCATTTGCCAAACTTTCGGCGGTTCAGATGTGGACGGACCCGATGGATATGACCCGGCAATAATGCAGCCCAGCAAGCCGGGCTTTGCAATGTGTTCCACACCCTTCACGCCAAACATATCACCCGCAGCAATGGGATGCAGTGTTGTCAGGTTGCGCGGGTGTTGTTCGCGGTCAAAACGTTCGCCCAGGGCTTTCAACACAGCATCAGGACAACACAGGCCCGATGATGAATTCACTGCAACAATCATCCCGTCTTTGATCACCGCGACAGCTTTATCTGCTGATATTTTCTTCGACATATTTCACCTGTTGCCGCGGATCATGTCAGCGGCCTTTTCTGCAATGGCAATGGTTGTGGCGTTGGTATTGGCCGAAATCAGCGTTGGCATGGTGGAACTGTCACACACCCGCAAAGCGTCTAGCCCACGCACCCGCATCTGCGGGTCAACGACGGCCAACTCATCAATGCCCATTTTACAGGTGCCGACGGGGTGATAAGATGAGCGGGCATTGTTGCGGGCAACGTTAATGTAATCTTGTTTGGTTTTGCACGCTCCACCGGGGAAGTGTTCTGCCGTCACGAACTTCTGCATGGAACGGCTGCGGCCCACGTCTTGTGTCACTTTGATGCCGTCAATGTGGCGCTCCAAATCATAAGGCTCCGCGAATGAATTGGGATCAATGACCGGCGCATCCAACGGGCTGTTGCTTCTCAAAGTCACACTGCCGCGGGAACGCGGGCGCACATGATAGGAGTTACACGTGGCACCATTACCGCCCGGCACAGTTCCAACACCTTGTTCAACGCCTGCGCCTGCGAGGAAATGAAATTGCAAATCTGGTGTGGCCTCATTTTTATCGCCCCACCAGAATGCACCCGCTTCCACGATATTGGACGCCACGGGCCCATTGCGGAACAACGCATATTGCAACCCTGCAACAGCCTTCCAATGCAGCTTCTTATATTTGTCGTAGGAATGCGGGCCGTTCAGCACCCATGTCACATCAGTTGAAAAATGGTCGTGGAAATTTTGCCCAACTCCGGCAAGTTCATGCTCAACATTCACGCCAACGGATTTCAAATGTGCGGAAGGGCCAATGCCTGACAACATCAGAAGTTTGGGTGAACCAATGGCACCTGATGTGACGATGACTTCTTTTTCTGCCGTGATAACTTCGGTTCGCCCCTGCGAAATAATCTCCACACCCGTGGCGCGGCCCTTGTGCAGCACAATGCGATTGACGGTTAGTCCTGTGCGCAATTCCAAATTTTTACGCTTCAAGGCGGGTCGCAAATATCCAACCGCCGCACTGCAACGGCGACCATTCAATGTTGTGGTTTGATAGAGGCCCGCTCCCGCTTGCTTGCCCGAATTAAAATCCGCATTGAAAGGCATGCCGATATCCATGCAGCCTTGCACATAAGCGTGTGACAGACGCGATGGCGTTTGCAAGTCACTCACGCCAAGTGGTCCGTCAATACCATGTTCGCTGCCGCCCAGCCGCGTGTTGCCTTCAGACTTGATGAAATAGGGCTTCAAACCATTCCAGCCCCAACCCGTGCAGCTGTGGTCTTTTTCCCAGGAATCGAAATCTTCCGGTGTCCCCCGTGTATAAATTTCTGCGTTGATAGAGCTGCCGCCACCCAGCACACGGGCTTGCGGATAAACCGCAACACGGTTGTTGGCATGGCGGAGGGGTGCGGTGTTGTAGCCCCAAATCAAATTGCCGGATGTCATTTTGAAAAAGCCGACAGGCATATGGATATAAGGGTTGGTATCGCGCGGGCCTGCTTCCAACAATAACACGCGGGCCGCATCATCTTCCGACAATCGCGCCGCCATGGCACAACCCGCCGAGCCGCCACCCACGATGATGTAATCATAACCAGACGTCATGAGTTTCCATTGCCTACTTGCCAAGTCATGACTGTCATTATACAAATAACTAAATAGTTATTTCAAGGGATGAATTGTGGGAAAGCCACGAAAACCACAAGTGCGCGACCCGGAGGCCACCAAGGCCCGAATCTTGGCCGCCTCGAAAAAAGAATTTGCCAAATATGGATTGGGCGGAGCGCGGGTGGATGCCATCGCCGCACTTGCCAAATCCAACAAACGCATGATGTATCACTACTTCGGCAACAAGGATCAATTGTTCCGCATCACACTGGAGCAAGCCTATGGCGATTTCCGTGAAGCTGAAGCAAGGCTTGAGTTGGAAAAAGAAGAGCCGGTTGCCGCTATGAGAAAGCTTGTAGCCTTTGTGTGGCAGTATTTTTTAGAGAATCCCGAATTCATCACGCTGGTAAACAGCGAGAACTTGCACAAAGCCAAGCATCTTAAAAACTCAGACCGTTCCACCGACATGAGCCGCAGTTTCGTGTCGCGCATGCATCAACTTTTGGAGCGGGGTGCAAATGCCGGGGTGTTTCGCAACGATCTTGACCCGGTGCAATTCAACATCACGGTTGCTGCCGTTGGCTATTACTACCTCACCAATCACCACACGGGATCAATCGTATTTGAGCGCGACTTGATGAGCAAAGACGCTTTGGCGGCGCGTTTGGATTTCAACATCAAAACGATTCTGCGTTTGGTTTGCACGGCACCAACGCTGGCTAAAATTGAAAGTGGAGAAGCATGAAATTAAAACTGCCGGATGAGCAAGGTGCAATGCATGACTATGCCCTGCAAGGGTCGCCGATTGACGTGAAAGCTCCCACGGCGTCTTTCAACCGTGTGGTTTATGCGGCAGCCCATGTGGTGGCCAATCCCTTTAGCAATGCAAATCCATCAGAGGCGAGTGATATTGATTGGGATAAAACATTGGCGTTTCGCTACCACTTGTTGGACCTTGGTTTTGGCATTGCTGAGGCGATGGACACCTCGCAGCGCGGCATGGGTTTGAATTGGCCACGGGCTTTGCAGCTGATCGAAAAATCGTTGCACCACGCCGGTGACCGCGCCCACTTGATCGCTTCCGGTTGCGGCACGGAGCAACTCGCGGCCATGGATGCAAAAACACTGGATGATGTGATTGCAGCTTACCTCGAACAATTACATGCCATTCAGAAACGTGGCGGTCGTATCATTCTGATGGCGAGTCGCGCCCTCGTGAAGGTTGCGACATCGCCAGGTGATTATGTGAAGGTTTATTCCCGTGTGCTGCAAGAGGCTGACCATCCCGTGATCTTGCACTGGCTGGGCGACATGTTTGATCCTGCGTTGAAGGGGTATTGGGGCCATGATAATTTTGATTTGACGCTCGAAACGGCTTTACAAGTGATTTTCGAAAATCAGTCAAGAGTCGACGGCATAAAAATCTCGCTGCTCGATGCTGAAAAAGAAATCACCATGCGGCTTAGGCTTCCGCCAACCGTGAAAATGTACACGGGCGATGATTTCAACTATCCCGAATTGATTGCGGGTGATGCTCAAGGTTATTCCCATGCGCTGCTTGGCATTTTCGCAGCGATTGCACCTGCGGCCTCGCAGGCCATGGCAGCTTTGGCCACAGGCGATATGACGACTTACAATCGTTTGATGGACCCAACAATTCCATTGTCGCGGTTGATCTTCCGCGCCCCCACGCAACATTATAAAACCGGAATCGTGTTTCTGTCCTGGCTCAATGGCCATCAAGATCATTTCACCATGCTGAATGGTGCGCAGGCGTCACGGCCGCTGCCATATTTTGTCGAAGTTTTTAAACTTGCAGATCATGCAGGATTGCTTTCCAAACCGGAACTGGCAGTTTCGCGCATGCGGCAGCTTTTAGCTGTATATGGTTGCTGATGCGCAATCTGGGTCAACATCTCAAGCAGTGCGCGATCAACACCGCAACACTGGGTTTTCAAAAGCCGATTGAAGAAGTTGTGGATGCTGTGGCGCGTGCCGGGTTTGGGCAAATTGCCCCTTGGCGCCGTGAAATTGAAGGACATGACGTCAAAGCAATAGCAAAACATATTCGTGATGCTGGATTAACGCTTTCGGGCTATTGCCGCAGCACTTACATTCCCGCCGTTGATGCGAAGAGTTTTCGCGCCAATATTTCTGCGAACAAGCGTGCCTTGGACGACGCCGCAACGCTGGGTGCGCCCGCATTCATTATGGTTGTCGGGGGCTTGCCCACAGGCTCACGCAACATGGCGGCGGCCCGGCAACAAGTGCAGGACGCAAGTGCGGAGTTGATGGAGTATGGAAAATCCATTGGCGTGCGCATCGCACTCGAACCATTGCACCCGGTCTATGCCGCTGAACGCAGTGTGTTGACCTTGTTGTCTGAAGCACTCGATATGTGTGACACAATTGAGCCTGCCTCAGCCGATCCATGGATCGGTGTTGCGATTGATTGTTACCATGTCTGGTGGGATCCCAATTTGTCACACGGCATCACGCGGGCTGGAGCCGGAAAGCGCATTTTCGCTTTTCACGTTTGTGATTGGTTGGTGCCAACAACAGATGTGTTGAATGATCGCGGCATGATGGGCGATGGCGTCATCGAAATACAAGGCATCCGCAGCCAAATCGAAGCGACGGGTTATAATGGCAGCGTAGAAGTAGAAATATTCTCAAGCAACAACTGGTGGAAAAAACCGATGGCGGAAACACTTTTCATGTGTCGCACAAGGTTTGAGACGGCGACGTAGAAGAAGGGACCTCACCCTCCCATTGCCTTGCAATGGGTCCCTCCCTCTCCAACTGCGTTGGAGAGGGGACACTTCGGGTCCCTTCTCCACAGAATGTGGAGAAGGTGGATTGCGCGAAGCGCAAGACGGATGAGGTCCCTTTGCCTCACTCGCCATAAGGTATCCAAATATTCTTCACCTGTGTGGCGTGGCGCAAATAGTCAGCGGCATGTCCCGTTGCGGTGAACCAGTCCACAGCGCCGCTGTGAACCCAAGTCGACTTCAAATTTCCAGCTGATGCTTTCTCCACCATCGCAGCACCTTCTACGGAACCATGATACCACATGGCCGCGACTTCATCGTGTTCGGCAAGTGTTTTCGCCAATTCATCGCGAGCACCCGTGATGATGTTCACCACACCATCCGGCACATCCGAGGTTTCCAGTACCTGATAGAAATCTGTGGCGATCAACGGCGCAGATTGCGATGGCACCAACACAGCGCGATTGCCCATGGCAATGGCAGGCATAAGCAAGGCCACCATCGCCAACAGTGGCGCTTCGTCAGGGCACACCAAAGCCATCACGCCATAGGCTTCATGAAAGGCAAGAGTTGTCTGCCGCTTTGAATTGGTGGAATGAATGCGGCCATCATATTTATCAGCCCAGGCGGCGTAGTGGAATATGCACTGCAAGGATGCTTCAACTTCACGTTTTGCGTCTCGTGTTTTGGAGCCCGCAGTGATGAGTGATTTTACAAACTCATCAGCACGTGCATTCAGGTTCTCAGCGATGAAATACAAGACCTGTGCGCGATTATGTGCCGAAGCTGCGGTCCAAGCGGAAGCCTTGAGTGCGGCCTCAACGGCATTGCGCACATCTTTGCGATTGCCCAAACCCGCATGGCCTATGATTTTTCCTTTGAGGTTTTTGACAGCGAAGCAATAGCCGCTATCAGGCCGGGCCTGTTTGCCGCCGATGTAAAGTTTGGCCGTTCGGTCTATTGCCGAGGCGGCATGATTTTGTGAGGCTTGCGTGGATGCAGAAAGTGACAAGGTTGTTGTTTGAGACTTTACGGCTGTCTTTTCGTGATCGGCTTTGAGATATTCAAACAGCCCCTCGCGTCCTCCTTCACGGCCAAAACCTGACTCTTTATAGCCGCCAAATCCGGCAGCAGCGTCAAACAGATTGGTGGCGTTAATCCAGACAATTCCGGCTTTGACGCGCGCCGCAGCTTCCAGCGCCACGTTGATATTCTCCGACCAGATTGATGCGGCCAAACCATAGCGCGTATGATTGGCCAAGGCCGCTGCTTCATCCGGCGTACGAAACGTCATGGCGGATATCACAGGGCCGAAAATTTCATCACGCATCACAGAGGAAGACGTATCAACATCAAGGAACAAAGTCGGCGCAAAGTAATTGCCTTTGGTTGGCAGCTCACATTGGCCTTGCACCAAAGTGCCGCCCTCTTGTTCGCCCTGTTTCACCATCGCCAAAACACGCTGCAACTGCACGGGATCAACCAGTGGTCCCATGTCATTGGATTTATCAAGAGGATCGCCGACACGTAAGCTTTCCATCCGGCGTTTCAGCCTTGTAATAAAACGATCATAAATGCTTTCTTGCACCAACAATCTTGTTCCCGCACAACAGACTTGGCCTTGATTGAACCACACTGCATCAACAACACCTTCAACCGCAGCTTCTATGTCGGCATCTTCAAATACGATGAAGGGTGACTTGCCGCCGAGTTCCAACGAAAGTTTTTTGCCTGATCCAGCCGTCTGTGAACGGATGAGTTTTCCAACGTCGGTGGAGCCTGTGAAGGCAATCTTGTTAACGGACTTATGCGCCACCAAAGCCGCCCCGGTGTCACCCGCACCAGTGACGATGTTGACAACACCATCCGGCAAACCAGCTTCGGTACAGAGTTCAGCAAAAGCCAAAGCCGTGAGCGGCGTAAATTCTGCTGGCTTCAAAACCACGGTGTTACCAGCGGCAAGGGCGGGGGCAATTTTCCAAGCCAACATCAGAAGCGGAAAATTCCACGGAATAATTTGGCCGCATACACCAACAGGGCCGTAGCCTTTGAATTCCGTATCCAACAACTGCGCCCAACCGGCGTGGTGATAAAAATGCCGTGCCACTAGCGGAATATCAATATCGCGGGACTCGCGAATGGTTTTGCCATTGTCCATGGTTTCGAGAACCGACAGGAAGCGCTCGCGTTTTTGAACGTGACGCGCCAAGGCGTACAAATGTTTTGCACGTTCAAAGCCGGACAAAGCCGACCAGGATTTGAATGCCTTCGTTGCAGCAGCCACGGCACTGTCAACATCCTTGGCAGAACCGTTGGCAACGCGGGCCAATTTTTCACCATTGGCGGGGTTGAACACATCAAGTGTTCCGCCCAAAGAGTTTTGGAATTTTCCATTGATGAAATGGCCAAAGCCTTGTGCGTGTTTTTGCAACCACTCTTTCACGTGGCTGTTTGACTCGGGCGCAGTGCCGTAGTCCATTGTATCTAAAACTTCAGTGACGCTCGGCATTGCTGAGACCTCAAGCCATGGGGTGATTGTGAAGGGCAGAATAGCGGCCCGTGAGGTAATGTTCGAGTTGGCGTTCTATGTCAGCCAACATGGAAGATGCGCCGATGCGGAACAAATCAGGCTCCAACCAGCGGCGGCCCAATTCTTCTTTCATCAGGATCAGCCAGTTCATGGCGTCCTTCGCCGTTTTCAATCCGCCTGCGGGTTTGAAACCGATTTTGAATCCCGTGTAATCATCGTAGTCGCGCAAAGCCCGCACCATGGTCAGGCTTACGGGCAATGTGGCGTTCACATCTTCCTTGCCGGTTGAGGTTTTGATGAAATCCGCACCTGCCTGCATGGCCACCATCGAGGCTTTGTAAACATTACGCAGAGTTTTGAGATCACCCGTGGCGAGAATAGCTTTCATATGCGCGTGCTTGCAAGCTTCACGCATCGCCGCTATTTCGTCGTAAAGAGCTGTCCAATCCTGTTGCAACACTTGCGCACGGTGAATGACAATATCAATTTCATCCGCACCCTGATCAATCGCATATTTGATTTCAGCAATGCGCAAAGGCAGTGGTGTCAGGCCAGCAGGAAAACCCGTAGCGACAGACGCAACCGGAATGCCCGAACCGCGCAACGCTTTCACCGCATGGGCCACCATGGTGGGGTAAACGCAAACCGCTCCAACCTTCGGCATCTCGTTAAGCTTGAGCCCTGCAACAATATCATCCCGCAAAGGCCGCATGGCCTTGCCGCACAAACGTTGAACGCGACCTGCCGTATCATCACCGGCCAGTGTGGTGAGATCAATGCACTGCAAAGCTTTGACCAGCCATGCCGCTTGAAATTCTTTTTTCACGCTGCGGCGTGTGGTCAACGTTGCGGCGCGGCGTTCAGCAGCAGACGTGTTCACTTGCGCGGTCTCAAACCATTCAGGTTTGAGTGCGGTGCCCGGGTTTCGCGGCAAACTGTTGCTGTTGTGCGAAGCGTCCATGCCTCACTGCTCCTGCATTAATCTTTGACCAACTGGTCCAGACTCATATGCCATCACGCAGTTGAATGAAATAGCCATCACCCCCCACTTGTCCACCTTTCATGGCGATTTCCAGCCCGTTAAGTTTCGGATTGTTTGATGTTGCTGTGCACAGTGGAGAACCCGGTGTTGCCGTGAGGGGAAAGCGCATCTTCAAAGCGTAGATATCAAGTTGCCCCAACGCAAGGCTGGAGGAGTCACCGCCTGCGATGATAGCGCGTCTCAAATTTGTGCGTTCCAAAACCTCACGCAAAATCTGGCCCAAGGCCGTGCCGACGTTTTGCCGTGCATCAGGAATATCATTGAGCGCTGCCGATTGGTCGCTTGTTGTTCCCATGGCAGTGTGCACCAGCGGGCTTCGGCCTGAAGCCAAAATCTGCAAACACTGTTCGACTGCCGCAGTGACGTTGGCACTTGGACTCTGTGCCAGTGCAATCGGAGACAAGGGGACTGTGGCAAAACCCTTTTGTCGGGCCGCCTGGATTTGCCGTTCGGTGGTGGGCGAAACACTGCCTGAAACCACAACGCATTGCTGAACTGCATCAAGGGTCGGATAGGTCGCATGACCCGAAATCCGGGATCGGGCCGTAAGGGCTTTCATCAAAGCATATTCAACGCCGGAAGAACCGACGATAAAGGGTTGAGCGTTCTGTGGCGCATTCAACAATTTCTCACCCGCCGCGAGTTGCGTTGCAGCGTCATGCACGTCAACCAAGCCAAGGCCGGTAGAAGGCCATGCCGTGTTTGCAAGTTGTGTTGGAATTTCTGTTTGCAGTGCCAAATGCAAACGCAGATCAGCTTCATGCATGGGTGTAACGGGATGACGCGACATCACGGGATGGCGGTCTATGCGATAGGTTTCGCCTTGGTATCCGGCAAACAAATGGCCCGAAAACGTGTAGCGTTTCAATTGTGATGCGCCAACAATCAGCGGAATAACGGCTTGCGAAAACTCCCGCGCTCCAATTTCACTCGCCCGACCAATATTTCCAACGCTTGGACTGGAGTCGAAAGTGGAACACACTTTGTAGTGACAGAATTGCGCACCAAGTGACTTCAGCCATGTAAAAATTTCTGGCAAGTGTTGCTCCATCCACTCAGGTGTCTGGCTGCGGCTGGTGCCCGCAAGACCAATGGCTTGGTGATCAGCGAAAGCAGAATACTCAACCGGTGTTGGAATGCGGGTAAACAGTACCGTGTCCACACCATGTGTTGAAAGCGCTTCTAAAACATCGGTGGAGCCGGTGAAATCATCACCATAAAAACTGATGAGTTTCGTCATGCGCTTTTGCCATTTGCAAACGTGGCGATGGATTGCGCAAGTTCCGGATGGTGCTTGGCATACTCATGGAGCGCGATACCTTGCACAGCCGCCTCCCATGCCTGCTTGACAGCCCGCACACCAGCGCCCGCACTGCCAGGGTGAGAAACAATACCGCCGCCACAAAGATACATCAGATCAACACTGCGGCCTGTGCGTTCAAACGTTTCAGGAGCTTGCCCGCCCCATTGGCCGGAACCTGCGACGGGCAGTGAGCAATCTTGTGGCGTAAACATCGGCGTTGAAACGGCCTTGAAAGATTCAACAAAGCTCTCATCCGGCTCCCAATATTTCACGCGGATGCCATTGATTTGAAATTGGTCCATACCCAGCAAACGCCAGAACTGTTGCCACACTTTAAAGTCCATGCCGAGATTGGGGTGGCGCGTGAGAATATCCCAACCATTGCGGTGCGCATGCAGCACCAGTGCTGAACGTTTGCGCAAAAACGCCATGGCCCCAAAGCCGATGGAGTTAATATTGATGACAGCGCAATTGCCGCCATGCTTCACAACCACATCATGGTTGCGCATCATCTCGTCCGGGTCAGTCGCTGAGATGCCCCACGCATACATCACCTTTTTACCGGTCTTTTGCTCGCGTTCTAAAATCAAGGGCATGATGGCTTTCACCCGATCTTCGAGTGGCGAGTAGACTGGTGACATTAGCTTTTCATCGTCTTTGACGAAATCGACGCCGGCCTCAATCACGTCTTTCACCAAAGCAGCGGATTCATGCGGGCGCAGGCCCAAGGCTGGCTTGATGATGGTGCCGATAATCGGGCGGTTGTACACGCCAGTCAGTTTGCGTGATCCGGCAACACCAAATTGTGGACCGGGCCAAACCTTGCCGAAGTCATCCGGCAGTTTCATGTCAACGATACGAATGCCAGTCAGACCCTTGATGGAATAAACGCCGCCAATGGTAATCGTCATGAGTGCTGCAAGATCTGTTCCGATGGCCTCAAACGGAAATGCAATATCAGCCTCTGCGCGATTGAAGGGGCCGGACTCTGTTGTGGGAAAAGAAGGTGTGGAAGCAGCGGACGGGGGGCGGATAGCAACCACGCGTGCGGCAACCCGGGTTTTGAGTTCCTCGGTTTCACCGGGCAGCGGCACAAAGGTTCCGGTGGATTGATCACTGGCAATTTTGTCAGCCAGCTTTTCGGGGCTGCCCGGCGTTTCAATGCGGTAGGTGACGGTGATAAACTTGCTCATGGCAGTAAATGTTCCATTGAGACCGTCTGGCTTGATGCGGCGGAGTGGTAAACCGCTTCCACCAGCGCAAAGGTTTTCAAATTATCGCGTCCTGATGTTTGCGGTTCGATTTTGTTCTTCAAACAATCTACCCAATGCTGCTGAATGAGCACGACACTTTCTTGAATATTGTGCCACGGCTTTGTGGCCCAGGATAACAGGTGTGGTGAAACATCTTTGCGGCGCGTGGCACCATTTGCTGTAGTGGTGAGTTGATAGTCAGCCCCCAATCGCAATGTGCCTTTGCTGCCATCAATTTCCAAAAGTGTTTGCGGGAAAAGTTCATTCTGCAATTGCGTGGCGTATGAACAATCCACCACCGAGGCAACACCATCACCGTGGTCCAGCAACATGGTGGCCACATCCTCACCTTTAATATCAGGGTTCACCCGTTTAATTCGTGCACTGACGTTAATCACATCGCCAAACACGAAGCGCGCAATGTCGAGGGCGTGAATGCCGAGGTCTTCCACAATGAAACGTTCACCCGTCGCCAAATAGGGTTGGCCGGAAAACACATCATAGGCCGACCGAAAGGAAACCCGCCCCCAGAACACATCACCAATCTCGCCTGCGTCCAACACCCGCTTCACCGCTTGGATGGGTGACTGCCAGCGGAAATTCTCATGCACCATGAGAGGCACTTTGGCGTTTTCACAAATCTCCACCATGGCTTTTGCATCCGGCAAATTGGTGGCGAATGGTTTTTGGCATATGATGGCAATGCCTAAACGCGCGGCAATTTCAACCAAGGCGCGATGGCTGGGCGCGGTGGTGGCAATATCGACAAAGTCTGGCTTTTCGGCGCGGAGCATTTCTGCTGCATTTTCGTAGCGCTTCGAAATTCCGAACTGATCACCAAGGGCATTCAGGCGTTCTGGGTTCTGATCACAGATGGCAACAATATCGGCCCCCTTCACATCGCGCCAGGCATGCAAGTGATTAACCGCGAAAAACCCACATCCAATCAAAACACCGCGCATTACCACCCACCATCAAAAATTACTGGTGTGAAGCTAAAGCCTCATTTCAAACTGGCAAGGAAAAAATGGCGGAGAGGGGGAGATTCGAACTCCCGGTACACTTGCGCGTACTTCGCATTTCGAGTGCGACGCGATCGACCACTCTGCCACCTCTCCGCATTGGTCGCGGGCGGTTCATAGCGCGGCTTTCCGCCATTGCCAACACCTTTTCGCAAGTTATTGACTTGAAGGTCCAAGCTGCTAGAAGCGGCCCCGAAATGACCACTACGACCACAAAAACCAAAAAATTCTAAGCCTCCCCCCGGCCAATCCCCCGCGGGGGGCAGGCCGATGATTTTGCCGGAGCGTGGTCTGAACCAGACTTCCGGGGGCGGTGGAAGGGTCTTCGAGGAGTTACCAATGGGTTATAAAATTGCAGTTGTCGGAGCCACGGGAAACGTGGGCCGCGAAATGCTCAATATTTTGGCCGAGCGCCAATTTCCAGCCGATGAAGTGCATGCGCTGGCGTCGCGCAAGTCCATTGGTGTGGAAGTGTCTTTTGGTGACAAGACACTGAAATGCAAAGACCTCGAACAGTTCGATTTCTCCAAGATGGATTTCTGCGTGATGTCGGCAGGTTCGTCGGTGTCGAAGGAATGGTCGCCGAAAATTGGTGCGATGGGTTGTATCGTGATCGATAACTCATCCGTGTGGCGTTATGATCCGGAAGTTCCGTTGATTGTGCCAGAAGTAAACGCGCATGTGCTTTCGGAATATATGGCGCGCAATACCCGCAAGAACATCATCGCCAATCCAAATTGCTCAACCGCACAGTTGGTTGTGGCTTTGAAGCCCTTGCATGATGTTGCAAAGATCAAGCGTGTGGTGGTTTCGACCTATCAGTCAGTATCGGGTGCGGGCAAAGAAGGTTTGGATGAGCTTTGGATTCAGACCAAGGGCATTTTTGTGAATGACTCGCCGGATGCGCGCAAGTTCACCAAGCAGATTGCTTTCAACGTGATTCCGCACATCGACGTGTTCCTCGATTCGGGTGAAACCAAGGAAGAGTGGAAAATGATGGTTGAGACCAAGAAAATTCTCGATCCGAAAATTAAATTGACCGCCACTTGCGTTCGCGTGCCTGTGTTCGTGGGCCATTCGGAAGCCGTGAACATTGAATTCGAAACCCCATTGTCAGCTGATGAAGCGCGCGATATTTTGCGCGAAGCCCCGGGCTGCATGGTTGTCGATAAGCGCGAAGATGGTGGTTATGTGACCCCGGTTGAATGTGTGGGTGACTATGCCACCTTTATCAGCCGCATTCGTGATGACCAAACGATTGAGAATGGGATTAACCTCTGGGTTGTTTCGGACAACCTGCGCAAGGGTGCTGCCCTCAACGCTGTGCAAATTGCAGAATGCCTGATCAATCGTGGGCTGATCAAGCAAGCGGCATAAGCTTCTGAAATCAGGCTGGATTTTGCTCCAGCCTTTTTTCTTTACCCTTTATAGGAGTTTTGTCTTGACATAGGTTCTGGATTGTCCTATATGAGGGGCGTGAAAAACGTGGTTGTAACACTGCTGATAGTCCTCTTCGCCGCTCCGGCCTTTGCGCTGGAATTGGCGTTGCCGGTGGCTTGCACAATTGGCCAGAATTGTTGGGTGCAACAGTATTTCGATCATGATGCAAGTGCTGGTGCAACTGATTACGCATGCGGTGTTGCAAGCTACGATGGCCATGATGGAACGGATATTCGCGTGTTGAACACATCAGTGACAGTTGATGTTGTGGCCGCAGCGACAGGAGTCGTCAGAGGCGTACGGGATGGCGTTCCCGACAATTTGGTGAAAACTGACGCGGACAAAGCTGCGGTCAGCAATATCGAATGCGGCAATGGCGTTGTGCTTGATCACGGTGATGGATGGGAAACTCAATATTGCCATCTGCGCCAAGGCAGTGTGAAGGTAAAAACCGGAGACAAAGTTGGAGTCGGCGGGCTGCTCGGTACGATTGGCTATTCCGGCAATGCCGCCTTTCCGCACGTGCATCTCTCGGTCCGCAAAGATGGCAAAAAACTTGATCCTTTCAGTGCAGATGCGTCGGCGGATTGTAAGGCTGAAGATCGCAGTGTGTGGAACACTCAGGCGCAGATGGCTTTGGCTTACAAAGATACGGAAGTGTTGCAGTTGGCTTGGGCGCCACGGATTTATGAAGATGGTGAGGTGGAGGCGGGAAGGTTGCCGAAGTTCCTGCCCGAAACATCAACTGCTTTGGTTCTGTTTGCGGAAGTGATTAATCTGTACAAAGATGATGTGATGACGCTGACAGTTTTTCTCCCAGGCGAAAAACCCCTGACCAACAGCGTCGTCATGAAGCGAAACCGGGCAGTTCAACGGCTTTACATTGGTCGGAATAAAAAAACCGAGTGGTTAAATGGTGTCAATGAAGGACGAATGGAAATTACACGTAAAGGACAAGTGGTTTTGTCGCGAAGAATTGGGCTGAGCTTCTAACGGTATTGACTTTCCCTCATCCGCCCTTCGGGCACCTTCTCCCGTTAGAATAAACGGGAGAAGGCAATGAGTTACATCTTTGGCATCAACACCTTGTCGATGACGTGGACGACGCCATTTGAACCGTCAAGATCAGCCGCGACGACTGTGGCTAACGCCCCCGTTTCGTCCATGATCATGACCTTGTCGCCTTCAAGCTTGGCGGTGAGTTCACAACCACCCACGGTCATCACTTTGGCCATGCCGGAACCATCGGCAATCATCTTGGCCACATCAGCAGCCATGGCCTTTGCAGGCACGACGTGACATGTCAAAATCTTGGTGAGTTGGTCTTTGCTTTCTGGCTTCAGTAATGTGTCGACCGTGCCAGCTGGCAATGCTTCAAAGGCTGCATTGGTTGGGGCAAACACTGTGAAGGGACCTGCGCCCGACAATGTTTCACCAAGGCCGGCGGCAGTAACTGCTGCTACCAATGTCGTGTGGTCCTTCGAACCAACAGCTGTATCGACAACTGTGCCGGCTGCAAAAGCAGCAGTAGATACGGCAGCCAAAAGGGCTGACGCAAAAAGGATATTGCGCATAAGGAAATCTCCCGAAGAGTTTATAAAGCCGCGATCATCGCGACTTGACTTTAAACGGGAAACAATCGCCATTGGTTGCATTAAATGAAGTTCATGCTTGGTACGAAACTAAGGCAAACTTTATGCGCGTGCGAGGCCCAGCACCGCACCAACTTTATTGTGTTGCAAGACTGCAATCAGTTCCGTTGTGCCTTTTGTCATCACAGCGTCACGCATCCATGATCCCTTATAAGATTGACCATTCCACATGGCCGCTGGCACAAGATTTCGCACGACATTTATATATATAATATCTTTGCCCGAATTTTCACCGCGCTCGATTTTTTGTTTGACTTGGCGCTCAACCGCCATCAGCCACAACGTCGCATCACCATCGAAAGGTGCCGCTGGGATTTCGACGGAGATAGACTGCTTTGTCAGTTTAACGTTTATATCGGCCAGAAGTGATTGCTTGCGTCCATCGTCTATGCGCTGCGCAACATCCCGCTTGTTGCTGCCCACAGCGTGTGTGCTGCCATTCACCACCATTTGTGGCGTGTAAACCGCGCCATCTCCACGGGCCTTTGCATAGTCATATTGCCGTTGTGAATATTCAGGTTTCGCCAGCGTATCGCGCCAACCGAGATAATCCCAATAATCCACATTAAAAGATAAAACGATGTTATTGGGATCATCCACCAACTCGCCCGCCAACTTATCCGCAGGGGGGCATGACGAGCAGCCTTGACTGGTGAAAAGTTCAATGAGCACCGGATGAGGGGAAGCAGCAAACGCCGTCTGAGGACTGATCAGTGAAGCAGCACTGAGTGCGAGCGCTTGACGGCGGGAGAGGACAAGGTTTTCCATTTGCCAAATATGAATGGAAAATCGAACACGCGCCAATCACATGGCAGTGAAAGACAACCGTGCACGCGAATGTGAACTGATCTGACAGGATTGGCCCAAACTCTCCCACGTTGATATATTCTGGTTCATCCCACACACCATACGTAAACCTGAAATGCAGGCTTCCTCACCTTGCGCCCAGCGTTTGCCTTTGGCCACACAGGCGCAGGATGGATCGCCGGGCGTCACGTCCGGCACAGGCTCTGCACCGTCGAGACGAGATACGCAGATGAAAACAAGCACCGTCGCCAGAAGCGCAATTTGTTTCGGCATGGGAGTAACTCCCTCAAGACAGTGTTACGCGATTTGCTTGAAGCCACCAAAGAACATGCGCTTGCCATCAAAGGGCATCTTGCTCATGTCCATGTTGGCCATCTCGGGATGCTTCATCATTTTCTTCCACAACGCATCCCGCTGCCTCCGGGATTTAAAGGTGATGAAGCCGACGGCAACCACCTCTGCCTTTTTCAGTTTCAATGCTTGGGGAAAAGAAGTGAGCTTGCCGGGCTTCACATCATCCGCGATCGTTGAGGTGTAATCGAGTGCGCCCAGACTCTTCCATATCTTGGCCCATCGCTTTTCCATCTTGGTGTACTCCGCCAACTTCTTTGCTGGCACCGGAACGACAATGAACTCAAGATAATTTGCCATGGCTTTCCTCCATCAGCTGGCCCATCCAGCCGACGAGGAGTTTCTGCCTGATGGAGGCATCGGTCAAGACTTGAAGTTTCGATGCAAGGTTGAGGCATTATTGTGTGAGCGTGATTTTCAGATTCACAGCGTTGAAGTTCAAATTTGAAAAGTCAAATTTTATAAAGAACGTTCCCTCCCCCTTGTGGGGAGGGTTAGGGTGGGGATCGCTTAGACCGTTGTTATTTTTGAAGAATTCTTTTCCATTTTCAGCCGTCGGAACAACCCCCACCCCGACCCTCCCCACAAGGGGGAGGGTGAAGAGTTTTAGATTCTGTGGACTGATGAAGTTAACCGGACAGCAGAAAAAGGAAGTTTAATAGCTCATGCTATTGTTTGTTAATTCAAGCCGCCTTCGCAATATTCCGCAACACGAAATGCAAAATCCCGCCGTTCTTGTAATAGTCGATCTCGTCCAGCGTATCGATGCGGCAGAGGACTTCGACTGAGGCTTTGCTGCCGTCGGCGCGGGTGATGTTGACTGTCATGGTTTCGCGGGGTTTCAGTCCGTCTTCGAGGCCGTTGATGGTGATGGTTTCGTCGCCCTTCAAACCAAGTGTTTGCCATGACTCACCTTGTTGGAACTGCAGTGGCAGAATGCCCATGCCGACCAAGTTTGAGCGATGGATGCGTTCAAAGCTTTGCGCGATGACGGCGCGGACGCCCAACAGATTGGTGCCCTTCGCCGCCCAGTCCCGCGATGAGCCGTTGCCATATTCAACGCCAGCAAACACCACCAGTGGCGTGCCTACGGATTGGTATTTCATGGCGGCGTCATAGATCGACATTTCTGTGCCGTCTGGTTGGAACAGCGTGAGGCCGCCTTCTTTGACGTTGCCATCAGCGCCTTTTACCATGTGGTTCTTGATGCGGATGTTGGCGAAGGTGCCGCGCATCATGACTTCATGATTGCCACGTCTCGTTCCGTATTGGTTGAAGTCCATGGGTGCCACGCCATTGGCTGTCAGATATTTTCCTGCTGGCGATGCGGCCTTGATCGAGCCTGCAGGCGAGATGTGATCGGTGGTGATTTTATCGCCGAACAAGCCTAAGATTTTCGCTGCTGTGATATTGGTCACCGGCTTTGGATTCATCTGCATGCCTGCGAAGTATGGCGGGTTTTGCACGTAGGTTGAGGTGTTGTCCCAATTGTAGGTTTCACCCTTGGACGTGGTGACGCCGCGCCAGTTCTTGTCACCCTTGAACACATCGGCGTAACGCGATTTGAACATTTTCGCATTCACGTTTTTGGCGATGAATTTTTGGATTTCCTGATTGGTGGGCCAGATGTCTTTCAGATAAACTGGCTTGCCTTTTTTGTCGTGCCCGAGTGGTTCGGTTGTAATGTCGATTTGTGTGGAGCCTGCCAGCGCATAAGCAACAACGAGCGGCGGCGATGCGAGGTAAGCGGCTTGCACATCTGGCGAGACGCGTCCCTCGAAGTTGCGGTTACCGGAGATGACGGCTGATGCGACAATGCCGTTGTCGTTGATAGCTTTTGAAATCGCAGCATCCAGCGGGCCGGAGTTGCCGATGCAGGTGGTGCAGCCATAGCCCACGAGATTGAAGCCGATCTTGTCCAAGTCTTTCTGCAAGCCAGCTTTCTTCATATATTCGCTGACGACTTGTGAACCTGGTGCAAAGGAGGTTTTGACCCATGGCTTTGACGTGATGCCCAGCGCTGCGGCTTTGCGGGCCAAGAGGCCAGCGCCGATCAGCACCGAAGGGTTTGATGTGTTGGTGCAGGAGGTGATGGCGGCGATGACAACGTCGCCATGGCCCAAGTCATAATTCTTGCCTTCGACCTTCACACGCTTGGCTTGCTCGCCAGCTTTGGCAAAACCGGCTTTGTCTTTCGGTTGGTCGAGGGCGGATTGGAAGCCCGCTTTGATATCTTGCAAGGGTACGAATTTCTCCGGGCGGTTTGGACCGGCCATGGCGGGCACAACGGTTGCGAGGTCGAGCTCCAGCGTGTCGGTGAACACGGGATCAGCGGCACCCTTGCCGTTGAACATGCCTTGGGCTTTCGAATATTTTTCCACCAGTGCAATGCGGTCATTCTTGCGGCCGGAGAGTTTGAGATAGTCAAGTGTTACGCTATCAACAGGGAAGAAGCCGCAAGTTGCGCCATATTCAGGGGCCATGTTGGCGATGGTGGCACGGTCGGCGAGGGTGAGATATTGCAGGCCTGAGCCAAAGAATTCAACGAACTTGTTCACCACACCTTTTTTGCGCAACATGTTGGTGACCAGCAATACGAGGTCAGTTGCGGTTACACCTTCTTTGAGTTTGCCGGTCATTTTGAAACCGATGACTTCCGGCAACAACATCGACTGTGGTTGGCCCAGCATGGCAGCTTCCGCTTCAATGCCGCCAACACCCCAGCCCAAAACGCCGAGGCCATTGACCATGGTGGTGTGCGAGTCTGTGCCGACCAGTGTGTCAGGGTAAGCCACGGTGACTTTCTTGCCTTTGACTTTTTCGTCACGTGTCCACACGGTTTGTGAAAGATATTCGAGATTGACCTGATGGCAAATGCCGGTGCCGGGGGGCACCACGCGGAAGTTTTCGAATGCGCCCTGGCCCCATTTCAGGAATTTGTAGCGCTCGATGTTTTGTTCATATTCACGCTTTACGTTGGCGGCCAGCGACTTGTTGTTGCCGAAGCTGTCCACCACGACCGAATGGTCGATGACGAGGTCAACAGGAACCAGCGGGTTGATTTTTTGGGCGTCACCTTTCAGCAGTTTCATGCCATCGCGCATGGCAGCCAAATCCACCACGGCGGGAACCCCGGTAAAATCCTGCATCAAAACGCGGGCCGGGCGAAAACCCACTTCAGCATCGGCTTTGCCTTTGTTGGAAAGCCAAGCGACAAAACCCAGAATGTCTTTCTTGGTGACGGTGCGGTCGTCTTCGTTGCGCAGCAGATTTTCCAGTAACACTTTCATCGAATAGGGCAGGGCAGACACACCCTTGAGGCCGTTTTTTTCGGCCGCCTTCAAACTGTAATAAACGTAGGTCTTAGCGCCCACCTTCAAAGTTTTGCGGGATTTGAAGGAGTCAATGGACATGGGAAGCGCCTCTTTGCTGTGGGGACCAGAATCTGGCCCCGCCTATAGAACATGTTGCGCCGCAACACAATTCATCTGAAAGACGGATAGACCTAAAACTCCGCCAACCGTGCCATCAACCTGTCTGTCTCTCCAAGCAGTCCTTTGTACCTCTTCTCATCATCCGTCATGGCCGATACTTGCGTGGCGATGGAGCGGGCGAGGGCGGCACCTTCGGGGTGGGTTTCCAACACTTCCAACGGATTGAGGTGAATACGCACGGTGAAGATCACATCGCCGGATTGTGGCAGCTTACGCAAGGTTTGGCGCTCAATGCGCAAGGTGACATTGCCGGTGATGTTGCCCGTGCCGAAGCGGTTTTTGATGTCATTATTGACAGCAGGATAATAAAGTTTGGCCTCACCATAGAGCGACCAATTCCACCGCATCACCGGCCGCTCGGGCCAGAGATTGTCAAACATGCGGCTGATTAATCCGTCGTTACGTGAGTCTTTGCAGAAGCCGGGCACGGGTTGATGAATAGCGTGCAATGGCTTTCCAAATTTTTCAGACAAGAGCCATGCTGATGGGAAACACAGCGATGCTGCAACCAAGCGCCAGCCTTCAGGGGATTTTCGCATAAGCAGAAAATCTTCCTGCACCAATTGCGCCGCAATCGCGAGAGGATGGAGAAGGGGGCTTTTGAGGTTGACGTGATGAAGGCCTCCAAGAATTTGCATGGTGTTGCCGTCAAGCGCATAAATTTCGGGATAGTGTTGCAGCAAATGCGCGACCAGCATGTCGAGGACTTCGGCCTGCGCTATTTCGGAACCCGCTTCTGATGCGAGAACGTTTTTGATTTCTTCCGCGTAGAGTCGGCGCTTCTCTTCAAGATAGTGCGAGAGATGTTCATCAACTTCAATCCACTCCCGTGGATCAAGTTGGCCAAGGCCGATGGTGAAGGGTTTTGATGAGCCATCGTAAGGTGTGTGCAGCATGACAGTGATACATTGCCTCAAGTATCGTTGCACGCCAAGTGTGATGGTTGGCTTTTCGCTTGCAAGAGTTCATCAATTCATTGCGTATTGTCTTGGCAGCGGATGAAAGCGTCAGATCGTAACAGGTTGTGGTGCTTAAAGAACGATAGCTTTACCGTGCAATAATAACAACTCAGACGAACTATTATTTATAAATACAAACTTTAGTTGTCACAAATCGTCTTTTCTGGTTCAATGTCATTAACGAATCGTTGACCAACATTCGTCACTTAACTAGTTGTTAACCAAGTGTGTAACTGTGACCGAATTCGGGGGCCTTAACCGGAGCGAATCTTGTCACAGAATAGTTTGCTTAAGAACGCAAACCAAGTGAGTCGTTCCGGGTGTTCTTCAATCATCTTTTGTGAATTGTATTTTTGCATGTCCTTGGGCTTGCTTGGATACTTCTTGCAATTCTTTTGTTTCTTGATCGCGTTTCTGAATCCAAGTCTGAGATTCAGTTTGTCAAGCGCGGTTCGGATTCATCAGAATTGACCAAGGCTTCTCTCGTTTGTGCGTTTCCGTAAAATATTTCAAAACAAAAACAATTACTGCAAATCAAGCATTCCAAGAAGTAGTTTTTCATGAGTCATCAGGCGCGCAAGCGGAACGATCAGCAAGTCTACGCGCGTTTGGATATGCCTGACCGCGATGAACAAGTTGTGGCATCGGTTTTGAAAAAACCAATTAGCTTGAGCTTGCGCAATAAGCTCAATCGAATTACTTCGATATTTTCAGGTGTCGTATTTTTGATAGCTGGAATTGTTCCGCTCAATGCTGACCCAGCGCCAAATGCTGCCAATTTTTCGTTGACTGCAGCAGGTGCCATTTCAGCAACCGTTCCAGACGGAACTTGCGCTGCAATTATTACGGCATCGGGTGCCAATGGTGGCTCTTCTTCTGCAGGTGGTGTAACCGGCGGGTTTGGTGGTGGCGGCGCAATCATCACGTCGCGATTTGCAGTTTTGCCGCTGCAAGCCGTGGGCGGCGCCGTTGGCCAAGGCGGACAGCTTCCTAACGGTGGTACGGGCTACTCGACCGGCGGCGTAGGCGGAACCGCGCCAGGCCATAGAGGCGCTGGCGGTGGTGGAAGCACGGGAGTTACCCTGGCAGGCGTGCCGCTCGTAATAGCAGCCGCTGGCGGTGGCGGTGGCGCTGCCCACAACGCGCCTCCTGCCAGTCATGGTGGTGATGGCGGCTTTGCGGGTATTGGCGCAGGCGTGGCCGCACCTGGTAGTAATGGTTCAAACGGTGTTGATGGGACGAGAACAGTGGGTGGCGGGCAGGGTGGCCAAGCCGCGGTTCCTGGTACCGGTGGCGTTCTGACACCGGATACCACCCCCTCCCGCAGTGGTTTTGCAGGTGTCGGCGGAAATGGCGGAAACGGCGGCAATGATGCGAATTTTGATTCAGGCGGCGGCGGCGGCGGCGGCTTTTTTGGAGGCGGTGGTGGCGCGTCGACCGCAAACGAATCAGTCTCTGGAGCGGGCGGCGGTGGCGGTTCAAGTTTTGTACGGGCTAATTCACCAACATCTGCTGCGACCGTACCGACTTTGATCTCAGGCAGTGCCCGCGCCAAAAACGCAGCGGGTAGTCGGGTTGGTTTGAACGGTTCGGTGCTCATCGATTGGGTGCCTTGCCGCTATCAATTGGCAGTCAGCAAGTCAGCAAATCCTAACACTGTCAGGGCAGGTGACGCTGCAATCTGGACCGTCACGGTCATAAACAACGGGCCAGATCCGATGACGCGTGGTGACACTCTCACGCTTGCAGACACACTTCCCCCCGGACCAAATGGCGCAAATTCGCCAGCTTACCGCGTGCTCTCGGTTGCGACCAGCGGCGGCGTTGACGCGAACTTGGATAGCACAGCATTCACATGTTCCGGTGTCGCTGTCGGCTCTGCTATGCCAACCAGCACAACTTGTACTCGTCCCTATGCAGCGTCAACCTCTCCGGGTGCTCCTTCCGGAGGTTCACGTGGGTTGAATGTTGGCGAAACGCTGACGATTACTTATCAGCAAGTGATTTCAAATACTGCGGCTTGTTCGACCATTACCAATCGCGCCTCTACAGTCGACCGCGCCAATTTAACGGGAACAACCGATATCATTGGCGCGAATTCTTCGCCTTTTGTCGATGCCCCGCTGAATATTCAATGCTATGATTTGGGTATTAACAAATCGGTCAACCCTTCCGCGCCCAACAACAATGATGTTTTGACTTGGAGCGTTGTTGTGACAAATAATGGTGTGGCTGACATGGAGGGGCCTGTCGACACAGCAGCGAATCCACTGATTGTCACAGACGTTGCTCCAGCTTCAGATGTCTCTGCGCCGACGGGCTTCACATCAACGGGTCCTGCAGGAGCCTGTACTTATTCTGCTGGTACGATAACGTGCCCTTCGTCGCTACCCGCCGGTCAATCCCAAACGTTTACCTTCACCCAAACGGTGAACGCGACAGCCTTGGGCGGATCGACCATCACAAATTCTGCATCTGTTACCGATCCGGCGGTTAGCGATTCAAATGACTCAAGCGCCACTACGGCGACCGTCGCTGCCTTGCCGTCAATTGGACTAGTGAAGACCGCTGGAGTAATTACTGATATTGACAGCAACGGTCCCGATGCTGGCGACACCGTTTCATATACTTTCTCCGTAACGAATAATGGCAACGTAGCTCTCACGAATGTTCAGGTAAATGATCCGCTCGTAACGGTCACGGGCGGTCCAATTGCATCACTCGCGCCGAGTACGACAAACAGTACAACTTTTACAGCAAGCTACACGCTTACCCAAGCCGACGTTGATACAGGTGGCGTCAATAACCAAGCCACAGCCTCTGGTGCCCCGCCTACGGGACCCGTCGTTACAGACCTTTCCGATTCGCTAACAAGCGGATCCGGAGCAGGCAATGACGACGCGACATTCATTGCCATTCCGTTTAATCCCGCCATAACAGTTGACAAGACCTCACCAACACCAAGCTTCGACAGTGTTGGTGATGTGCTGACCTATTCTTATCTGGTGCGCAATTCCGGTAACGTAACGCTGTTGTCGGCAATCTCCGTAACCGACGATAAAGCCACCGTGACGTGTCCGGCCTTGCCTGTGGGGGGCCTTGCTCCAAATGGCACCATCACATGCTCTGCCAGCTCTATTGCCACGCAAGCTGATATTGACTTTGGTTCAGTTGTGAACATTGCAAGTGCGGCCACCACATTTGGCGCTGGCAATACGCCGGTGAATTCCCCAACAGATCAAGTGACTGTGCCAGCCGTCCAATCGCCATCCATGAGCATTCTCAAGAACGCAACAGCCGTTAACTTCATAAATATTGGTGATACTGTTTCTTACGAATACATCGTGACCAACACCGGCAACACCACGTTGACGAACGCGATTACAATAACCGATAATCGCGTCACCCCCGTGAATTGCCCGGCCTTGCCCGGCGGTGGTCTCGCACCCGGTGCCACGCATACCTGTACCGCCACTTACTCTGTGTTGTTGGAAGACCTGGATATTGGGTCCGTGACCAACTTGGCCTTCGCCACCAGCGGACCAACGACCTCGCCACAAACATCAGAAACCATTCCGTCAGGTTCCAATCCAGCGCTCAGTATTTCGAAGTCGTCAACTGCCACAAGCTTTAACATCTTGGGCGATGTCGTGCCCTATAGCTTCCTTGTCAGCAACTCTGGCAACGCCACATTCACGCGTACGATCAACGTCGTGGACGATAAGATCGGCACCATTGCCTGCTGGGCACCGGTTGCTGGTGATCTCACATTTACTCCAGCTGAAACAGTAATTTGCACCGGCAACTACACAGTCACGCAAGCCGATCTTGACCGTGGCTTTGTGACCAACCAAGCCAGTGCTGCGACAACTTATGGGCTCGCCAACATTCCCGTAACGTCGCCACCAGATGGTGTGACAGTCAACGCCATCCAAAACCCCAGTCTGAATGTAACCAAGGGTGCAACCACACTGCCAGTGTCTGCTGTGGGCCAAGTTTTGACCTACACAGTGACCGCACAAAACAATGGTGACGTGACACTGTCCAACGTGACAATCACCGACCCTCTGATCCCCGCAATGTCCTGCACTGTTGCCAGCCTTGCAGTCGGCACCAGCACCAATTGCGTGGCCACATATACTGCTACTCAAGCTGATTTCGACGCAGGCCAAATTGCCAACACAGCCAAAGCCGATGGCGTTACGCCGCAAGGCGCACCCGTGACTGACACGGGATCAAACACCGTCCTGATTACCCAAGTTGTATCCGTCAGCATTGGCAAAGTTTTAAGCTCAAACACTGACGAGGACAGATCGACGGACGTAAGTCTCAACGACACACTGAACTACGCCATCACCGTTACCAATGACGGCAATGTGACCCAGAACAATGTGGTTGTCACCGATGCGCTGCTGTCACCCAGCACAAGAACGTGCGCCACCGTCGCTCCGGGTGGCACATGTGTGCTGACTGGCACACTCAGTGTGACGCAAGCGCGAGTTGACGCCGGTGCTGTCAATAACGCGGCAACAGTCACAACCACACTTCTGCCAACGGCAGAAACAGCAACCTCTTCAGTTCCGGTGCCGCAAGTCAGCAGCATCGGATTTGACAAGCAGGCTCCCACCAACGGCGATCAAGATGGCTCAGGCAATGTAACGGTCAATGACGTTCTAACCTATACCGTGATTGCGACGAACACCGGCAACGTCACCCAAAACACGGTCATGATATCTGACCCGCTTATATCGCCATCGACTGAAATATGCGCAAGCGTTGCACCTGGTGGCACATGTATTCTGATCGGTACAAAAACGGTGACGCAAGCCGAAGTGAATGCCGGTAGTATTTTGAATACGGCTTCCTCCACCTCTGCTCTGGTGACAACACCGCTGACAGACAGCGTGACTGTAAATATTGATCGATCACCGGCGATTACTGTTGTCAAGTCAGCCGGTCCTGTCACTGATCTTGATGGCAATGATGCGGATGTAGGCGACACCATCGCTTACAGCTTCGTCGTCCGCAATAAAGGCAACGTCACACTGACATCGGTTGGTGTAACCGACGCTAAAGTTGGTGCCGTATCGTGCCCCGTCACAGCGCTTGACCCTGGCGCATCCACCACTTGTTCCGCAACTTACGTCTTGACGTTGCTTGACTTGAACGCGAGCCAAGTCACCAACACTGCAGAAGCCAGTGGCACTCCGCCATCAGGTGCTGCCGTCAAGGATGTTTCAGGCGCAACTGAAACCGACAATATTCCAACTGTAAAAACCTTCACCGGCAGAGCTCTTATAGCAGTGGTGAAATCAGCAGGTGCGATTGTTGACATCGACCTAAACGGTGAAGACGTCGGTGATACCATTGACTACACATTCATTGTGAGCAACGAAGGCAGTGTCACACTCTCGAGTATTGGCGTGATTGACCCGAAGGTCGGCGCCGTAACTTGCTCCGTCACCAGCCTTGATCCCGGTGCATCGACAATCTGTACCGCCACCTATGCTCTGGTCCTGGCCGATCTGAATGCAGGCGGTGTAACGAACACAGCGACTGCCTCCGGCACTCCGCCATCAGGCCCGGTCGTGAGAGATACGTCTGGCAATGCCGTGGGTGACGATACGCCAACCGTAACCCCTATCTTGCAATCTCCTGCCGTTGCTGTGACTAAATCTGCTGCACCAATCACAGACATTGACATCAATGGTCCGGATGTTGGCGACACCATCGCTTACACATTCAATGTTAGCAACACTGGCAACGTAACTCTCACGTCTGTTGGTATATCGGACCCTAAAGTTGGCCCCGTCTTATGTGCAACTTCAAGCTTGGCACCAGCAACATCGACAACATGCTCTGCAACTTATGTGTTGACGCAGGCCGATGTTGACGCTGGCCAAGTGCAAAACTCAGCTATTGCCTCAGGCACACCACCAACTGGCCCAGCCGTAGCCGACACGTCAGGCACTGGCGTTGGTGACAACACACCAACAGTCTCCACCATCACGCAAACACCTTCGCTGGCGGTTGTGAAAACCTCACCAACCACTAGCTTTGACAGTGTTGGTGATGTGCTGACCTATAGCTATGTGGTGCGCAATTCCGGCAACGTGACAATTACAAATCCCGTCACGATCAATGACGATAAAACCACCGTTTCATGCCCGGCACTTCCCAGTGGTGGTCTCGCCCCCCAGTCGACCTTGGCCTGCACAGCAACCTACAGCGTTGTGCAAGCGGATATTGATGCGGGCTCGGTGGTGAACACCGCCAGTGCCGCCACCACCTTTGGCCCCGGTAACACAGCTGTCACATCGCCAACCGATAACGCCACAGTTCCTGCTGTTCAAACGCCATCCATGAGCATTCTCAAGAACGCAACAGCCGTTGCCTTCATAAATATCGGTGATACTGTTTCTTACGAATACATCGTAACCAACACCGGTAACACCACGCTGACGGACGCGATTTCGATAACCGATAATCGCGTCACCCCGGTGAATTGCCCGACCTTGCCCGTCGGTGGTCTCGCACCCGGTGCCATTCATACTTGTACCGCCGATTACTTTGTTTTGGTGGAAGACCTGGATATTGGGTCCGTGACCAACTTGGCCTTCGCCACCAGCGGACCAACGACCTCGCCACAAACATCAGAAACCATTCCTTCAGGCTCCACCCCAGCGCTCAGTATTTCGAAGTCGTCAACTGCCACAAGCTTTAACATCTTGGGCGACATTGTGCCCTATAGCTTCCTTGTCAGCAACTCCGGAAATGCCACATTCACGCGTACGATCAACGTGGTGGACGATAAGATCGGCACCATTGCCTGCTGGACGCCGGTTGTTGCAGACCCCACGTTTGTTCCAACTGAAACAATAACCTGCACCGGCAACTACACAGTCACACAAGCCGATCTTGACCGTGGCTACGTCACTAACCAGGCCAGTGCCGCGACAACTTATGGGCTCGCCAACATTCCCGTAACGTCGCCTCCTGATGCGTTGACAGTCAATGCCGTGCAAAATCCGGAACTCACAGTTTCAAAGTCGGTAACAACCTTGCCAGTGACGGCCGTCAATCAAGTCTTGACCTACACCGTGACAGTAGAAAATACCGGTGACGTTACATTGACGAACGTCACCACGAGCGATCCGCTGATCCCCTCCATGTCCTGTACCGTTGCAAGCATGGCACCGGGGGCTATCAGCAATTGTGTCGGCACTTATACTGTTTCACAAGTAGATTTTGATGCAGGCAGCATTGTCAACACTGCCTTGAGCACGGCCTCGACCCCTCAAGGCGCACCAGTGTCGGACACCGGTGGCAACACCGTCACAATTACACAAACACCAGCCGTGGCCGTTGTAAAAAGAGCAGGCAGCATTGTTGACCTGGATGGTAACGGCCCTGATCTCGGCGACGAAATTGGCTATAGTTTTGAAGTCAGCAACGAAGGCGATGTCACGCTTTCTGCAATCACTGTAGCAGATTTGAAAGTGGGAACTGTAAACTGCCCCGTAGCTAGCATCGCCCCTGGCCTCAGCATAATTTGCAGTGCTACTTACTTCCTCACACTTGCTGATGTGAACGCCGGTGAAGTGGTCAACACCGCTGACGTAACAGCGCAGCCGCCGCTGGGTGGAACAGTGTCGGATGCTTCCGGCAGCGCAGTTGGCAACGACACGCCAACCACCAAAAGCATCCCCTCAAATCCGTTGATCGCATTGATCAAGAACGCATCCCCGATCAGAGATCTTGATGGCAATGGAGCAGATGTAGGCGACATGATCGACTACACTTTCATCGTCAGCAACCAAGGCAATCAAACCCTCACCAATCTGACAATCACTGACGCAAAGGTCAGTGTTACACCTTGTGTCATTACAACCTTGGCACCCGGTGAATCGACCAATTGTGCAGCCACCTATACCTTGCTGCAGTCAGACGTTGATGCTGGTCTCGTCTCTAATACCGCTATTGCAACCGCACTGGATCCAAGAGACGCACCCATCACCGATACCTCTGGCACCGGCACCGGTAACAACACGCCCACAGTGTCGATCATTCCACGCACATCCAGCATGAATGTTTTGAAGTACGCCGGAGCTTTAACCGATACGGATGGTAACGGCGATGATGTTGGCGACAGGCTGACTTATACCTTCGCAATCGGCAACACCGGCAATCAAACTCTGACGGGCATCACCCTGTCTGACGTCAAAGCCACGGTGCTTGGCGGTCCACTTGCGACCTTGGCACCGGCCACAACAGACAGCTCAACCTTCACTGCGACCTATATACTGACCCAAGCTGACGTTGATGCCGGTAACGTCACCAACACAGCAATCGTGCGCGGCAACCCGCCAACCGGACCGCCCGTGGGCGATACCTCCGGGACATCAACAACCAATGACGTGCCCACCGATACACTTGTGCGACGCGCGCCTGCTTTGACCTTGGTCAAAACTGCAACTGGCATCAATGTCGGTGCCAACAACCGACCTGATGCGGGCGACTCCGTGTCTTACAACTTCGATGTTGTGAACTCTGGCAACGTCACCCTTACGAACATTGCCATCAACGATCCGCTTGTCGGCATGGCAGCACTTGAACGTGCCAATGATATCTACACACTCGTGGCCATGGCTGTAACGGGTGTGGACCCGATGGCAACCGCCTCGACATCGCGCTTGGTCGACACCGAAACCAATAGCGACAAGAAGAGCCTGACCACCCTATTTTCAGAAATCATGTTTGGTCCAGCCGACGTCCCAACCATTCGTTCTGCGATTCACGTGCAGCGCAAACTCGTGCGTCTCAGCAACCGCACGGGCGAGATGATTGCCGGCGAAAATCTTGGCATCTACTTCACCCTCACCAACACAGGCGACGGTGTTTTGACCTCGATTGCAGCAACGCAAGACGGTGCTGAAGGCTTAGGCAGTGATTTGGACATGTTGGCACCAAATACATCTGACGCCTTGCCGATGGTTTTTGCCTATACAGTGACCGAAGCAGACATTGCAGCTGGCTACCTTGAAAAGTCTGGCCGCATCGTTGCCAGATCGCGCACCGAAGTTTTGGAAACAATCGTTTCACAGAAGCTCTCGCTTGCTGACGTCGATTCACCCAATGAACTTCTGGTCGGCAGCATTTTGCCCGCCAGCATTCCCAGCTTGGCGCCAGGTGCCAACACCCGCTTTACCGGCACCTATATTTTGACTCAAGCCGATATCGACGCTGGCACCTTGTCAAACAGAGCTACGGCAACAGGGACCTCACCGGGTGGCGGCAGTGTCAGCGATGCTTCAGGCACTTTGAGTACGAACGACCTGTCAACCGACATTGTCGTGCCACGTGCGCCAGCTGTTGCTATCGTCAAATTAGCAAGCGCCATCAGTGATGAAGACGGCAACGGACCAGACGTTGGTGATACGATTGCCTACACGTTTGACGTCAGCAATGAAGGAAACGTGACGCTGAGCGGCATTGCCATCACCGACGTGAAAATCGGTGCCGTCAATTGCCCGCAAACCACAATTGCTCCGGCAATAACGGTTAGATGCAACGCGACTTATACCTTGACCCAAGCTGACGTGGATGCAGGTTCTGTCACCAACACGGCAGATGTTTTGGCCACCGCACCGGGTGGTGCAACTGTGAGAGATAAGTCGGGTTCCGCCATAGGCAATGATACGCAAACGGTCACAACAATTCAGCGCAACGGCAGCATGACTTTGGTCAAATTGGCTGCCGCTCCGACAATTGCGGCAGGACTGAATGCAGCAGTTTCCGATGCTGAAGACACCATCGAATACAGCTTCACCGTTAAAAACACCGGCAACGTGACCTTGACGTCCATTGCCGTCACCGACAACAAAGCGCCTTCGATCATTTGTCCGGTGAATAGCTTGCTACCTACCCAAAGCACCATTTGTCTCGGCACCTATGAGTTGACTTTGGCTGACTTTGACGAAGGCTCGGTTGAGAACAAAGCACTTGCAACCGGCACAGAGCCTGACGGATCGCAATCATCGGACGTATCAGGCACCGATGAAACCAACGACACGCCAACCATCAGCACGCTGCCACAAACACCAGCACTAACTTTGACCAAAATGGCTGCCGCCCCCACCACATCATCAGGTGCAAGTGCCACTTTGGTGGATGTTGGTGATAAACTCGTGGTCGATGATGGGGATAGTATAGTATATACTTTCACCGTGGCCAACACTGGCAACGTGTCGCTGACCGGCATCGATGTGACTGATGCCAAATTACCAACCGTCACCTGCGCGACCACAGCGTTGGCACCTGGTGCATCAACGACTTGCACCGGCACTTACGCCATCACGCAAATCGATCTTGATGCGGGCACGGTGCAGAACACCGCTCTGGTCGCCGGCAACGCGCCAAACGGCACACCGACGGACGACACATCAGGTACAGACGAGACGAACAACACGCCAACCGACACTGCCTTGCCGCAAGTGGCTTTGATTGCAGTTGTTAAAACCGCATCGCCCTTCAATGACATTGATGGCAATGGCGTAGATGTTGACGATACGATTGCCTACACCTTTGCCGTCACCAACCAAGGCAACGTCACGCTGAACACAATCATCGTGGACGACGACAAGGTTGACGCTGTGGTCTGCCCTGTTACAACTTTGGCACCGACTGAAACAACCAACTGCACCGCCACGTATGTGTTGATACAAGACGACATTGACCGTGGCCAGGTTGAAAACCAAGCGACAGCCTCTGGCACGCCGCCATTAGGTTCGCCAGTCACTGACTTGTCGGATCCGACAACACCGGGTCAAGGGCCGGGTGAGAACGACAAGACCATTACCAACTTGGAGCAAACCGCCGCAATCACACTCGTGAAACTGGCTGACATTTCTGGATTGACAACACCCGCACCACAGCCGGGTGAAAAAATCATTTACATTTTCACTGTCAAGAACACCGGCAACGTATCACTGACCGACATTACTTTGGCAGACCCGCTTCCAAACTTGGTCATTGATCCAACCATAAAAATCTTAAAGTTACTCCCCGGCAATTCTGACAGCACAACCTTCCGTGCAGAATATACCGTCACCGATGATGACATTTCTGGAGGTCGTGTGGAAAACGGCGCAGTTGTCACGGGTAACTACGCTGATCGCCAACTGGCACCGCAAACCACAATGGATACGTCGGGCTCAGCTGAAAACAACAATGACAGAACCATTGTGCCATTGCTGGCACAGCCTGGCATCAGCTTAATAAAGAGAGAAGAATTCAACGATATTACTGCACCGTTTACCGGCGCAAATCTTGGCGACACCATCACCTACACATTTGTCGTAAGAAATACCGGCAACGTGGAGGTGACAGATATCAACGTCGTCGATCCACTCTTTGACAATCCCAATGCAATCAATTGTAACCCGGATGTATTACAGGTTGGTCAGCAAGTTGAATGCAACACTGTAATTTATAACTTGACGCAGGCTGACATCAATACAGGTTCCGTGACCAACAGAGCCGTTGCCAGTGCGAATGCTATCGTAAGGGGCGAACGCTTGGGCGTGAGCGACAGGTCGGGTACTGCGGGTGGCAATGATGATCCAACCATCACCACGTTCCCAATTCCAAGACCAACGTTCACCAAAACCGTCAACAACAGCACGGCGAAAATTGGTGACACCTTGACTTTCACCCTCAAGGCAACAACAGTTGTCGTCACGCCTATTGATATAGTTGATCAATTACCCGGTGGCTTGACCTTCATCAAAGGTTCGGCAACTATCAATAGTCTTGCCGCGACTCCAATAGTTTCCGGGCGGACGATTACATTTGCGGACATTGCAATACCCCAAGCTGGTCCTGAAGCTGGCGAAGTTATCATCACCCTGCAAGCCATCGTCAACGCATCTGCCAAAGACGGTAAGATGACCAACATCGCCAGGCTGTTACACAATAACGGCACTCTACTGGCAACGGCGCGTGCCAACGTTGATATCCGCCCTGAACCCGTGTTCGATTGTGGCGACATTATCGGCAAGGTGTTTGACGACCGTAACCACAATGGTCTGCAAGACGCTGGCACCTCGTCTAGTGAGCCTGAACGTGGCATTCCGAATGTGCGTGTGGCCACCGTCAATGGCACTCTGATCACCACAGACAAGCATGGCCGTTTCCATATTCCATGCGCAGATATTCCGAACAAGAAAATCGGCACCAACTTTATCCTGAAGTTAGACCCACGCAGCTTGCCATCGGGCTATCGCATGACCACGGAAAATCCAAAGGTCGTACGCCTCACACGCGGCAAACTCTCGAAGGTCAATTTCGGTGCCACCATTTCTCGCGTCATCCGCCTTGATCTGACAGACACCGTGTTCACCGCGGGTGGCCTCTCAGTGTCGCCAAAGCTCAAAGCAGCGGTGGGCAAACTCGTCGGCATTCTTGACGAAGAACAATCTACAGTGCGCCTGCAATATCACATCGGTGCTGAAGGCAAGGCCATTGCTGGCCGTCGTTTAAAATTGATCGAAGACTACATTGCTGCCCAGTGGGCCCATCAATCCGGCCGTTACAAACTGCCTATCGAAACCCGCCTCGTGCACAAAGATAAAAAGGCATCAAATTGAGAAAGATGCATAAAATGAACGCCTTCACACTCCGGTTGGCTCTTTTGCAATCGGTCGCTTTCACCGCCTTGGCCCTCGCGCCAACGCTCGTTTTGGCAGCTGAGGAAGATTGCGTTGTTGGTCTGGATTGTGATGAGCCGATGAACGGCCAAGCCGTTGATGATTCAAACTCAGTGCCCACTCAAATCGGCGAAAACACTGAAACTGCTGATGATCCAACTGAGACCGTGGTAGCACTCGATGGCTTCTCATTGAGTGTTGATGGTGAAGTGGTCGCAGGGCAGGGCTCTGTTGTGGATGCACAACGCACCACAGATGTCGGATTGAGCGACGCTGATATTCAAGTGAAGTTTGATGGGCTCGATGTGCGCCCGATGTTGAATGTTTCCACAGTGCCTGCGACACAGAACTACGTCGCGGGCGAAGTCTTGGAATTCCAAGTCTCACTGAACTACGCCTCTTGGATTTCACGCGCCGATATTATCATCTCGCAATTTGATGGTGTGCGCAGTGGCGTCATCGCTGAAGTGCCGATGGAGCAAGACGGAACAGTCAAGTGGCAAGTGCCAGATGACATGACTGCGAAGCTGTCATACGTGCTCCGCGTTTATGATTCAGAAGGTCGTTACGACGAGACTTTGCCGCGCCCATTGACTTCGAAGGATGACATTAAAGCGGACATTAACGGTGACGTTGAAGATGGCGTTGTGCCAGGCCGGAACGCAGCAGCTGGCTTGAACGAAGATCACACCGCACTGCGCAACATCCCGGTGCAAGGTGGTTCGGTCACCATTTATGGACGTGGCATTGAAGGCAAAAGCGACGTTTACGCTTTTGGCGAAACAGTGCCTGTTGATACCGAAGGCAACTTCCTCATTCAGCGCATCTTGCCACCGGGCGATCACACTGTGGACGTGGAGGTGCGCAACGAAGACGGCAACAATTTGGACTTCACCCGCCAGATCAACATCCCCACCGATGATTGGTTTTATGTCGGCCTCGCTGATTTCACCCTAAGCAAGCGCTTGGGCAATAAGGACATGAAATCAATTTATCCCGGTGAATACGACGGCATTTACAACAAGGGCCGCCTCGCATTTTACCTCAAAGGTAAAATCAAAGGCAGCATGTTGCTCACAGCTGCTCTGGACACCGGCGAACATGATGTGCGCGATATCCTCAAACAACTGGATGCGAAAGACCCGCGCCGTTTCCTGAAGCGCATCGACCCTGATGATTACTACCCCGTCTATGGTGATGACTCCTCCGCCATCGAAGACGCGCCAACATCAGGCCGCTTTTATGTGCGCCTGAAAAAAGACGACAGTCACGTCATGTGGGGAAATTACAAAGCCTATATCACCGGCAACAAATTCCTGAGCAATGAGCGTGCACTTTACGGCGCACAAGCCGTGCACAAATCCAACAAAGTGGCACTGGATGGCACCCGCACAACGGAAATTTCGGCCTATGCCGCCCAGCCTGGCACACTGACGCAGAACGATACGTTTCGCGGCACCGGCGGGTCAGCTTACTTCACCAAGCATCAGGACATCACGCAAGGCACTGAAACAATTGCAATCGAAACGCGCGATCCTGTCACTGGTTTTGTCATCAGCAAAACCACACTGAAAGCGGGCACAGATTATGAAATTGATTATTCGCAAGGGGTCATTTTACTGAACAATGCTTTGGCGTCTTCTGCTGCCAACGGCAAATGGCAATATCTTGTGGCCTCTTACGAATACACCCCCGCCACCACCGAAGTGAAAGGCTATGCCGTTGGCGGCCGTGCACACCAATGGCTGGGCGACCATGTGCGTGTCGGGGTCACCGCCATGCGCGACTATTCCGGCGAGGCCAACCTCACGTTAGGGGGCGCTGACGTGCGCCTGCAAGCCACTGAAAAATCCTACATCGACTTCCATGCCGCGCGTTCTAAAGGCAATGGTTTCGGCTATTCAGCATCAGCTGACGGTGGCTTGACCTATTCTGAAATCACCCCAACAGCAGGCGCACGCAAACCCGCCAATGCCTTCGGCGTTTCCGCAAAAGCAGACTTGGAAGAAGTCACCAATGGCCGCCTGAAGGGCAGCCTGCAAACCGACTATTCTTACAAACAAGCTGGCTTCACAACCCTCGACAATCAAATCAACGAGCGCAAAGAAGATATTCGCATTGCCAGTGATATTGAGGTGTCTGAAAAAACCTCTGTCGGTATCGAAGCTTCACAATCGCGCAGTGGGAAGAACACAGACCGTGAAGTGAAAGCATCAGTCAAATATCAAATGACGGAAAAAACCAGTATCGAGCTGGCCGTCAAGAACACACAAAAACCGGGATCGGGCGCACTCGTCGTTGAACGCGGCAACCGCACGGACTTGGGCGTGAAGCTGAACCACGAGATTGACGAAAAAACCAGCGCTTACGTGTTCGGCCAAGTGACCGCACATCGCGGTAAAAACCGAAAACGCGATGATCGTATTGGCGTGGGCGGCAAGACTGATCTGAATGAAAAAGTCGGAATGGAAGGCGAAGTGTCCGGCGGCTCGCAAGGCATGGGCGGCAGCGCCAAAGTGGTGTTCACACCCAATGCTGATTCAAAATATTACTTCGGCTATGAACTCGATGCCTATCGTGAACTCGATACCAATTCGAGCTTCATTTCCAGCGGAAATGATTTAGGAGCCTTCATCGTCGGTGGTCGCCAAAAAATCAGCGACCAGCTCTCGTTTTACGTCGAAGATAGTTATGACCTCTTTGGCTTGAAGCGCACCTTGGCGCAAAATTACGGCATGGAGTATGCACCGTTTGACAATTGGACCATTGCTGCAGCCGTTGAAATGGGTCACATCTATGATGATACCGTGAACTCCATCAGCGGCATCAAAAACAGTGACTTTGATCGCAAGGCCGGAAGTGTCACCGTTGGATATCGCAACGAAAACGGCAATGCGGCGCGCCTGAAAGGCGAAGTACGTTTTGAAGATTCGAAAGACGCCACCAACTCGCGTGACATGACATCCTATCTCCTCGAAGCCATGGTCAATTGGCGCGCCAATGATGACTGGCGCTTCATCGCCAATGTGGATGCGGTGTTCTCTGACGCCACAGCGGCAACCCGCGATGGCGAATATGTTGAGGGCTCATTGGGCTTTGCATATCGCCCCACCGAAGATGATCGTTTGAACGCACTGTTCAAATATACATATCTTTACGACTTGCCAGGTGCAGACCAAGTCACAGTCGGCGGCACATTAAATGGGCCATACCAACGCAGCCACATTTTTTCTGCCGATGCAATTTATGACATCAGCGAAATCTTCTCGGTCGGCGCCAAATACGGTATGCGTTACGGCGAGACCCGTGCACGAACAGGTGGAGCAGGCTGGACCGACAACATCGCCCACCTCGCCGTACTGCGCGGCGACATTAACGTCATCCGCGAATGGGATATGCTGATTGAAGGCCGCATGCTGTGGTCGCCAACTTCAAAGAGCACGGACTTTGGCGCTCTTGCAGCAGTCTATCGCCACATGGGAGAAAACTTTAAGGTGGGCTTGGGCTATAACTTCGGACGATTCTCCGACGATCTCAGCGACCTCGTGGCCGATGATCACGGCGTCTTTGTGAATGCCATCGGTAAATTCTAATGGAAGGCTAATCCGTGTTACGTCACATAGATCCCGTCATCTCGGCTGAATTGCTCTACGTGCTCATGCTGATGGGGCACGGTGATGAAATCGTAATCTGCGACATCAACCACCCCGCTGTCACCATTGCGAAGCAGACAACCTATGGCAAACTGATTGACCTTTCCGGCTGCACCATTCCAAAAGCCACCGAAGCGATTTTATCATTGATGCCGCTTGATACATTTGTTGAGCAGCCCGTCATGCGTATGCAGGTGGTGGGTGATCCAACAGGCCAAGTCCCCATTTTCTCCGCAATGCAGGCCACCATTGATCGTTGCGAAAAACGCCACGTAATCATCGGCGCTTACGAACGCTTCGACTTCTACAACGCCGCCAAAAAATCTTTCGCCATCGTCAGAACGTCTGATCCCGGACCCTACGGCTGCTTCATTTTGCGCAAAGGCGTAATTTAAAGCGCCATTCAACCGATCCGCCGTGGAAGCATTGCTTCACGGGCTGTTTCTATTGCCGCGTCGGCCAGCACCCCATGAAATGGCGAGAGTTCGCACACCGGGTCAGCTGCTGCAGCCTCACCCGCCAGCGCCAGTGCCTGGCAGCGGCAACCGCCCTTGCACGATGATTTCTTTTCGCAGGATGAGCAGGGTTCCTGCATCCAATCATTGCCCCGATAAGCGTTGAAAGCTGGCGACGAAGCCCACACATCTGCGAGATCACGATCCTTCACGGACCAGAATTCAAGGCCCGGAATGGTTTCTGCCGCGTGGCAAGGCAACACTTTGCCCGATGGATTAACGTTGATCACCCGTGCGCCCCAGCCGCCCATGCAAGGTTTCGGCACGCGGGCATAATAATCAGGAATCACGCTGTCGATAACAATCTTACCATGATGTTTTTGGCGGAGGGATTTAACCAGCGCATCGGCCTCAAAGGCTTGCTCCCGCGTCGGCATCAAATGCGCACGGTTTTTCAAAGCCCAGCCGTAATATTGCACATGAGCGATTTCGACACGCCTCGCACCCAACTCCAAGGCAAGATCCACCATGCTTTCAATCGACGTGATGTTATGGCGGTGAATCACGGCGTTCACTGTCAGCGGCAAACCCAATTTTACGATCTGATGGCCCAAGGCCAGTTTCCGCGCATGCCCCCCTTTAAACCCGCCAATAGCATCAGCGTTAAGAGGGTCTACGTCTTGCAATGACAATTGCACGTGATCAAGGCCTGCATCTGACAACCGGTTCAACCGCTGCTCATCCAGCATCACGCCAGAGGTGATGAGGTTGGTGTAAAGTTCAAGTTTGGCACAATGCTCCACGATCTCTTCAAGATCAGACCTCGCTGCGGGTTCACCGCCTGAAAGGTGCAGTTGCAAAACACCAAGGTCATTGGCCTGGCTGAAAACCCGTTTCCAGTCGTCAGTCGAAAGTTCGGTGGAACGCTTATCGAGGTTCATTGGATTGGAACAATAGGCGCACTGCAACGGGCATCGATGCGTAAGTTCTGCGAGGAGACCGATAGGTGGTGGTGGAGTATTCATGTGTTTTCCCTCATCCGCCCTTCGGGCACCTTCTCCCGTTGGAAGTAACGGGAGAAGGCAAATGCAATCAGCCTTCTCCCGCGCTTCGAGCGGGAGAAGGTGGCCGACAGGCCGGATGAGGGAACGTCTCTCATGCCCCCAACTCCAAAACCCGCTTGTCTGCAAAACCTTTGAGGAAGCTTTCGACATCGCCTTTGATCTGGTCCGGTGTCGCTTCAAACGCGATAGCCAAATCCGCAATCAACGTTCCAAACGTCCGCCCATCACAGCGTTTCAAAATCTCAACCCCCACGTGGTCAACTTCGAAAATCCGTTCGGGTGCCAACAAAATATACCGACCTCTGATGGCGTCATGACGCAGTCGCACACCACGAGGCAAAAACGGTTTCCAATCAGCACTCATGGCGTCCAAGCTCCCGGTGGTGGCGTGCCCGGCGTCACATAGGCATGGTTCAGCGCATCGAGTTGCGCCCACAACACATCGCATTTGAAACTTAACGCGGCCATGACGGCCTTTTGTTGTTCCGGCGTTTTGGCTTCGCGCTTTACATAGTCCAAAGCAAAATCCGCATCGCGCGGCGCTTGCGTCAATCGTTTGTCGAAATAAGCTAAAATTGATGGCGATAGAAAATCATAATTTTTGAGCATGCCGTGCACGCGCTCACCGATTGTCGAGGGTGAAAACATTTCAGTGAGCGATGAACCAATCGCTTCAATCATGGGTTTCACCCGCACGAAGTTTACATAAGCATCAACCGCAAAGCGCGTTGCTGGCAAGATGCCACGACCTGATGTGACATAATCACGGTCCAAACCCAAACCATCGGCAAGCGCAATCCAGCGGGCAATGCCGCCTTTGTCGTCAGAGTCGCCATCATGGTCCACAATACGTTGTCGCCAAATCCGTCGCATGCTCGCATCTTCCATGCGCGAGAGAATGACCGAGTCTTTGATGGGGATCATGGCTTGATAATAATAGCGGTTCAGCGCCCATGCCCGTAATTGGTCTTTGCTCAAACCGCCGGCATTCATTTTCAAATGAAATGGGTGTTTGTTATGATAGCGCGCATCTCCAACGGCCCGCAATGCAGCCTCAAAATCTGATGGCGAAAGCAACGTCACAACACAATCTCCATTCCATCCTGGCTCACAACCCAGCCAGCCGCTTCAGCTTCCATTCTTTGCGGCGACGCGTCAATCAAAAGTGGATTGGTGTTGTTCATATGAATAAAATAGCGCGATTTTGCAGCAAGTGTCTCTAGTGCTTTAATCGAACCATCAGCACCTGACACGGGTACATGACCCATGCGACGTCCGGTTTTTTGCCCTGTGCCGGACGCGATCATTTCATCATCACGAAACAATGTGCCGTCAAACAGCAACGTATTTGTGTCTTTCAAGTCTTCGAGTAACTTATGATCGACATCGCCGCAGCCTGGTACATAACTGAGTTGTTTGGTGCCATGGCGCAAATGTAATCCAATCGTATTTCCATCACGACTGACCGCGTGGCCACTTTGCGCCTCTTGATAAAGCGGCACTTTCCCCGGAACTTCGAAGGCGGATATCTCAAGGCCTGCAAAGGGTTGAAACGCTGTTCCTTTATCAATTGTACGAAATGATACGACGGCACTGTTCAGCACAGAAAAAACTGAGTTGGATTTCAGATGCTCCTGTACTTTTGCATTGGCCCAAATCGTCAACGGCTGCATTTCCCGCAGCGTTAATAATCCCGCGATATGGTCAATATCACCATTGGTCAACACCACGTCGGTGATTGGCGAATGACGCAGAGATTTTGGGTGCAGAGCAGGGGTGGCGCTGATTTGTTCACGAATGTCAGGTGAGCAGTTTAGCAATACCCAGCGATTCGTATCCACAGACACTGCGACCGAGGATTGAGTGCGACGCCGCACTCGGGCGTCACCCTGCCAATGCAGCTCACACACAGGGCAGCAACAATTCCACTGAGGATAACCGCCGCCCGCAGCAGACCCCAATACAATAGCCTTCATGACATGAAAATGCCGGGGGATATTCTCCACCCGGCACCTTTGCTACTATTAGAGTTCAGCAGGGAAATAATCGTTGATTTCCATTCCGATGCAGACTTCTGATACTTTCGGTGTATTCCACTTCATGGCGTTTCTCCTAGGGTTAAAACAACATTTGTGTGGCATGTTTTTGAAGAACGCGCAACAGGACTTTGGGCCGTGATTGAAACATCCGTTGATTGCACCAAAGTTCTATCTCACGCTTCAGAGTCTGGAATAATTCTGAAGACTTTTCCATGACCTGGATCGCGATAAAGATCAACTCTTGTGCCATCCCAGTGATAATCGAGATGGCGGCCCTGAACGGCATTTGTCGCAAGGTCGGGGTAAAACAAACCGACGCATTGGCCACCCTTATGGCGCACACTTGGATAGACGAGGCCATCCGAACCTGCGCTGCGCAACTGCGCGGCTAAAGCTTGGCTCACTGCATGGCTGTCTGGATCAAGCGCCCGCAGCTGAACGGCATCAGGCTTGCGGAGATCATGCAATCGCGCATCAATATTGAAAACAATTTCCCTGAACTGTGAGGTCCAACCCGGCGCCTCATGTGTTCGTGCCATGAAGCGCCCATGATGACATATGGTTTCCAGCAGAGCAACTTCAAATACATTTCCTGCGTAGAGAACGCCGAAACTGCCATCACTCAATCGGCTTTTACGATCAGGGCTCACATGGCAAAAAGGAGCCATGAGATAAGTTGCACCCGCTCCTCCAACGCGGCGTCCTTCAGGGACCAACTCCAAATTGCCGATATTCTCCATAAGTCGCGGATTGGTTTTTTGCTCCGCCGAGATGAGCAGAGGCCAATCCGCAGGATCGGCTATGTCTTCAAAAAGATCAATCGGAGGATAGATGCTGCGAATGATCCGAACCGCACCTTCCCACGTGATCATTGAGACGGGCAGCGAGGCAGGATCGATCACCAGCCACCACGCTCCGCATCAAGATAACGCCGCACCCGCATGAGATCGGTAAGATCACCACCCAGCATGATATCGAGTACCGAAACGCCGTGAAACGCGTCATTGGAGGCCCTGATCCAACGATAACCACGCTCGGGCTCGCGGAACATGATGCGCAAGGCCTTGTGAATACCCATGAGGTTTGAAAGGCGTGCTTTACCGTCCCGATCTATTCTACCTTGTTCCCCCGCCTTCCATCGGCGGTATGATCGCACTGGCAGGTCTAACAGGATTGCGGCTTGATCATCAGTGATATCCCATTTGGCAAACATCATAACCGCAGCGCGGAACATTGCAGCTGCTTCAGCATCGGTGAGAGGTGCAGGGTGAAACTCTTGCGGGACCGTATCGATTTGCAACAGGGCTGTCATATCCAAATCCTCATTATGGAAGCATATAGATCATGTCATGCCAAATGGCAATATTATTATAGGGTTTGCCCACCACGGCGAATAATTTTGGACGGCTGGCATTCGTCACAATGCCGGGACAACAATTCATCACGATCGCAAAATTAATGTATACACATGTATAGTCATATTAGTCAATTTTGAATACTTATAAATTGACATTAATATATTAGTTGGATATATAAAAGTATCCAAAACGAATCTTCATTCAAACCTGCGAGTTGATAAATGAGTGTCAAAACAATCGTCCGACAGCAGTATCGTAGCATAGTCGACAATGTTGCCACCAGTTTCTCCGGTATCAAAACACCTCCGGAGGGATGGTTGCGCACGGTTCGCAATGCCCTTGGCATGTCCGGTGCCGAGGTCGCGAAGAAACTGGGGGTCACCCGTGCGCGCGTCACCAAGGCGGAGCACGCTGAACTGACAGGCGGCGTCACACTAAAATCCATGCAGGCGATGGCTGAGGCAATGGGATGCCGGTTCGTTTACGCGATCATCCCCAAGTCAGGCAGTATTGAAGACATTATCACTGCACAAGCCCGAAAAAAGGCCGTTGGTATTGTCGGAACAGCCAGCAAACACATGGCGCTTGAAAACCAAAAATTGCCAGATGAAAAAATAGTCCAGGAAGTCGAGCGTCTCACCCGCGAAATTGCTCAGGAACAACCAAGTGATTTTTGGAACGATAAATGATTGAAAACTTGCAATACCCAGAAGGAGCGACCCCGCTCGATCCGAACGAATTGGATGGCCTAAAGCACAAACACATCACAACTCAGGGCGAGCTTGATCAGCTGGAACAGGCCAACATCAGTTCCGGTCTGCGCTGGCTTGGCCGTCAGCGGACGGATGTTTTGACGGATCATTTTGTGATTGTCCTGCACAAGCGCCTCTTCGGGGACGTTTGGGATTGGGCGGGCACGTTTCGTAAAATGGACAAGAATGTCGGCATCGATCCGCCGCACATTCCGGTGGAATTGCGTGCTCTCATGGGGGATTTGAAATATTGGGCTGACAACAAGATTTACCCGCCACTGGAAGCTGCGGTTCGCCTCCACCACAGGCTTGTCAAGATTCACCCGTTCCCAAATGGCAATGGTCGGCATGCGCGTGTCATGGCCGATTCAATTCTGGATCGCGTTTACGGTGCAAGGCCCATTGATTGGGCTGGTGGACACGACCTTCAGAAAATGAATGCGAGGCGCGCTGCATATATCGCGGCACTGAAGGCTGCGGACGGCGGTGACTACGCGCCATTGCTTGTTTTTTGCAAGCCATAAACAGACGCTGTTGCGCCTTATCTCGCGCGAAATTGTCGATGGCGGACGACCCAGATTTGCAGCGATTTTTCTGCAGGATTGCCCCGCTTCATGAAGCGAGGCAATCCTGCAACGGTCTTCCAGTGAAAAATGTGAGGATGATTTTCCCATAGCGGCAACACCTTAGCAGGGTGTTGCACTTCGTTTGTGAACTCAAGGGATCCAGACTTTCCGCCAGCTCGCTTGTTGAAAGTCTAGATTCCCGCGTACGCGGGAATGACGGTTCTTAGAGGATTAACGTGGTTTTTGAGGGCACGAGGACGGCATCCAAGAGATGTGTGCATGTGATAGCCAAAAAAGAACGGGGTTTAAGGCAAGGTCAAGACCTATTCTCTTCCAGCATCCTCTCTTCCTAAAGCTTGGGATCGCCTACAGCGCTTCGCTGGGCCACGGAATTTGTCAGTGGGAAAATTTCATCATGGTCAAATTGAAGTGTTGAGAAGCTTGCCAAGCACGCTTTGAAAATTATCGCCAAGCGACATTAAGCTGCTTTTGACGGCGAAATACGGACAAAATACAGATTCTTTTCAATACGTACCTGGGATGAAAGATTCCGCTTGATTTGTTTGGTGAAAATTTCCTACATTGCTGAAAATCGACGTCTGCTAATTTTCCATGATGTAAAACCACCGAGGAAAATGCGATCAAAAACATCGGTGAGCTGGGTGTCAGACGCAATATGACGGCTTTCAGCATTCTGTTCTGATGGTGCTTTCGGGGTCAGAAGGCAATGTCCGTGCAGGCGAGAAAAGAACAGATTTAACCTGTCGGCATGTTTCATTAAGGAGGAAAACCAATGTTCAACATTCCAAAGAACGCAGTTTACAAGCGCATCAACCGCCGCAAGTTCCTTGAACTCGGTGGTGGTGCTGCAACAGCCTTGGGTGCCGGTGGTCTAACGCTGGGCCTCGGCTCTACCATCACGCGATCCAAGGTTCAGGCCCAGTCGTCAGATGATGCCAAGTGGAAACAATACTCTGGTTCAAAACTAAAGTTCATGTCGGAAAACACGCCGCCATCCTTCGCCATCCGCGATAACATCAAGGCCTTCACCGATCTCACCGGCATTGAAGTCGAAATTCTGACAGACGATTTGCCTGTCGTTCAGCAGAAGGTCGGCATCGATCTGCGCGGTGGCAAGGCTGACTATGTTCTGAACTATGTGCAGGACAAGCCCATCGGCTCGCCCTTCGCTGATTTTTATGCCGACATGACACCCATGTTTGGCGACAACACGCTGCCACAGGATCCTGAAGGCTATAGCGACGATGCCTGGTTCCCCAACTTCCTGTCGGCCTGCGGCCGCTTCTACCAGGAAGGCAAAATCATTGCCCTTCCCTATGACGCAGCTATCGCCTGCACCTTCTACCGTCAGGACATTTTCGAAACCCACTCCAAGGACTTCGAAAAGGAATATGGTAAGCGCCTTGAGTTCAACAAGGACTCAACATGGCTCGACGTCACCAACATGGCAGCCTTCTTCAAGAAGATGAAGGAAGGTGGCGCTGACGTGCCTTATGGCTACGCCCAGCATCAAGGCTCCTTCGCCTGGACCACGCAGCTTGACATTCAGCGCTTCCTGTTTGCCAACGGCCGTTGGCAGGATTGGAACATTGATGACAAGCTTGGCTCCAAGACACCAGGCAAAACCAACTGGGGTGATGAACAGTCGATCCTCATGATGCAGAAGTTCAAGGAACTGTCGGACGTCTGCCATCCTGACAACCTTGCCAACGGCACACTTGAGCTCAACACTGTCTATCAGTCCGGTAACATCGCGATGCAGACGCAGTACCATGAGTTTGCGGCTTCGATCGAAGATGAAACCAAGTCACGCGCTGCGGGCGGCAAGACGGCCTACGCACCATGCCCGAAGGGCGATCCATCATGGATCAAAAATGGTGGCGAAGCTGTGAACGGCACCAACTGCGGTATCGGTGGTATTGGCATCAATGGCAACGCCACGGAAGACATGAAACGCGCAGCCTTCATCTTTGCACAGTGGTCGGTTTCGAAAACCAACCAGCTCAACGTGTTGAAAGGTCTTGGCGGCACACCGACACGCAAATCGGTTGTGGCTGATCCAGAAGTGCAAGCGGCAAAGCAACGTCCGACAAAAATGCCAAACGCGCTCACCTTTGACGCCGTCTACGAATACGGCATCAAGGATCCGCACTTCGTGTTGGGCCCCAAAATTCCGAACGGCAACGAGTATCACTCGATCCTCGCCTCAGAAGTGCAGAAGTGCATCTCTGGTGGCCAGTCTCCAGAAGAGGCCTGCAAGTCTTTGCAGACCCAGTTGAACGAACTCAACGGCGCATAAGCGCGGTTGCAAAAAACCTCCCTTGCTTGCAGGAGAGGAAAATCTACAAATCTGGTGGCTTCTGTCTTGCAGAGGCCACCACTTTTTCCTTATGATGCGAGGCTTGAGGACGATGACGGCCATGAACGTGGACGACATGATACCGGGTGAAAACAGCGGAAAGCTTTTCCGGGTACGCCAGATTGTGGAAAGTGTGGAAGCGAAGCCCGTTTCCAGCATCAGTGATTCTGTCCTGCGCCTTAATGCACAGCCCTCAAAGGCTTATTATTATTGGCTGATGGCGCCAGCAGTACTGCTGCTCGCGGCGATCTCACTCTATCCCTTCTTCTGGATGATCTACATGAGCCTCCACAATGTGGACATTGGCTTGGTTGAATGGAACGACTTCCAGAACTTCACAAAACTTCTGACCGATAATCGCTTCCTTAATGGATGGAAGCTGTTGATCTGGTACAGTTTTCTTTGTCTGTTCCTGCAGATCACCATTGGTGTTTTTCTGGCCATTGCACTCAATGGATCGCGCTTCGAAAAATTCCTCGTCACCACCATGTTGATGCCCATGATGATGGCACCCATTGTTGCCGGCATGGTCTGGTACTTCCTCTACAACGGCACTTTCGGCTGGTATCACTGGATTTTCCAGAGCTTAGGCATTCTCGGTGCAAAATCCATTCTAGCCGATACCAAAACCGCCATGTGGGGTGTCGTGTTGGTGGACGTGTGGCAATGGACACCGCTCATCACACTGATCACCCTCGCTGGATTGAAGCGCGTGCCGCAGGACCAGCTTGAAGCCAACATGGTTGATGGCGCCTCGCCCTTCCGCAACTTCATGTCGGTGACATTGCCCAATCTTTATCCTGTGCTGCTGATCGCCATCATGCTGCGCTTCATGGACAATTTCCGCTTTATCGACTCGCTGCTGGTGCTGACAGGTGGTGGACCGGCTGACTCGACAAAGATACTTCCTGTTTATCTTTATGAAGTGTCCTTCCGGTTCACCAAGCTTGGGCGCGGTGCTGCAATTGCACTTATCCTGCTCATCATCACTATCATCCTCGGAAAGATTCTGGTCCGTATATTCGACCGGCAATCAGCGCCCGTGAAGAACTAAAGGAAAGTTGCATCATGGCATCCCGTACTGTTGTGAGTTACGAAACGCCTTGGACCAAGGCGTTCCACTGGTTCTCCGGAATCTTTGTCGGCCTCTATCTGATCTGGACCGTGCTGCCGATCTTTGTGATGATCATGTCATCTTTCAAGGACCTGCTGGAAGCCTTCAAGATTCCGGCTGTCGGTGATTGGTTGGGGGCCAGCGTCTTTTTCGAGTTTACACCGACGTTCAAGCACTACATTGATCTGTTTACCCAGCAGCCTTTCGGCACTTACTTTTTTAATTCCATTGTTGCAGCAGGTGGCTCTGCCATTGTCTCGGTGGTGCTAGGCTCCATGTGCGCTTACGCGCTTTCCCGCTCCGACTTCAAATTCAAGGGGGACCTGTTCTTCTGGATCATCTCCACGCGCATGGCACCTGTTGTTGCGGTGCTGGTGCCGCTGTTCTGGATTTTCCGTGAACTGAATTTGGTGGGCACATTGCCGGGCCTCATCCTCGCCTACACCACGTTCAACCTGCCTTTCGCCATATGGATTTTAAAGGGCTTCTTCGACAACGTGCCCTATGCTTTGGAAGAAGCGCAGATGGTGGATGGTGCAACCCGCAGCCAGGCTTTCATGTCCATCCTGCCACTCGTGGCGCCGGGCATCGGTGCCTTCATCGTGCTCTGCATTCTCTTCGGCTGGAACGACTTTTTGTTCTCCGCCATCATCGGTTCAGGTGGGGCCAAGACATTGCCTGTTGCAACACGTGAACTTGTGCAGCCACAGAACATCCAGTGGGGCACCATCATGGCTGCTGGCACCATCACCACATTGCCCATGATGCTTCTGGGCCTTGTCATTCGTAAATATCTCGTCACCGGCCTCACCATGGGCGCGGTCAAGGAATAATGGAGTAACATCATGGCCAAGATTTCATTCCGAAACATTTGGAAGAAGTACGGCGAATTCCAAGCTGTGAAAGACCTCAACATCGACGTTGAAGATGGAAGCTTTTTGTCGATCCTCGGTCCATCAGGCTGCGGCAAATCTTCAACCATGCGCATGGTGGCAGGCTTGGAACATATCACCGCTGGCGATCTGCTTTTTGATGAAGTGCGCGTCAATGACCTTGCCCCGAAAGATCGTGACGTCGCCATGGTCTTCGAAAACTATGCACTCTATCCGCACAAGACTGTTTTCGAAAACATGGCAAACCCCCTGAAACTTCGCGGACAGGATCCTGCGCGCATCAAGGAACGTGTACAATCAGCGGCCAATCTTCTGGAAATTGGCCAATTGCTTGAGCGCCGCCCGCAGGAATTGTCCGGTGGGCAAAAGCAGCGCGTCGCCATTGGCCGCGCCATTGTGCGCGAACCCAAACTGTTCCTTTTCGATGAGCCGATTGCACATCTCGACGCCAAGCTGCGTGCCCATATGCGTGCAGAAATCAAGCACCTTCAGCGCGCACTTGGAACCACGATGATTTATGTGACTCACGATCAACTTGAAGCCATGACCATGGCCGACCAGATTGCGGTCATGCATGAAGGGGCGTTGCAGCAATTGGGCACCCCCCGCGAAGTCTACAACAAGCCCGTCAACGCCTGGGTGGCAGGTTTTGTTGGCGAACCCGCCATGAATTTCATGGATGC
>JAYUQS010000208.1:0-2799 GCA_043756645.1 Hyphomicrobiales bacterium | reverse complement strand
GGTTGCCTGTCGGCTGGGAGACCAGTGTCGAGGAAGGTGGGCTCCAATGCAATGGCATCTAGGAGAGCCGTAAATGACGAAACGCGCAACCGCGAAGTATAAAATTGACCGCCGTATGGGTGAAAATATTTGGGGCCGCCCCAAGTCACCAGTCAACAAGCGTGAATATGGCCCAGGCCAACACGGACAGCGCCGCAAGGGCAAGATGTCCAACTTCGGCACGCAGCTGCGCGCCAAGCAAAAGCTTAAAGGATACTACGGCAATATTTCTGAGCGCCAATTCCGTGCGCTCTACGCCGAAGCCGTGCGCATGAAGGGCGACTCTTCGGAAAACCTGATTGGTTTGCTGGAGTGCCGTTTGGCGACTGTGGTCTATCGGTCCAAACTCGTGGGCACCGTATTTGCGGCCCGCCAGTTTGTGTCCCATGGCCACGTCAAGGTGAACGGCAAGCGCGTCACCATTCCTTCAATCCGCTTGAAGGTGGGCGACGTTGTTGAATTGACCGACAAGGCCAAGGAAATGGTTGCCGTTGCTGAAGCACAAGCCTCAGCCGAACGCGACACACCAGATTATCTTGAAATCGGCGGCGGCACTGTGAAGTTCCTGCGCACACCAACGCTGGGCGACGTGCCCTATCCAGTACAAATGGAACCAAACCTGGTTGTGGAATTCTATTCGCGCTAATCGGTTTGACATTGATTTCGAACGAGGCGGGACAGGTTCCCGCCTTTTTTATAGCCCAAATGCGTCCGCCATTTTCGCATCGATCACGGCCACGCAGCCCGCAATTTCCGGGCTGATTGGCAGGTTGCGGTAAGAGCCGATTGCGCCTTCGGCTTCCAGCTTTCCCGCATTGCCCTCAACCACCCAAATAAAGCCAAAAGCGGTTTTGCGAATGGGTTTTGCTTCTGCACGGGTGATGACAGCGAAGGCCACATCATCGGTGGTGCCGGGTTCGAAGACCACAAGCATGACGCCGTTGGCCTCAGGCTTCAACACGGCGTCGCGCATAATGGCGAACATGGCGATGAGCCAAATTACGATCACACTGGCAAAAAGGGTGAAAGCAAATCGATGGCCGGGATAGTGCATAACACGATCTCCCTCATCCGGCCTTCGGCCACCTTCTCCCGTTACAAGAAACGGGAGAAGGCTGATGTGATTGGCCTTCTCCCGCGTTTTGTGCGGGAGAAGGTGCCCAAAGGGCGGATGAGGGCACACAGTACACCATCACGCCGCCGCGAAACTGTCAGCGCGCTTTTCACGGATGGGCAAATGCACGATTGCCGCGAACAATCCCAAGCCCACACCCATCCACCACACGGGATCATAGCTGCCATAAACGTCATATAGCTTGCCACCCAACCATGCGCCGAAGAACGAACCAACCTGATGCGACAGGAATACGAAACCGTAGAGCGTTGCCATATAGCGTGTGCCGAACATGACGGTGATCAAGCCCATGGTGAGCGGCACCGTGGACAGCCATAAGAAGCCAAACGTTGCGGTAAAAATGATCGTTGTGACGGGGGTGATGGGTAGCAAAATGAAAGCCGTCACTGCGATGGAACGCATCAGATAAATCAAACTCAGCGGCACGCGCTTTTCGCGTTTGCCACCAATAACACCGGAGAGATATGACCCTGCCACATTGAACAGTCCGATGGCACCCATGGCCAGCCCCGCGAATTCTTTCGAGATACCGTGTTCAGCCAGATAGGGCGGCAGATGCACAGTCACGAAGGCCAGTTGGAAACCGCAAACGAAGAAGCCCGCAGTCAGCAACAAGAATGATTGATGGCCAAATGCTTTGCCAATGGCTTGGCTCATGGTCAGCGTGGTTTCACCGGCCGCAGCTTTTGACGCGGATGTATTTTGGATCAGCAAAGGGGCGGCAAAGAAAACAATCAACAAACTGGCGGTTGCCAATACATGCAGCGCATAGGGCCAATCATAGGCAGCCAGTAACGCGCCAGCGAGAGGGGCAAAAATAAACTGTCCCAACGACCCCGATGCGGTGGCCAAGCCAAAAGCCCAGGAGCGTTTTTCCGGCGGCACAATGCGGCCCAAAGCTGCCATGACTATGCCGAAGGAGGACATCGCAACCCCGGTGCCAACGATGAGGCCTGCTGCAACGTGGAACAGGATTGGCGTTGCCGCGATGGTCATGCCGAAAACCCCGATCGCATACAGCACCGCACCTGTCATCAATACGCGGGCGGAACCATAGCGATCCGCCATCATACCTGCGATCGGTGTTGCAATGCCCCATACCAAATTCTGCAAGGCGATGGCGAAGGAGAAGGTTTCACGCGGCCAGCCATAAGTTTCGGAAATTGGCAGTGTGAACAAACCGAAGGTGGAGCGAATGCCGAAATTGATAATGGCGACAATACAGCCTGCGACCAGAACGGTCATAGGCGCGAAATACCATGGTAGGGTTCGAGAATTTTCAGTGGTCATGCGGGTTGTCTCTGCTTGGGTTGGTATTGAGAAACTCCAACACCAGCCAGAATGATTGCGGCTGCGACGATGGTGTTGGGTGTGATGGCTTCATTCAACATGGCCCAGCCCGCAATGACAGCGATGATGGGGACCACATAGAGCGATGCGCCGAGCAGCGACGGGCGCAACAGGCCCGCTGCATAATTCCAGGCGACGACGGATGCTGTGGAACCTAATGTCGTGAGGAACACCAAAGACCAAATTGCGTTTTGATCCAAGTTGGACAAAGCCGTCAGCGTTTGCATGTTGACAAAAGGCAGCATGGGAACCGCAATGATGGCATTAGAGAGTCC
>JAYUQS010000207.1:0-2801 GCA_043756645.1 Hyphomicrobiales bacterium | reverse complement strand
TTCAGTTCCTGCTTTGAAACTTCATAGCCCGCAGGTGCAAACCAGCCTGGGCGCTCCCAACCATAAACTGATCCAAACACCGCGCCCAAATCTTCCATACGGCCATAACATGGCGTGGTTTTAAGTGGACGTGCGGCGACCCGTTCTTCATCGGGAAAGTGCGGCGTGAAGACATTGGCGTAAGCTTCTTCGTTCTTGATCTTGAGATAGCCCTTGGTGGCATAAGGGCCAAAACGGCGGGGGTCCACACCCATCATGTCGATCGTGGGTTCACCATCAACAATCCATTCCGCCAATTGCCAACCCGCTCCACCAGCCGCTGTCACACCAAAGGAATGACCTTCATTGAGCCAGAAATTTTTCAAGCCCGGTGCAGGCCCAATGATCGGCGAACCGTCAGGCGTATAGGCAATGGCACCATTGTAAACTTTTTTTATCCCGACTTCACCGAAAGCCGGAACCCGCGTTATCGCGGTTTCGATATGTGGGCCCAAACGGTCCAGGTCTTCCTGGAACAATTCATATTCCGATTGGTCTGAGGGGCCGTCGAAATAGCAAACGGGCGCGCCCTTTTCATAAGGCCCGAGCAGCAGCCCGCCATTTTCTTCGCGCATGTACCAGCTGGAATCTGCTTCACGCAGAACGCCCATTTCGGGCAAGCCCTTGGCTTGGCGTTCTCGAATAAGAGGATGAGGTTCAGTGACGATATATTGGTGTTCAACCGGAATGACCGGAATATCCAAGCCCACCATTTCGCCGGTCTTGCGCGCGAAGTTGCCGGTGCAAGACACAACATGGTCACAGGTGATGCTGCCTTGGTCAGTTGTCACCACCCATCTGCCATCAGCGCTTTGCGCAATTCCTGTCACTGTGGTGTTGCGATAAATTTCAGCACCGCGCGCGCGCGCACCCTTGGCCAACGCTTGCGTCAAATCCGCAGGCTGCACATAGCCATCATCCGGGTGTTGAATGGCACCGAGGATGCCATCGGTTTCGCAGAGCGGCCAAATCTCTTTCACTTGCTCAGGCGTCAGAATATTGACCTTGATGCCAAGTGTTTCAGCAATGCCTGCGTAATACATAAACTCGTCCCAGCGATCCTTGGTGCGGGCGAGGCGAATGTTCGACACGATTTTAAGGCCGACGTTTTGGCCCGTTTCAGCCTCCAACTCGCTATAGAATTTGACCGAGTATTTATGGATCATGCCAACCGAGTAAGACATATTGAACAAGGGCAACAAACCCGCAGCATGCCAGGTCGAGCCCGAGGTCAGTTCCTTCCGCTCAATCAGAACAACGTCAGACCAACCTTTTTTGGCCAAGTGATAGAGGGTCGAAACCCCCACCACACCACCACCGACGACGACGACTTTTGCTTCTGTTTTCATTTATCGAGCCTTTTCAAAATATGTCGTCATTCCGGCGAAAACCGGAATCTGGTAGCCAGAGACCAAGGTTTTCACCGGGGTGATGTTTTTTGGCAGAATAGTGAATTTGCTTCACCCACGTCAAAGAGCAAGCGACAGCGGTTTGGCCGATTACGACACCCGTTTCAATTGCACAGTATATTTAAGCATCTCTCACAATCAACTCAGCCACGCCCAAATCCTCCGGCGTGTTGATATTGAAAAACGGGTCATGTGGGATCGCGGCCCACACCACTTTTTCCGCCTTGGCCCTGACAACAAAATCCTGCACGCGCCTCATGTTTTCAGTCTCGATCAACTGTCCAAGTGGCTTGGCCATGGCCGTTGTCCAAATGCCGGTGAGGTAGTGGTCTTGCCCGCCACTTCGCGCAATGGCCGCCCCCGTCACTTCACCGGCCTCAAGCAATCTCTCAACCAAATCCAAGGGCAGAAACGGCGCGTCAGACGGCACGGTCACAACAGCGTCAAAGCCATGCGACTGGCCATAATAAAGAGCAGCATGCAAACCAGCGAGAGGTGTGCCCACATTGGTCAACACATCTTCAACCACGATTGCGTCTGTTGCGGAAAAGCGCGCGGCGTCGCCATTGGCGTTGATAATGACATCATTCACTTGAAAACGCAGCCGCGACAACGTGCGCTCAATCAACGTGGCACCTGCAAGTTCCAAAAAACTCTTCTCACGTCCACCCATGCGGGTGGAGTTTCCGCCTGCAATGATTGCCCCCAGTATTTTCATTTAAGTTTTTTCATGCGTGCGGATATAACCTGTTGGGTGGCGTTACGATTTTGATTTTGTCGCCTGAGTTAACGTCGCCCTCGCGTTCGACCCAAGCTGTCACACCACGCTTGTGCATGGCGGCTTTGACCACATTGAATTGCGTGCCGGGGTGATGGCGCTCCACCACTTTGGCGATTTGGGAGCATGGATAATTTTCCATATCGACAACCAATGTGGCACCCGATGGAAATTGCAGCCGCGTTGAAGGTGGCAGCAAGGTAAAGTCTGGAATGGATTTCACCACAAGATTAGCGCCGAACCATGAAGGGTCAATGGCCGGAATTTTCAACCTTGCCGCAATCTCCGCCAATTCCTCTTCCGCCAAGAGTGTGATCTGCCTGACATTGCGAATATCAATGTCACGTTTGTAAAGCGGTAGTGTGCGGACATCTGACTTACGGGTCAGCCCCTTATGGCAATCACCTTCCGGCCCGGCAAACGTCAACCGCAAAGAGCCGGTCTTGGCTTTCTCAAAACCAGTTTCGCGTGAATCGCGCGATAAAATTGCCGTCACTTCGCCTTGGAACGGCAGAATGTTCAAAAGTGTCATGTGGTCACCCCTCAAAAATCTGACTATACGATTGCGTCATGAC
>JAYUQS010000206.1:0-2808 GCA_043756645.1 Hyphomicrobiales bacterium | reverse complement strand
GGCAGCGTCGAAAACGGATTGAGTCGCGTGCCCAGCGCCAACACCACATCAGCCTGTTGAATGAGTTCCATCGCGGCCTTCGAACCATTGTAACCAAGTGGCCCCGCAAACAAGGGATGCCCACCGGGGAACGCATCATTGTGTTGGTAGCCCACACACACCGGCGCATCCAACCGTTCCGCCAGCGCTTTTGACGCCGAAATGGCACCACCAATCACCACGCCGGCACCATTTAAAATCACCGGGAACTTTGCTGCCGATAACAGCTCAGCAGCAGCGGCAATTGCATCGTCCCCTCCGGTTGGCCGCTCGAATTCAACGATGGCAGGCAAAGCAATATCGATGATCTGCGTAAAGTAATCCCGTGGAAAATTGATTTGTGCAGGCCCTGACAAGCGCTTGGCATTCAGGATCACGCGGTTCAACACTTCGGCCACACGGTTGGGGTCACGCACCTCTTCCTGATAGGCGACCATGTCTTTGAACAGCGCCATTTGTTCGACTTCTTGAAAGCCCCCCTGCCCGATGGTGCGGTTAGCGGCTTGCGGTGTGACCAGCAACAATGGTGTGTGGTTCCAGTAAGCGGTCTTCACAGCCGTTACAAAATTGGTAATGCCCGGACCATTTTGCGCAATCATCATCGACATTTTGCCGGACGCTCGCGTAAAACCATCCGCCATCATGCCGCCCGACCCTTCATGAGCACAGTCCCAGAAGGTGATCCCGGCTTTTGGGAAAATATCAGAGATCGGCATAAAGGCTGAACCGATAATTCCAAAGGCATGTTGGATGCCGTGCATCTGCAACACTTTGACAAAGGCTTCTTCAGTGGTCATTTTCATGGGCGCAGTCTCCGAGCGGGAAAACACCAATCTTAGCCAAACCAAGCGCCACGCTCTAGGTCCAGTTTGACCCAAACGCAGAACACATTTAAGACGGCTAACAACGTCTTGGTAGCTCAGCAGGATAGAGCACCGGTTTCCTAAACCGGGGGTCAGGGGTTCGAATCCCTTCCAGGACGCCATCCTGATTTATTGACACTGTTTTGCAATCATTTTTCTCGTGATTTGTCCAGCCTCGGATCAACGGCTCTCATGTAGCGTGCAGCTCTGCTGAGCGTTTTAGGCCCCGTAATGGACTTGATCTGCATGGTGGAATTCGTCGCACGGATTCAAGATCACGGTGCAGAGATTTTCATCGCCAGACCCCGCGGCACCACTCAGATTGGTTGTGGGTTTCTCCGGTCAAAAATTATACAGGTAATGTTCGAGCAGATTAAGTCACACATTCAAAATCTAATTCTCTAAATCGACCGCTTCCGCCTTACCGCCCTGAAATGCAAGATGCGCACGTCGCGAATTTGGTTGCAGCTTTACAATTCCGATCCGGCCATCGCTGCAAGCGACCCTAATGGTGTTGGAAGCCCGGCTGACGCCGGAACACAAGGCCCCGTTGCGATTGGCCAAATCCATGCCGTCGGCACTGCGCCTGCCGCGCCACAACACGCTTCCTTCAATTTTCCGCGATGCGACATCTTCTTCCAATGACAGGCCAACTTTTGGCGCATCAATACCTTCCACCGGTCGTGTGGACAGCTCACTCAGGGTTGGCACATCTGCAGGAAGTTCACTTTCTTCAACAAATGCCGGATTAAGATCCGGCTGCGCAATCTGCAAGGCATCGGCTGGCGGCAAAGCAAGTGTGTTCGTGGGCACACCAGAATCAGGTCCTGAGCCTGCGCTTAACAACTGTTGAGAGATAGAATTGGAACAGCCTGATGTGAAAGCCAGAATGAAAAGGCAAGCCACCGACTTATTCAACAGCGATCGCCTGACACGAAGCATGATACGCAGCGCCTTCCCATCCGTCTGGAGTCAACCATAGCCGATTTTGGGGTGGAATTCAATTGCATGGCGTGTTGAAAGACGCAGGCTCAGAACAATGTTCCCACCGCTTGCAATCATGGTTAATGGCAAAGCAAGGGATTGCCTGACAACTGGCTTTAAGCGTGTTATTCCAACTCTGGCGGGGGCTTAAAAGGGCAAAGTCAAAATCCATGTTTCGTAAAAAACCCAATCTGGATATGGCATCGGAGTATGATGCTGCACTGCGTGAAGAAACCCCATTTTATGGCGTGGTTTCAATAATCGTAGCGGCAATGTGCATCGTCGCCTTTGTGCTTTGGGCGGGCCTTGCCAAACTCGACGAAGTGACACGCGGTGATGGCAAAGTCATTCCCTCGAGCAAAACCCAGCTCGTGCAAAGCCTCGAAGGCGGCATCATCAAAGAGGTGCTGATCAGAACAGGTGACACCGTAAAGAAGGGTGATGTGCTGGTCCGTATTGACGATACCGGCTTTTCATCCAACCTCGGAGAGGTGGCGGCAAAGGCTCTGGCTCTCGGCGTCAAAGCCGCACGGCTGCGGCATGAAGCGGAGGGTGAACTTGACAATCCACCGGTTTTTCCCGCTGATCTGAAGCAACGCGCCCCCAAGATTGTTTCAAATGAACTCAGCCTGTTCAAAGACCGGCAAAAAAGTTTGGCCTCCCAATTGGATGTGCTGCAGGAGCGGGTTGAGCAGCGCCAATTGGAATTAAAGGAAGCGCAGGCGTCAATGGACCGGGCGAAAGAAATGTTCGGGCTGGCCAATCAGGAAATGAAACTGAAAAAGCCTTTGGCTGACCGTGGCATTGTCCCCAAGACAGATTTGATCCGGCTGCAGCGCGAGGTGGCCGACGCCAGTGGCCAAATCAGTGTGTTGAAGGAAACATTGCCCAAGCTTGATGCATCCATTCGCGAGTCAAAAGC
>JAYUQS010000205.1:0-21824 GCA_043756645.1 Hyphomicrobiales bacterium | reverse complement strand
GCTTCAAAACCTCAACATCATTCAACGCCGCCCAAACGGTTTCGATGGGTGCCGGAATAATTTCTTCGCCATTCATTTTCATCAACTGAACTCCTGTTAAGTACAAATTAGATCAGATATCGCCACGCTTCCACTGTTCCTTGGTCGAAACACGAAACTCTTTAAAGCGACCTTCATCAATCGCATCGCGCATGCCTTGCATCAGGGATTGGTAATAGGCAATATTTGCCCATGACATCAGCATCATGCCCAACAACTCGCCAGAGCGAACCAGATGATGCAAATAGGCCCGCGAATAATGCGACAATGCAGGGCAAGGATGGGTCTCATCCAAGGGGCGTTTGTCAGCCGCATGTTTGGCGTTGCGAATGTTGATTTTTCCAAAGCGCGTGAAGGCCTGGCCATGGCGGCCAGATCGTGTTGGCATGACGCAGTCAAACATATCAACACCGCGTGCCACGGCTTCCAACAAATCATCCGGCGTGCCGACACCCATCAAATAGCGGGGCCGATCCACAGGCAACATGGGCGTTGTGAAATCGAGGGTGGAGAGCATCAGTTCCTGCCCCTCGCCTACGGCAAGCCCGCCAATCGCATAACCTTCAAATCCAATGGCTTGCAAACCTTCAGCGCTTTTGCGTCGCAACGCTTCATTGGTGCCACCTTGTACGATACCGAAATTGCCTTTGCCCGGTTGTGAGCCAAAAGCAATGCGCGAACGTTCGGCCCAACGCAGGGAGAGCTCCATCGCTTTCACAGCCTGTTTTTCCGTGTGTGGAAATTCGATGCATTGGTCGAGCTGCATTTGAATGTCCGAACCCAGCAAGCGCTGAATATCCATGGCGCGTTCGGGCGTCAGTTCATGCTTGCTGCCATCAATGTGGGACTGAAACATCGCGCCCCGTTCGGTGATCTTGCGGATCTTCGACAGCGACATAATTTGAAAGCCGCCGCTGTCAGTCAGGATCGGGCCTTTCCATTTAATGAGGTCATGCAATCCACCAAGTACTGCCACTTCTTCTGCACCAGGACGCAACATCAAATGATAGGTGTTGCCGAGAATAACATCAGCGCCTGTCTCTTTCACCTGATCGAGGTATACACCTTTCACTGTGCCCACTGTGCCCACCGGCATAAAGGCGGGTGTGCGAATATCGCCGCGCCCTGTGTGTACCGTTCCGCGCCTGGCCAAACCATCTTGGCTATGCAGCGTAAATCCGAATTCTTGTGTCATGCGGCAGGCCATAGCAGGCTGGCATCGCCATAGGAATAGAACCGATAATGATTGGCAATAGCATGGGCATAAGCTGCCTGCATTCGTGCGGTGCCAGCGAAGGCGGAGACCAGCATGAACAGTGTCGATTTCGGCAAATGAAAATTGGTGATCAATCCATCAGCAGCTTTGAACTTATATCCCGGCGTTATAAAAATATCGGTCGCACCGGAATACGGCTGCATGTCGGAAGCTTCGAGTAGACGCAATGATGTGGTGCCCACTGGAATAATCCGCCGTCCCTCCGTCTTGGCTTTTAAAAGCCGTGCCGACGTTTCAGCGGAAATACTGCCCCATTCATGGTGCATCTTATGGTTGTCGGTATCATCCACTTTCACCGGTAAAAATGTACCTGCCCCCACATGCAGTGTCACATATTCCTGTTGTATTCCAGCTTCTTGCAAACGATTCATCAATTCAGATGTGAAGTGCAAACCCGCAGTTGGCGCCGCGACTGCGCCATCATGTTTGGCATATGAGGTTTGGTAGTCAGTGCGATCTAATGCATCCTGCGGGCGCTTGCCTTCAATGTAGGGCGGCAATGGCACCCTGCCCCATTGAACCAAAGCAGTATCAAGTTCCGCATTTGAAACGGCAAAGCAAAGCGTCACTTCGCCAGCTTCACCTTTATGTTCAACAATGGCTGCAAGTTCCCCGAACTGAACCGTATCGCCAGCTTCCAACTTCTTCGCAGGCTTCACAAAAGCCTTCCACCGTGCGCCATCTAATCGCATATGGAGAAGTGCTTCAATCTTGGGTGTGGAACCAAGGCGGCCTATGCGGTGGCCGCTTAACGCCGCAGGAATGACGCGTGTGTCGTTGAAAACCAACACGTCGCCAGGAAGGAATAAAGATGGCAAATCGGCGACCGTCTTGTCATCAAAATCATCGCCAACAACCAAAAGCTTTGCTGACTCGCGCGGGCTTGCCGGACGCAAGGCGATGTTCTCAGGTGGAAGGTAGAAGTCAAAATCAGAAACGCGCAAATGAAATCACTTTTCGATGAGTTTAGAAAGCGAAGCCAGCAATCTCAAAAAATTCGCTTCTGTAAACTCAATATCAAATTGCTCACCATCAGAATGGTTAACATGTAAACCCGACAACCCAGCTCCTGTTGTGGCTCTATGCTGCGTGCGTCCAATACGTGAAACGAGCGGATATTCAATCACATCTGCGCGTACCATTCGATCATCTTCATGAGCTATTGCATGTCTGGCCTTTACAAAATTTTCGCCAAACCCATCAAAGAAACACTGCATTACTGCTTCCTTGTCAACGCCAAGGACTTCTAAAACCGGGACTTGTTTAAGATAATTCAACAATGTGTACAAAGGGTGGATCGCGCCATCATTCAGATCATGGTGGATCAGCATCAGTTTGTCGAATAGCTTTGGATTATTGCGGCGATTCTGCGCTTCCGCAAAAACTAATCGCGATGTTTTTGCCGCCCTATAGGCTGTCCCCAAAAATATGTTTGCAGCATCACAAATACTGAAGGTTTCATATTTCTTTTGTTTTTTTGCCAGCAACCCGCGGAAAATTACAGTTGCTGTGTAAAATGATCTTCTTCCAGATAAGTACGCTGAAACGCATACCCAACAGCGAATGACAATCGATTCTCAATCTCCATAAGGTCGAAAGAGTCTAGTTCACCGTCATCGCTGTCGGGCAATGCGCTCATATTACTTCACGTCAGCTGCAATCTGCGCCTTCGCAATCTTGTCTGGTGCCTTCACAGGTTCACCCCGTTTGATGGTATCAACGATGTCCATACCTTCTGTAACGCGTCCCCAAACCGTATATTGTTTGTCGAGGAACGACGCATTGTCAAACACGATAAAAAACTGACTATTGGCCGAATTCGGGCTGGATGAGCGGGCCATCGAACATGCGCCACGGGTATGTGGTTCGCTTGAAAACTCAGCCTTCAAGTCAGGTTTTTTCGATCCTCCCATGCCGGTTCCCGTCGGGTCGCCGCCTTGTGCCATGAAGCCTTCGATGACGCGGTGAAATACAACGCCATCATAAAAACCGTCACGTGCTAACTCCTTGATGCGGGCGACGTGGCCGGGTGCAAGGTCTGGGCGCAATGTAATGGTCACACGGCCTTTTGCTTTGCCAGCGTTGTCAGCGATGTCGAGGAACAGGGTATTTTCGAGGTCGGCCATTATTGCACAGTCACTTTCGTCATTGAGTCAGGGTTTTGAACGGGTTCGCCGCGCTTGATCTTGTCAACGCAGGTCATGCCATCGGCATCAACATTGCCCCAGACGGTATATTGGTTGTTGAGGAAACTGCCTTCCGCAAACATCACAAAAAACTGGCTGTTGGCTGAGTCTGGGTCTTGCGAACGGGCCATGCCGACAACCCCGCGGGCGAAGTTTTCTTTGGTGAATTCAGCTGGCAAATTAGGTTCCTGCGAACCACCGGTTCCAGCCAATGATGTATCGCTACCAGCTTTACCGTTTTGCACGTCACCTGTTTGCGCCATGAAACCGTCAATGACGCGGTGAAACACCACGTTGTCATAAACGCCGGCAGCAGCAAGCTTGGTAATTTGCGCCACATGCTTCGGTGCCAAATCAGCACGCAATTTAATCGTAAAACTACAGCCCAGGCTGGTTTCAACTTTCATGCTTTCTGCTGCAAGAACAGGAGCCGACAAAGCTGCCAAGCAAAGGCCGGCCAAAATCAATTTTTTCATGGGAATCTCCAATTAACGCCACAGCGATTAGCCTAGCCGGAAAGATGGCGCAACTTGGACGATTTACTTAAGTGCAGCACGCAAGGCAGATTCCGCTTCTTTCGGCAGGAAAAGCGAGATATCGCCGCCCATTTTGGCAATTTGCTTGACCAATGAAGATGCAATCATGCGCGTTGCAGGTGATGCTGCTAAAAATATAGTTTCCAATTCAGGTGCCAATGCCCCATTCATTTGCGCCATTTGCACTTCATAATCAAAGTCCGAAGCATCGCGCAGACCGCGCACGATAACGTTCGCCTTTGATTTATGTGCCGCGTCAACCGCCAAACCATCAAAGATCACAACCTCGATTTTAAGTCCGGAATGCTCGGTGATCGGCCGGGTGACGGCCACAACCAAATCCACACGTTGCGTTGACGATAGGAGCGATTTCTTGCTGTCGTGAGCACCTACGCCAATCACCAGACGATCCACCACGCGCCCTGCCCGCGCAATAATATCGAGGTGACCATAAGTGATGGGGTCAAATGATCCGGGGTAAAAGCCAGTTTTTGTCATATCGCAAGCATGTCACAAACCAACGCTGAATGAAAGACGGCGCATGCAAGGTTTAGATAGAGCAACACTGCATTCAGATTGAGTTCAGGTGGGAATGTGCAATAGTGCGAACCTCGGTAGAACCAATATGCGCTGCGGAGATATGTGATGATCTACAGACTGTTTACACTTGCATTTTTGGTGGTGTTACTACCATTTATGACCACACTTGCCTTTGCTGAAAAGCGCTTGGCTCTTGTCATCGGCAACAATAATTACACCGAAATCCCGAAACTGGAAAAAGCTGTTGGAGATGCAGAGGCGATAGCCCGCACGCTCTCCGGCCTCGGTTATCAAGTGACCACAGCGATTGATCTTGACCGCCGCAGACTTAATCAGGCTTTGGCCAAACTCTACTCATCCATTGAACCTGGAGATACGGTTTTGGTTCATTACTCGGGCCACGGCATACAAATTGAAAATGACAACTACCTGTTGCCGGTCGATGTTCCGGCCCCTGATGATGGAAATCCTGAATTACTGAAATCAGAGTCCATTCGACTCCTTACACTCGTCGACACACTTGGTGAAAAAGGCGCAGGTGCACGGATTTTGATCATCGATGCTTGTCGTGACAACCCGTTTGCCGCTGGTGGCAAACGTTCGATTGGTGGTACGCGCGGTTTGGCCAACGTCGCAACTGCCAAGGGCACATTCATCATGTATTCCGCAGGTGCGGGCCAAGCTGCATTAGACCGCTTAAGTGACACTGATCCTGAAACAACGTCAGTATACACCCGCGTTTTGCTTTCACGCCTGTCCAATCCTTCGATGAAACTGCGTGATCTTGCGGCTTCTGTCCGTGATGACGTTGAGAAGATGGGTAAAACTGTTGGTCACGAACAACGCCCTGCTTACTATGATGATTTACCGGCTGACTTTGCTCTTGCGCCAAGAGGCACAGTGCCAGAAACACAAGAGGCAATTTATGTGCCGCCAAAGGTTATTGCGCCCGAAACACCAAAGCTGTCACTGACAGAAGATCAAGCTTATAAAATGGCGGAAGGCATTAACACCGTTGATGGCTGGAATGTATTTCTCGGCCAATACGCCGATGGGGTTTACGCACCTTATGCAAAAGCAGCCCGCGAAAAATTAGTCGGTGTTGCAATCAAGCCAAAGAAACAAGCGGCAATAGAACCCCCTGTAAAAAAAGCAACGGCCCCAACAAAATCCGCTGACAGCTGCAAGAGGTTCGGCAAGGTTCGCGGACTTGATGTGAATGGTGATAACTTCCTCGCAGTCCGCACCGGGCCGGGCACAGGCTTTACCGAAATAGACCGGCTTTACACCGGCAATGGTGTGAGCATTTGCGGCCAACAAGGCAAATGGTTGCGCGTGAAATATGGTGGCGGCAGCGGCTGGGTTTATGGAAAATATGTGGGACGGTAGCTGATAAACATCTTACAAACTTCCTCACATGCTTGGGCTTTGCGATTTGCCCAATATGTGTGCTAGAGCCCTGCTTATCGTTCCGTTGGTTTCAGCCGTTCCGCTTTTTAGTGCAACTCATGCCGTTAACGGTTTTCCATTCTCCTTTTTGAAAAGTACCCAAGCCCTTGCCCTTTCCGATATTACCGATTGCCCTCACCCGCGCCTTGACTGAGCGTAAATATGACGAACCAACGCCTGTACAGTTAGCCGTGTTGGAAGAAAAAGCCGAGGGTCGCGACCTTGTGGTATCGGCGCAAACCGGTTCCGGCAAAACCGTGGCCTATGGCTTGGCGATTGCCAAAACACTTTTGGGCGACGCTGAACGTTTCGAGATGAATGCCAGCCCCATGGCATTGATCGTGGCACCGACCCGTGAATTGGCCATGCAGGTAGAGCGCGAGTTTGAATGGCTTTACGCTCAAACCGCAGCACGCATTCTCTCCTGTGTGGGCGGTATGGACCCGAAGCGCGAGCGCCGTCGCTTGGGCGATGGTGCGCATATTATTGTCGGTACACCCGGCCGATTGCGTGACCATTTGGAGCGCGGTGTTTTGGACATCGCCAATTTGAAAGCCGTCGTGCTCGATGAAGCCGATGAAATGCTGGATCTTGGTTTCCGCGAAGATTTGGAATTCATTCTGGAAGCCACGCCTGCAACACGTCGCACCTTGCTGTTCTCGGCCACCATGCCGAAAACGATTGCAAACCTCGCCAAGAAATATCAGAAAAATTCTCTCCGCATCGAAACATTAGGCGAGAGCCGTGCCCATGCTGACATCGAATACAAAGCCATGCGCGTGGCTCCGAATGAAATTGAACATGCCGTTGTTAACGTGTTGCGCTTCGTAGAACCGCAAAGCGCCATCGTGTTTTGTAACACCCGTGAACACGTCAAGCATTTGCATGCCACCTTGTCGGAACGTGGCTTTGCTGCGGTTAATCTGTCGGGTGAACTCAGTCAAAGCGAACGCAATCACGCTATGCAAGCCTTGCGCGATGGACGCGCCCGTGTGTGTGTGGCCACTGACGTTGCAGCACGCGGCATTGATCTTCCAAACCTCGGTCTCGTCATTCACGCCGATTTGCCAAATGATGCGGAAGCATTACAACACCGTTCGGGCCGCACCGGTCGAGCTGGCAAAAAAGGCGTTAGCGTTGTGCTCGTGCCATTGTCGCGCCGTCGTAAAGCCGAACGTTTGCTGCATGAAGCAGGTGTTGACCCGAAGTGGAGCGGCGTTCCGCAAGCCGAAGATATTCGCAAACTCGACCAACAGCGCATGATGCTGGATCCTATTTTGACAGCGCCGTCTTCCGAGGAAGATTTGGAAATGGCCAAATTGGTATTGGCCACGCGTTCCGCTGAAGACATTGCCGCCGCCTTGGTGCGGATTTACCGGTCACGCTTGCCCGCCGCTGAAGATGTGTTTGATCCGGGTCCGGGCCGCGAAGGCGATGTTCCCAAGCTTTCAAAGAAATTCGAACGCGGCAGTGGCGCACAGGAATTCACCTGGTTCCGCATGGACATTGGTCGCAAAAACAACGCTGACCCCAAGTGGTTATTGCCGATGATCTGCCGTCGCGGCAAGGTGACAAAGCCCGACATTGGCTCGATTAAAATTTCGGAAAACGAAACCCGGTTCGAAATCGCGAATGCTGCTGTGTCCCGCTTTGTTGCATCGGCAAAAATTGAAGCTGACGATGATGTGAAAATTGAAATGATGGCAGGAGCGCCTGAACCGTCAGCAGAAAAGCGTAGTTTCAAACCAAAGTTCGATAAACCAAAATTCGGCAAGCCAAAGTTTGAAAAGCGCGAAGGCGGCGGTTCCTATGAAGAGCGCAAACCCTTTGCCGAAGGCGATAAGCCGAAGCGCGACTCCGCCTACAAAGCCAAAGGCGACAAGCCCGCTTACAAAGCAAAAAGCGATAAACCGCCTTACAAAGCCAAAGGCGAGTTTAAAAAACCAGCCTACGAGGGTGCGGCCCGACCAAAGCCCGGCACCATTGATTATGATGCATCACTAGCAAAAATGATGGCCACAGGCGAAGCACCACCACGGGCTGAACGGCCTGAGTGGAAAAAGCAAAAGCGGAAGTAATCGCGGCCCTCACCTGCTGCTACGCAGCGTCCTCTCCCGCAAGCGGGAGAGGTGAAGAACCATCACTTCTCCCGTTTACGGGAGAAGGTGGCGAGCGCAGCGAGACGGATGAGGGACGAAACGTTACTCCCCCTCATCTCCCGCTTCTTCGCTGATCCGTTCCACACTCACCACATGCTCATCTTCAGCCGTGTTGAGCACCGTCACGCCTTGCGTGTTGCGACCAGCTTTACGGATGTCGTGGATTGGGCAGCGGATCAATTGTCCGCCGTCTGTGACCAACATGATATCGTCACCCTGCTCCACCGGGAACGAGGCCACAAGTGGTCCGTTCCGGTCATTCACCACCATGGCGGTGATGCCTTTACCGCCACGATTGGTGATGCGGTATTCGTAAGACGACGTGCGCTTGCCGTATCCATTGGCTGACAAAGTAAGGATAACCTGTTCGGCTGCTCCCATTTCGGCGTAGCGTTCCTGTGTGATTGCCGCGGCTTCCACGGCTTCTTCATCTGTACCTGCTTCGATTTCTTCACCGGCGACGGCGCGTGACATTTTGATAAATGCCGTGCGTTCTTCGGCCGATGCTTCCACATGGCGGAGAATGGCCATGGAAATGACTTTGTCGTCATCCTCCAATTTAATGCCGCGCACACCAACGGAATTACGTCCTTGGAACACGCGAATGTCGTTCACTTCAAAGCGAATGCACTGGCCCTGTGCCGTGGTCAACAACACGTTGTCTTGCTCCGTACACAGATCAACTGAAACGATGTGATCACCATCATCCAGCTTCATGGCGATTTTACCACCACGATTGATCTGTTCAAAATCATCCAAAGCGTTGCGACGCACGGTGCCAGCTTGCGTTGCAAACATCAGGTAAGGACTGGCCGCACCTTCTGTTTGCTCCGGCAAAGGCAGAATGGTGGTGATGCGCTCTTTTTGGTCCAGTGGCAGAATGTTGATCAATGCTTTGCCGCGAGATTGGGGCGTGCCCACCGGCAAGCGCCAGACTTTCATGCGGTAGACCATGCCTTCGGACGAGAAGAACAGAATAGGCGTATGGGTATTGGCCACAAACATTTTGGTGACGAAGTCCTCGTCCCGTATTTGGACGCCTGCCCTGCCCTTGCCACCACGGCGCTGGGCGCGATAGGTCGACAGCGGCACACGTTTCACATAACCGGAATGCGAAACCGTGACCACCATGTCCTCAGACTGGATCAGGTCTTCGTCTTCAACTTCGCCGTCGTTCTCGATGATTTCGGTGCGGCGCGGCGTGGCGAAATCAGCCTTAATCGTCGTCAATTCATCCGTCATAATCGTGCGAATGCGTGTGCGTGATCCCAGGATGTCGAGATAGTCCTTGATCTCGGCAGCAAGCTTTTCCAACTCAGCCGTGATTTCTTCCAAGCCCAATTGCGTGAGCCGTTGCAGACGCAAATCCAGAATAGCGCGCGCCTGCTCATCGGACAGGCGATAGCTACCGTCATCATTCAAGCGGTGACGCGGATCTGCAATCAGCGCAATCAGTGGTTCCAATTGCTTGGCAGGCCAGTCACGCGCCATCAATGCTTCGCGTGCTTCGGCAGCATCTTTCGAGGCGCGAATAAGCCTGATCACTTCATCAATATTGGCCACTGCGATGGCGAGGCCCACCAAGATATGTGCACGGTCACGGGCCTTCCGCAGCAGGAACTTGGTGCGTCGCGTAATCACTTCCTCGCGGAAAGCGATGAAGTGCTTCAACAGATCAATCAGCGTCAATTGTTCCGGTCGGCCATTGGCCAAAGCAATATTGTTGATGCTGAAGGTGCTTTGCAGTTGCGAAAAACGCCAGAGCTGGTTCAGCACAATTTCCGGCTCAGCATCGCGCTTCAACTCGATGACCACGCGCATGCCCTCACGCGAACTTTCGTCGCGAATATCGGAAATGCCTTCAATCTTCTTTTCGCGCACCATGTCGGCGATTTTTTCGACCATGGTGGACTTGGTGATCTGGTATGGAATTTCAGTAACGATGAGCGCCAAACGATCCTTGCGGATGGTTTCGGTTTCCACACGCGACCGCATGACAATCGAGCCGCGACCTGTCGAAAACGCACTCTTGATGCCGGAGCGACCCAGAATAATTGCACCCGTTGGGAAATCCGGCCCCGGGATAATCGGCAGCAAGTCTTCAACTGTAATGTCGGGATTTTCCATGACTGCCAAAGTGGCGTCAATCACTTCACCCAGATTGTGCGGCGCCATGTTGGTGGCCATGCCCACGGCAATGCCGCCTGCACCATTGACCAACAGGTTGGGGTATTTCGCTGGCAGAACTTTGGGTTCGCGGAATTCATTGGAATAGTTGAGCTGAAAATCCACCGTGTCCTTGTCGAGGTCGTCGAGCAAGGGCATGGCGGTTTTAGCAAGGCGGGATTCGGTATAACGGTCAGCAGCAGGCGGATCAGCGTCAACCGAGCCGAAGTTGCCCTGGCCGTCGATGAGCGGCAGTCGCAGCGAAAAGTCTTGCGCCATACGCACGAGTGCATCGTAAATCGCCAAGTTGCCGTGCGGATGGTATTTACCCATCACATCACCGACGATACGTGCGGATTTCTTGTAAGGCTTATCCGGCGTGAAGCCGTTTTCATCCATGGTATAGAGAATACGCCGATGCACCGGCTTCAAGCCGTCTCGCACGTCCGGCAAGGCGCGGCTGACGATGACCGACATGGCATAGTCAAGGTAGCTTTTCTTCATCTCCTCTTCGATGGAAATGAGGGCAATACCTTGTGGATTAACGGGAGGCAAACCACCCGGCTTTTCTGTGTCGTCGCTCAACCTGAAACCCTTGTTTTGAGAGCCCTCGGTGCCGCGAAACTGCGACTCGCAAAGACTCCACGCAACAATAGAGAAAACAGGTAATATCAGCAACGAAAAGCGTGATTATTAACACGGTTTTTACTGTTGGCCGACGGGTCACTTACGGGGTTAAAGGAACTTTATTCTGACTTTAGCAACCTGAACAAAACCAAGGGGTTTCCTTTCGGCAATTCGATCTTTTCTAACCAGGTAGGGGCGTTTCCGCTCTGTAAACTTGAGATCAAACTTGAAGATTTTAGACTATCGGCTTTTGTGTTTTCCAGACTGCAAAACAGCACATACTGCGCACCCAAACGATTGGCGGTTTGACGTGATTGATCGCTGACCTCCATGCTGAAGAAGTTCATAACTTCGATAATTTTGTCGCTCATCCGGTGATAGGGTGCCGCCACCACAGAATGTTCAGTGTGCGCCAACACGTAAGGTCCACGGTCAATCTCGGCCAACACCAAGCCTTTGGGTAAATCAGCAAGAGCCGCATAGTTTTGTGTAGCATTACATGGCGTAGATTCCAGGCTGCTTTCGGCTTGAACAGTGCTTGAAAAAGGTTTCTCCCAAAACAACATTGCAACCGGGCTGCACAGCACAATGAGAACAAAACTCACAATCAATTTTGGGCGAACAAGCGTTTCGATTAGATTGACAATTGCGAGGCAGACCAAAGGAGTTGCAAACCATGAGATATATGTCGATATCCGCATGTTCATAAAACCCAATATAACACTGACCGCAAAGCCACTTAACAAAACCAGAAATGCAAAATCTTTTCTGTTTTGACGTTTCAACAGAAGTATAATCATAGCCGGAATGGCCAATACGAGAATGTAGAGAAAGCGCAGACTTTTAAAATTTTGCTCAACCGCGCCCCACCTCAATGGTGGCTGCATTTCAATTACCCTGTCCAACCACATGGGTTTTACTGCAGGATTTACGTGTCCAAAAGGACCGCCTAGGCAAGCAGGGTCAATGTTTGCGTAAGTCACGGCGGCACACAATGCAGCAATCCCCAAGCCTATGCTTCGTGAAACAAGCGAGTTGCTGAGACGCTGCGCGCCTGACCAGACAAATAAGACACCCCCCCCCAGCACGATGGCTGCGACGAGATTAAAACCAAGTGCATCGCAGGCTGTCTGCAAATATTGTGACGGAGGAAAACTCACACCGAAACCCAGCAGCGTGGTCAAAACCATAGCCGCAGCAAAGCCTTGTGCTGCCTTTTTTCCATCTTCATAAAAGGCATAGTTCACCGCCACCGCAGCAGCCGCAACAACGGCGAATGGCAAAGCCTCCAAGCCAATGGTAAACATCACCCCAATGCTGATGCCCGATAGAATAGCAAAGCGAAAATCCACTTTCTGTAGTGCTGCTGCAACCAAAGTCAGCACCGACAAGGCAATTTGCGCATTGTGATGGTCTATCCGTCCTGCTCCAAATTGCACAAATGTGAAGGGGTTGAGCGCAAAGAGAAAAACCATAATCACAACAACCAGGCGGTTGCCGGTAAACCAGTAGGTAAACAGACTTGAGGCAACCGCCGGAATGGCAATCCACAGACCGGGATAGACCATACGGGTTACCCGCTCAGCAAATTCCAATGAAGTAAATGGCTGTATCATGAAAAATATACCCGCCATTATCGCGTCAGGAATTCGTGACCAATGTGTTGTATATCCTTCAGCCCCGCCAACACGATTGGTGTGCAAGTCAAACCAATTGCCGTGCTTTAGATATTCCCGCAGTTGCACCAACCGCATGGCGTCGTCAGTGTCTCCCAATGAGACGTCCAACATTTTGTATTTCATGACTATCGTCGTCGCATAAAATACAACCGTACAAAGCGCCATCATGCCCCACGGAAAGCCCTGGAATGTTTTTGTCCGCGCCATGTTGGCTGTCTCCACGAAATTACCCACACCCCGTCAATTAGAACCACTAGGCTAACCAATCCTTTACGGTGCTTTGCTATGTCATTGGCCCAAGACACTGAAAAGTCAGTTGAATGGTGAGTTGCGTGCAGGGTAAATTCAATCAAGTTATTCGCGACGTCCTCCCAAGACTTCCCGCCATTGTGCGCTTTGCTATGGTGGGTGGCACCGGCTTGTTGACTGATATGCTGGCCTTCACAGTGGCTCATCACTTCGTTGGAAATCCGTTCACGGCCCGCTTGTTTTCACTGGCTGTGGCAACTGCTGTGACCTGGACGCTCAACCGTCACTTAACTTTTGAAATTCAAGATCGCGCCGTCAGCAACGAGGCCATGCGTTATTGTTTGGTCACCTTGATAGCTCAAGGCTTCAGCTATTCAGTCTTTGCAACTTTGGTAACTCTTTTGCCCCATGTTGTGCCGCAGGTGGCCTTGTTGGCAGGTGCCTTGGCTGGAGCTTTGCTGTCGTTTAACGGGCACAGAATTCTATCTTTCGCACCCATTAAAAACTAATTGGTTGGGAAATTTCAATTGAATAATCATTCGGACGTTTTTATTATTGGTGCTGGTCCTGCCGGTTTGACGGCGGGCTATTGCCTGACCAAAGAAAATCCATCAGTACGGATCATCGAGAAAGACCCGCAATATGTGGGTGGCATCAGTCGCACCGTAAATTACAAAGACTATCTTTTTGACATTGGCGGCCACCGCTTTTTCTCCAAGTCCAAAGAGATCGTCGATATGTGGCAGGAAATTTTGCCCGATGATTTCATCGCCCGCCCCCGCTTGTCGCGGATTTATTATGATGGAAAATATTACTCTTATCCATTGAAGGCCTTTGAAGCCTTGACCAATCTCGGCATTTTCACCAGCGTCAAATGCGTTTTATCTTATATGTATGCCCGCGCGTTCCCGGTGAAAGATGCAAAAACCTTTCATCAATGGGTACGCAACCAATTCGGTGAAAAACTGTTTTCGATTTTTTTCCGAACCTACACGGAAAAAGTCTGGGGCATGAGTTGTGATGATATTTCCGCTGACTGGGCGGCACAACGCATCAAGGGCTTGAGCCTTGGCAGTGCCATTTGGAACGCTGTCACACGCGGTCTACGTCCCCAAAGCGGCAAACAAATCAAATCATTGATTGAAAGCTTCCAATATCCGCGCAAAGGCCCCGGCATGATGTGGGATGCAGCTGCTTCCAAGATTCGCGCCCGCGGCGGTGAAGTGCGCATGGGTGAAGACGCGAAGTCTTTAGCCTGCGACAAAAACACCAAGATCTGGACCATCCAGACCATTGATCAAAACAACCAGACCCACACCTACACTGCAAACCATGTCGTATCATCAGCTCCGGTGCGTGAGTTGTTGGACAAGTTGCAACCATCACCGATTTCCCGTTTGCACGGCCATCAGTTGAAATACCGCGACTTCTTCGTTGTCGCTTTGATTTGTAACAAGCCCGACATGTTCCCCGACAACTGGATTTACATTCATGATCCGTCGGTCAAAGTAGGACGCGTGCAAAACTTCCGTTCATGGTCACCGGAGCTGGTGCCACAAGAAGGCATGAGCTGCTTGGGCCTTGAGTATTTTTGCTTCGAAGGCGATGGCCTTTGGAACTCCGCCGACAAGGACCTGATTGCACTCGCGACCAAGGAATGTGCAAAAATCGGACTGATCCAAGCGGACCATGTTGTCGATGCTTGCGTCGTGCGCCAGCACAAAGCCTATCCTGTTTACGACGAGGATTATAAATCCCACGTCAACGACATTCGCCGTGATATGGAGCAGAATTATCCTTCACTGCATATGGTCGGTCGCAACGGCATGCACAAATACAACAACCAAGACCACGCCATGATGACGGCGATCTTGACCGCCAAGAACATTCAAGCAGGCAAACGCATTCACGACATTTGGAACGTGAACGAGGATGCTGAATATCATGAAGCCGGTTCTTCAGGTGAACAGGAAGCCTTGAAGTCCGAACGATCGGTGCCGCGAAAAGTCGCCGCTTAAGCTATATCTTACGAATATAAAGCCCGCCGCCTGAGTAAGTCCCCTTTTCACCGGACAAGCCAGTGCAGCGGGTTTTTTTCTTGAGCCAACGGTTCCAGCGGATGCAAAGCTTGTCGCCATTCACAGACCAATAGCCATTGTCACGCTTCTTCTTTGATGTCACACCTGAAATCGTGCCGCCCGGCTGCAGATTGATGGTCATTTTTATAAAACCATAGATGCTAACGGCGTAAGTGCCGGGCGCCAAAGCTTTGATTTCCGTAGCCGAAAGCGAACCTGCCGCAGCAGGTGAAACAAGGGCAATAACGACGGCCAAAGTGGCAAGAGTGGATTTAAATAACATTCTAAGCGCCCTACTATTGAGTGAACGCCGCACAAAGCAAAACACTATGCGCAGATTAAGGCAAACCTCAGAACGGAACCTCGTCATCCAAATCCCGTGCGAATGTTTGCTTGGCCCCGCCGCCGCTGCGTGGGCGCTCCATGGGTGAAGACGCGCCAAAACCATCGCCGCCGCCGTAATCTCCGCCTGCACTGTCACCGCCACTTGGCTTGCCACCCAACATGGTCAGCGTACCGCCGTAATTTTGCAGCACGACTTCGGTTGAATATTTCTCCACGCCGTCTTTGTCGGTCCATTTGCGGGTCTGCAATTGGCCCTCGACATAAATGGTTGAGCCCTTTTTCAAATATTGCTCGGCCACCTTGGCGATGCCTTCATTGAAAATGACAACACGGTGCCACTCGGTTTTTTCCTTACGCTCGCCTGATGATTTGTCGCGCCAGCTTTCAGACGTGGCCAATGACAAATTGACGATAGGCTTGCCGTCCTGGGTATGGCGCACTTCCGGGTCCTTGCCCAAATTGCCCACCAAAATAACCTTGTTCACTGATCCAGCCATGACTCGTCTCCCTTTGCACTGTTTATCCGTTCATAAGCCGCACAGCGCCACGCTGCACTCAGCCTTTCACGGTCATCCACAAGTTCTATCGTTCATCTTATGTTCTATTTCAAGACAAAAAACAAGGCCCCAAATTGCGGAGCCTTGCTTATCTGCGTTCAAACGATGTGAGCAGTCCTGAAGCCTTAGCCACGGCTGAAGAGACGGACCAAAATCGACTTACGTGCAACCGGTGCCTTGGCGTAAACCTTCATGTCTTGCATCATGGCAGTCGAGTAAACGTTTGAATATGTTTCAAAAACCCAGTTCATTTTGTGCTCCTTTAAGCTGTTTTGATAGACCATATATAGCGCGTCTTCGCAGTTGCAACAAACGTTGAAAACTCACATGACATGTTAGAAAATGTTACGTGTCTATGCTATAAGCTGGGGCATGGCCCGCCGACTCCCCTCTCTCAACGCTCTCAAAGCCTTCGAAGCCTCTGCCCGGCACGAAAGCTTTACGGATGCTGCAACCGAACTTTTCGTCACCCACGCCGCCATTTCCCGCCACATCCGCGAATTGGAAGAAACTTTGGGCACTGAGCTTTTCACCCGCACCGGGCGCGGCGTGGAACTGACGGAAGCCGGAACCCGCTTGGGCGAACGCCTCACCCCTCTGTTTGATCAGCTGGCTGACGCCGCCCGTGAAGCCGCGGCTGTGGGTGCCACCCGCACTTTACGGGTATCGGTCGAGCCCGCATTTGCGTCCCGCTGGCTCGTCGGGCGCTTGTCAAAATTCAACGAGCTTCACCCCGACATTGAACTCACCATCGATTCCACCAACCGGCTGGTGGATTTTTACGCCGATGATGTCGACATCGGCATACGTTACGGCAACGGCGTGTGGGACGATACCGAGGCCAACAAACTGTCCGACGTCGTCATCTTCCCCGTTTGCGATCCCCAACTCATCGCTGACGTTCCAAACCTGACACCTGAAGGCTTGGACGATTTCACCCTCCTGCACGAAAGCCGCAAACAATGGTGGATCGACTGGCTCTCTGTCGCTGGTGTAAAAGCAGAAATGGATTGGCGCGGCACCATCTTCCAAAACCACCTTGCCATTGAAGCCGCCGAGTCCGGTGCAGGATTTGCACTGGGCGATCAGATTTTATGCACCGACGCCCTGGTCGAAGGCTGGCTGGCAAGGCCCTTCACGGTCGATATGAAAGACCACGGTGGATATTGGATTGTGCGGAAGAAGGGCTCAAAAGAAACGCCGGTGGTCAAGGCGTTCCGGGAGTGGCTGCTGAGTGAACTGGTGGAAACGAACCGGAAATTTGCGGGGTTGAAGGTCAAGGGACATTAGAATGCCGTGTTAACGTAATTCCAATTGGAAAAGACTGTTTAACACTTCCATAAGCTTTGCCTGACAATTTCCTGACAACTGGCGTGTGCTTTTGTCAGGGTGGTTATGCGAATCTCTCAAGATAAGCGCCGACACACCATAGAGCGCTTCTAAAATTACGGAGAGAGCAACAATGAAAAATTCTACATTAATGGCTGCCTCACTTTTGGCGCTTGGACTACTGGTCTCCGGCCCGATTGCTGGCAGCATGGACCCTTTGACCACGGTCGCCTTTGCGAGTGACGGTGACAGCGATTCTGGTGACAGCGATTCAGGTGACAGCGGTTCGGGCGGCGGCAGCGACGACAGCTCTTCTGGTGGCGACGATGACGGCACACCCGACCAAGGCGGCGGCAATGATGACGACGGTCCGGATGATGATGATGACAATGATGATGATGAAGATGACAATGATGACGACAATGATGATGATGGCGATAACAGTGCTGACAAAATAGCAAAGGCAGAAGCCAAGGCTGCGAAAGAAGCTGCGAAGCAAGCAGAGTTGCTGCGCCGCAAGGCACTGAAAGAAGCCAAGGAAGCCGAAAAGGCAGCGGAAAAAGCAGAAAAACTTGCTGCGAAGGCGATCACAAAAGCAGCCAAAGCTGCGGCAGAGGAAGCCGAGGAAGCTGCTGAGCTGGCCGCGCGTGAAGCCCGCGATGCAGACCGTGCAGCGGACCGTGCCGAACGTGATGCAGCCCGTGCTGCAAAGCGGGCAGCGAACTAAACTTGATACGCAAGGTCCGGCGTCAAAGCCGGACCTTTTGTTATATCCAAGCGTCGCTCTGTCTTTCAGCTAAAGACAATCTCCCAAAATCACCCTCCCCGTGACGCCTGCAAATCCATCGCATCCGACACGCGCAAAAACCCAAGGGAAACGTCCGCTTTGTTACCTTCACCTCTCCCGTTCACGGGAGAGGACGCCACCAGAAGGGTGGCAGGTGAGGGACGAGTTAAATTTCACCAGTCCCTTCTCCATCGCAGATGGAGAAGGTGGCGCGAAGCGACGGATGAGGTCCCTTCGACAGCCACAAATAAAAAAATCAAAGGGAAGCGTCGCTTTTGTTACCTTCACCTCTCCCGTTCACGAGAGAGGACGCCACCAGAAGGGTGGCAGGTGAGGGACGAGTTAAATTTCACCAGTCCCTTCTCCATCGCAGATGGAGAAGGTGGCTCGAAGCGACGGATGAGGTCTCTTCGACAGCCACAAGTGAAAAATCAAAGGGAAGCGTCCCCTTTGTTTCTCGCCGCCTCAATCTCCCGCGCCACCATTTGGCCGAGATCTTTCAAGTGCACATGGCCCGGCACAAATTGCGTGAGGGAATTGACCACTGCGATAATGGGCTTGCCAAAATCCCCATCCTGCATGCCCGTCGCCCGCCAAAGCGCGCGAGCCCCCGCCATATTGCGGCCATGGGTGGAGGTGCGTGAACGATAGTGGGGCATGGGGGATGGTTTCCTTAAAGTCATCAAGTTCAGCAATTCAGTTGGTGCAATCTATCAGAGGTTTCGCGGCAAAAGGAGTGAAAAATCGATTTGACTGGTCGACAGAACTTTCAGATTTGCATGGCAAGTGAATAATGAAAGCCGTCTGCTTAATAATTTTGTTGAGGATAAGTTCACAACAGGTAGTTGAATAGCAAAGTGCGTTTGCCTATTGTGTTGATTGGAAAGCGTACTCATATCGACTAGCGTCTCTTCCAACCGCTTTTAGCCGGTTGCTAATTTCGTTTTTTGATCGGTGTCGGCGTGGTTAAACCTAAATTTTATCGCGATCCCATTCACATCCAAATCAGATTTGAACCGGCTGACTTAAATGCGGCTCCCAAAAGGGACGCCTCTGATCTTAGCTGGCTTTCGCAAAAACTGATTAATACCCAAGAATTTCAAAGACTGCGTTTAATCAGGCAAAATGGGTTGGCAAATTTAGTTTTTCACGGTGCTGAACACTCAAGATTTTCGCATAGTATGGGAGTGCATGCTGTTGCACGGCGTATGTATTCAAAGATTTGCAGAAACTCATCAGAACCAGAAGACCCTGAATGGCGGTTAACTACTGCAATCGCTGCGTTAACCCACGATCTGGGTCATGGGCCATTTTCCCATACACTTGAAGAAATTTTGGGGAAAGAACAGTTCAATCACGAAGAAATGACGCGACGTTTTCTTGTTGAAGATGGCTCAGCAATCAAGGGCGTTCTTCGCGAGGTGGATGAAGAACTACCTTCTAAGCTCGAACTTTTTTTTGAAGAAAAAAAGCGTCCGCAAGATCATTGGGGCTATAAGATTGTTTCAAGTCAATTAGATGCTGATAGACTCGATTACGTCCAAAGGGACGCATTGTTTGCGGGTTTACGCGGTCACGGTTTTGATTTTGAGCGGCTGCTTGATTTGCTCAGTCATCATGAAGGTAAGGTTGCTGTTTATAAGGGGGCACTCACAGCGGTTGAGTCCTATTTGATTGCTTTGGATCAAATGTATCGATCAATTTATTATCATAGAACAGTTCGTGCGGCGACACAGATGCTTCTGAAACTTGTTGGTCGTGCAATTGAATTACACAAGCAGGGTGACATCACGATTTTTCCGGTTGATCAATTTGATACAACCCATCCAATGGCCCTGCTCGTCGATCAGGGTTCAAACGTTGCTTTGGACGTGTATTCGCGTCTGACGGATGTTTCTCTGTGGCAACTTATGGCAACGTGGGAAAACCATAAAGACCCCGTCATTGCAATGCTGGCGCGGCGCATTTCTCGTCGAGAGTTGCTTAAGTCAATTGAGGTCGATGAAACGAATTATGTCAAGGTCAACAAACTTCACAATCAAGCAATAGAACTGACCAAGAGTATGTACAAAAATATTGAAGGTGCTGAAAATCATTTGGTTGCATTCGACAGCCCAACTCGAACAAGTTACAAGCGCTACAACTGGAAGCCAGAATCAGACAGTGAGTCTATTTGGCTTTTGGACGGCAATGGAGGGCCTTTGCCACTAGAGGATTTTGAGGGCAGCCCAATCATTCAGTCTTTCAGAAAGGGCGTTTGGCCCACGAGATTGTTTGTTATGCCAGATGTGCGTGAAGCGTTAATAAAACTTTAAATAGTTCTTGTTATGTTCTATTGTTAATTCTACACATCTAATGGAGGGAGGAGCGATGACAAAAAAACCTAATATGCTCCACGGCTTGCTGCAGCTTGTGGAAGCTAGTGACGGAAACGTCGATTCGAGAATTAGAATGCAAAAGGAGGCGTATTTGCTGGCTATGGCAGGTTTTGATCTAATTTCTCCGTCTAGTTTTTCTTATCATTATTATGGCCCATTTAGTCGTGAGTTGTCCGATTATCTCCAACTCGCTGTTTCTGCCAATCTTCTTGGCGAGCGCGTCGAACTTGGTGCGAATAATGGTGAGAAATACAGCTATTCTTTAGGTGATAGGGGACGCGCCTATCTTGCTGAAGCTGGTAGTATTAACGACCCTTTTGCCACTCTAGTTAGAGTTTGCAAACAAGAACATTGGCGTACATTAGAACTTGCTGCCACATCACTCTTTTTGGAACAAAATGAAGGCATTAAAAGAGGTGATGCAGTTAAGAAGGCTATTGCACTAAAACCAGAGACCCGACCTTATCAGGAAAATGCCGCTAATTTTCTGGCAGCACACTTTGGCGCTTAGATCTGCGTAACGCGGTCAGCCCCGCTCCTAAGTCAAAGGGTGAACAAAAGGGAACGCTTCCCAATTCATTCAACCTCACGCCTCGACATACGCGACAATTCTTTTTGGCTCGGGCGTGTGGCGTTGCGGAAAGCCAGGTCCGCCGCGATGGCGGTATAGCCTGTGACGGATTTTTCGATTGCGATGGCGTGACGCGGGTTCATTTGCTGAATGTGTTGCAACAGGCTTGGATTGTCAAACGGTGGATGCGCGGTGTGGGGAAAGCCGGCCCCGGCCTGTCGCCTTTGCCCTTTGGGCATTGACGGATAGCACCATCTTTCCCCTGCCCAATTTTTGGCTGTCATTTGCACATATCTTTGGGGGCAGTTTCTCAATTGTTGAAAAAACGCAATTTTGTAAAACTTTACCGTCATCCCGGCGAAGGCCGCTATCATATGCACATATCTTTTGAAGTCGTTTTCGGTACGTCATAAAAACTCCATTTTATCCACATTTACCGTCTTCCCGGCGTAGGCCGGGACAAGGCTTTTCGGGATGCTTCATGTGTAATGAGCCTCGTCCCGGCCTTCGCCGGGATGACGGAATAAATACATTAAAACAATAATTTAGATAGGTTTTAGTGTGCCTGTTTGTCGAAATTCCTTTCGGCCCCAAAGGATGTGTGAATCTGATAGCCAATTTTAGGCGAGAGGATGGGGTGGGGTTCCCTGCGCAACAATTGCTATCGTATTTTTGGCACAATCCCCACCCCTGCCCCTCCCCGCTTTGCGGGTTGGGGTGGATTTTTCTAAAATACCTCTTGACAATGTTCCTATTATGTTCCATGTGTCTCCCTGCCTTCTCCAACGGGGTCCTGCTCATGACGGTGAGCCTGGATGGAGGGGCAACGGGATTGGATTGACCGGTTAACGTAGCCGGAAGGTCCAGGTTTGA
>JAYUQS010000204.1:0-7563 GCA_043756645.1 Hyphomicrobiales bacterium | reverse complement strand
GCCTGGATGGAGCAGTTTAAAACCCACGAGGAAAGATACGCACGGGTGAATAGCACCAGTGTGGCGTTGCGCTCGGTGCTCGCGGGCGTCGGTATCTCAGCTTTGCCGTGCTATGAAGAAGATGAGCACACCAATTTGTTGCGCGTATTCCCCGAACCGTTCTATCATCAACCTGCTTACATTGTTTATCACGAAAGTTTACGCGACTCGGCCCGTATCCGCGTGGTGGTTGAGGAGTTGCTGGCTTATTTGCGGAGCAACCTGGAAAAGCTGACAGGTATTAAAGGCAATTGAGGATTGGAGAAAAGTGCTGGCTTCTGTTGCCAGGTGCCAGCGAACCCCGCCTTACGTCGCTAAACGCAAGGGCTTAATTCCCAGTATTAGGCACTGCGTTACGCAGCGACTGCAACCGGAGCATAGTTGTCATTTGCAACTATAAAATAGCCCGATAACGTCGGTACAATCACGAGCAAAAGACCACCCTTTACACCTCAGTCGATCCTATTTCGCCCCCATCACCGCCGATTGCTTTGCAATCGGCTGTGGTGGAGGCGCCGGGTACTGCCCCCGGGTCCTAAAGGTTTATTACGATAGCTGTTTATCACCATAGACTGCATTGCTGCAGACCTCTTCCATATAGGGTGACGTGGTCGAGGATGCAATCGGCTCGTTGAAGTCGCTAGAAAGTACTCAAAACGGGAGGGTAAGCGATAGTTAATTTCCCCTCTAGGCAATTTACAAAAGAAGTGGTTATCTTTCTTTTGCAACCTGGACGGTTCGCACGTTGTAACAACTATAGGGGAACTACTATGGCCGACTATGCAGCCGATATCGCGAAATACACGTCTAAAGTGAATGCCGCGGCTGTCGAAACAATCGTAAAATTCTGCGGTATTGCCTTAAAAGGCAGAGACTCACAATTCGTGTCGGTGACAAACGCGGATGAAGTGAAGCGGGTTGTCGTCGGTTTTTGCGCAAAGAAGTTGGGGCTGGACGCAGCTGCAGCGACAGCCGCCGTGAAGGCCGTTGGCGATCAAATGAAAGCTGACAAGACCAAACATCGTGTCACGGTTTACTATTTAATTGCTGAACACACCGGTACAATGAGCAAAATCAGCTGAATCTTTCATATTGTATCACGTTCAACGGCGGCACCCACAGGGGCCGCCGTTTTGTTTTGGGGAATCGGGCGGGCAGGCTAATAAGGGTTCATGCAACAGTATCTTGATCTTATGCGCCACGTGCGCCAGCACGGTTTAAAAAAAGAGGACCGTACCGGAACTGGAACTTATTCCGTGTTCGGGCACCAGTCGCGTTATGATTTGCGGGCAGGCTTTCCATTGGTGACGACGAAGAAGTTGCATCTGCGTTCCATCATTCATGAGTTGCTGTGGTTCATTCGCGGAGAAACCAACATTCGCTATCTGAACGACAACAAAGTTTCAATTTGGGATGAATGGGCGGATGAGAATGGTGATCTGGGTCCGGTTTACGGCGCGCAATGGCGGTCTTGGCCGGCGCGGGATGGTTCAACCATTGATCAGCTTTCGGATGTGATCGCGCGGATTAAAAAATCGCCGGATTCGCGGCGGTTGTTGGTGACAGCTTGGAACCCGTCAGATGTTGATCACATGGCGCTGCCGCCATGCCACTGCCTGTTTCAGTTCTATGTCGCAAATGGTGAGTTGTCCTGCCAGCTGTATCAACGCTCAGCAGATATATTTTTGGGCGTGCCGTTTAACATCGCGTCCTATGCTTTGCTCACCCACATGATTGCGCATGTCACGGGATTGAAAGTGGGAGATTTTGTGCATACTTTGGGCGATGCGCATCTCTATTCAAACCATTTGGAGCAAGCCGACTTGCAGCTTTCGCGTCAACCAAAACCACTGCCGCGGCTCGTGATCAAACGGGAAGTGGCAAATATTGAAGACTTCAAGTTTGAAGATTTTGAGATCACCGGTTATGTGCCGGATGCGGCCATTTCGGCGCCGGTGGCGGTTTGATCATGACGCTATTTGGAGCAGATTTATTGGCGGCAAAGCAAGGCGAGCTTTACACGGCACGCAGCGGGCAAGCCTTGTGGCAGGCTGCGGTTTTTGTGCTGGTTTTATGTTTGATCGTGATGCTGCTGCAAACGATCGCGGGCTTGATGATCCTGCCGTTTATCAATGACGAAAATGTAACGTTCAGTGATACGTTGGCGATGCAGACGGTATTAGCAAAAGCAACGATCATCGGACTTTTACCGTCTTCGTTGTTGGCTTCTTTTATCGCGTGGAAAATTGCTGGTGTAAAAAATGCGACGGGCGAGAAGGGCATTCCGCTTGGTATTCCTGACTTGGGTGTCGGCGGCTGGGCCTTGGTTGTGGGTGGTCTGATTGCAGTTCTCTGGGCGGCCTTCGCCTTTACATTTGTCGTGCTGGGAATTGATCCTGCGTCCTACGCCCCCTCCAAGGATGGTTTGAATGATGTGAATTCGGCGGCGGGCATGGTTGAAAAAGTCATGGCCGATTTGGCGGACGAGCCATTTTTATTTGCACTGGCTTTACCCGGCGTTGGGATTGCGGTGCCGATTGTCGAGGAGTTGATTTTTCGCGGTGCTATTTTCTCGGCCTTGCGGCATTCATGGTTTGGCAAAACTGGAGCTGTCGTTTTGACAGCGGCAGTTTGGGCGTTTGTGCATGGCTTGGCTGCACCTTGGTTGTTTGTGTTCATTATTTTTCTGATGGGACTGGCCTTGGGCTGGCTGTTATTGCGCTTTGGCAGTTTGATCGTGACAATTGTTTGCCATGCCTGCTGGAACCTGTTTTCGTCGTTGGCAATTTTTGGCGGGTAGTTGCACGTGATCTCGCTGGTTTATGCGCAATCGCGAAATGGGATTATTGGTGCCGACGGGGGCTTGCCTTGGCGGCTGCCTTCGGACTTGCGCCGGTTCAAGGAAATGACGCTTGGCAAGCCTATCATCATGGGACGTAAAACCTGGGAGGGATTGCCAAAGCGGCCTTTGCCAGGGCGGATGAATATTGTTGTGACACGCCAAAAAACTTTCGCAGCTGAGGGCGCTGTGGTTGTGGACAGTGTTACGGCTGCGATTTCTGCGGCGGGCAATGTGCCTGAAATTTGTGTCATCGGTGGCGGCGAGATTTATCGCATGTTCCTGCCGCTGGCCGACCGGATTTATCTGTCAGAGGTGGATGTTGACGTTGTTGGTGACACAAAGGCTCCCGTTTTGAATGCGGCAGAATGGCGCGAGATTTTTGCCATTCCAGCCCAGCGCGGTGAAAATGACAGTGCAGCATTCACAACCCGAACTCTGGAACGGGTAAGATTATAATTCTGTAATTTTGTCTGTGACATTGGACTTTTCGGGGTGCGCTGCTTATATAATCGCTGACGATTTCGTTCGCGTTAGAGGATTGAACATATGCCGTGGAATAAAGACGACGAAGGTGGCGGACAGGGCCCATGGGGACAGGGGCCAAAAGGCAACCCGCGCAACCAAAATAATTGGGGTGGTGGCGGTGGAAACCGTGGACCCGGCAATAACAATCTCCCGCCTGATCTTGATGAATTGGTGCGACGTGGCAAGGATAGCTTGAAGGGAATGATCCCCGGCGGCGGCGCGGGTGGTCGTAGCGGCTGGTTGGTGCCTTTAGCACTTGCAGCGGTTTTTGTGGTGTTCAATTCGGTTTACCAAGTGCAACCTGATGAAAAAGGCGTTGTGATGCGCCTTGGCAAATATGACCGCACGGCTGAACCGGGCTTGCATTTTGCGCTGTGGCCGATGGAACGGATGGAAAAGCCAAAGACGGGCTCAGTTCGTCAAATTGATATTGGTACTGAGACGTCTGAAGCTTCGATGCTGACGTCTGATAAGAACATCATCAATGTTCCATTCTCGGTGTTTTGGCGGATCGCAAACCCGAAGGATTATCTTTACGAGGTGGCACGACCAGAAGTGGTTATCCGCAATATCTCGCAAAGTGCGATGCGTGAAGTAGTTGGTCAGACCAAAGCCCAGCCTTTGTTGACAACCGGCAAAGATGCTGTGGCGGCACAGGTGATGCAGATTACGCAAACTCTGCTGGATCAATATAAAGCGGGCGTTGTTGTGACATCGGTGAACCTTGGCGATGTGCAGCCTCCGGCAGAAGTGGCCAATGCTTTTGCTGAAGTGGTTCGGGCTGGTCAAAACAAGATTCAGTTGACCAACGAAGCTGACCAATATGCCAACCAGCGTACCCGCCTTGCGGAAGGTGAGGCAGCAAAGTTGAAAGAAGATGCCACCGGTTATAAAGCCGAAGTGGTGGCTGATGCACAGGGTGAAGCTTCACGCTTTCTGGCTGTTTACGAGCAATACAAGAATGCCAAGGACGTGACGCGTGAGCGCTTGTTCATCGAAATGATGGAAAACGTTTTAGCCAAAACCAATAAGATTGTGATTGAAGGCGGGCAGGGCGGCTCAGGCGTTGTGCCATATCTGCCATTGCCTGCTGTTCAAGCACCGAAAACACAACCGTAGTATCGAGGATTATCAGATGGCTATTTTCAGAAACATTCTGGGCGTTCTCATCGCGGCGGTATTGTTCGTGATGTATCTCAGTTATTTTATCGTCAATGAAAAGCAGAAGGCACTGGTGCTGCGTTTCGGTGACATCAACCGCATTGTTGAAGATCCCGGGCTTTATTTCAAACTGCCGATTGCCGATACCGTGACGATGATCGAAGACCGTATCATCGTTTGGGAAATGAACAATCGTCCAGTGCAGGACATGGCATCGCAGGTTTATATTGTTGATGCGATTACCTTGGCGCGCATTAAAGACGCCCGCTTGTTCCGCGAAACTTTGGGTGCGGACTTGGACCAGGCAGAACTGCGTGTCGCTGCCCGTTTGGATGCGGCCTTGCGTCAGACTTATGGTCGTCGCTCATTTGATGCGGCTTTGTCATCTGATCGTTCAGTGATGATGCGAGAAATTGCAACCGAACTTCGCAAGGAAGCGGATACGCTTGGCATTGATATTGTTGACGTGCGTGTGCGCCGGACTGACCTGTCGGAAAATGTGCTGGCACAAACTTATGCGCGCATGGAATCGGAACGTAATGCACTTGCGGCTGACATTCGTTCAGAAGGTGAAGCCACCAAGACGCGGCGCAAAGCTGAAACCGATCGCGCCTATACTGTCAAAATTGCTGAGGCGCGGCGTGATGCTGAAATTGTGCGTGGTCAAGGCGACTCTGAGCGCAACAAGGTGTTTGCGGATGCGTTCCAGACTGATCCTGAGTTCTTCGCATTCTACCGCTCAATGCAGGCTTATGCCAAGGGCTTGGGCGCTGAAGGCACAACTCTGGTGATGGATCCGAAGTCTGACTTCTTCAAATACTTCGGTACGCAAAAAGATAAGGCGCAAGTTACAACACCACAATGAGTGATGCAATTTGGCAGATGAATTAACAACGAACCGTCATTCCGGCGAAAGCCGGAATCCGGTGGTGGAAAGATCCCGACTTTCGTCGGGATGACGTTGATAAAAATGGAGACGTTGAAATGAAGCGGCAGCAGGCAGTGACATGGTTGTTTAGTGTTTTGGCATTGTCCTCAGCGATGCTTGTTACACCGCAAAGCTTGATGGGGACAACCTCGGCTTTGGCGCAGCAAACCCAAGTGCTGCCGAATGTGGCTGATCTTGCCGATAAGCTTTTGCCGGCCGTTGTTGAAATTTCAGTCGAGACCAAATTGGGCGGTGGTTCCACGGCAGTGCCGACAGTGCCGGATTTGCCGGAAGATTCGCCGTTCAAAGATTTCTTTGATGACTTTTTCAAGAAGAAGCAGGACGAAGGATCAGGCGATTCTGGTGGTCGCACCGTGAGCTCTATGGGATCTGGTTTCATCATTGATGCGCAAGGTCTTGTGGTGACGAACAATCATGTGGTTGAAGGTGCTGAAGCCATTCAGGTACACTTACAAGACGGCACGGTGATGAAGGCTGAACTTGTGGGGCGCGATCCGAAAACAGATTTAGCTGTATTGCGCGTGAAGCCGGAGAAGCCTTTGCCGGTTGTGGTTTTTGGCGATAGCGATACGTTGCGCATTGGCGAATGGGTGATGGCGATTGGCAACCCGTTTGGTCTTGGTGGATCGGTTTCGCTGGGTATTGTTTCAGCGCGCAACCGTGACATCAATGCCGGTCCTTATGACGACTTTATTCAAACCGATGCTGCCATTAACAAGGGCAATTCCGGTGGTCCGCTGTTTAATCTCAACGGTCAGGTGATGGGCATCAACACCGCGATTTTCTCACCCACGGGTGGTTCTGTCGGGATTGGTTTTTCGGTGCCTTCCAACACCGCCAAGGGTGTTGTCGATCAGCTGGTGAAATATGGTGAGACGCGGCGCGGTTGGTTGGGTGTGCGCGTACAATCCATGTCCGACGAAATTGTTGAGAGCATGGGTCTGCCGAAAAATTCCGGCGCTCTGGTGGCTGATGTAACGGATGGTAGCCCCGGCAAGGCCGCTGGCATTGAGCCCGGCGATGTGATTGTCGAATTCAACGGCAAACCCATCAAGGATATGAAGGCACTGCCCAAAGCGGTGTCGACAACGGAAATTGGTTCCACTGTGGCGGTGAAAGTGATCCGCAAGGGCAAGGAAATATCGTTCAACGTGACCATTGGTCGGTTGGAGGACGGTGAAAAACTTGTGGCTGCTGATGACAAGAAAAAGTCAGACAGTGCTGCCGCGACAACTGTGACGACACTCGGCATGACTGCGGCCACGCTGACGGATGAGTTGCGTGAGCGTTACAAGGTCGAGGAAAAAGTCAAAGGTGCCGTCATCACCGAAGTGGCCAAAGAAGGCGCTGCGCTTGATAAGGGCCTTGAAGTTGGTGATGTGATCATGGAAGCGGGCGGCAAGCCGGTTGAAGTGGCAGCTGATATTTCAAAGGCAATTGAAGATGCTGAAAAAGCTGGCAAGTCGTCGGTGCTGTTGTTGGCGGCCAAGGCCGGCAAGGCTTCGGAAACGCGATTTATCGCTCTGAAGATCAAGAAATAGGGTTTCTTCCCCGACTTGAGGCTGGGGCAATTGCATATGACGCCAAAGGGACCTCATCCGTCTCGGGCTTCGCCCGATCCACCTTCTCCATCTGCGATGGAGAAGGGACAATATGTTGGGGTTTGTCCCTTCTCCATCGCAGATGGAGAAGGTGCCCCAACGGGGCGGATGAGGTCCCTTTGGCGATAGCCCTCCACAAGGGGGAAGGGATTTATGGGGTGTTGTGGTCGGGCAGAAAAAGTCAATTCAAATGACGGTTGGTATCATGTGCTGTCATAGGCGCTTTTTCGTTTCCTGCTCTCAACCACCATCCTCGACGGTCAGATCGTCGATCTGATAGAGGCGGGTATGGTCAAGAAGTGGGGAGTTGATTTTTCTGATTCCTTACTTTAAGGTAAGGAAATTATGTCAACTGCAACAATAACATCAAAAGGCCAGATTACCATTCCTGTAGATGTCCGGCACGCGCTTGGCCTGGATACGGGCGACCTCATTGCTTTTGAAGA
>JAYUQS010000203.1:0-2833 GCA_043756645.1 Hyphomicrobiales bacterium | reverse complement strand
TTTTTCAATTCCTGCAGCACACGGTTGGTGACAGCTTTACGCACAGCTGCAACGTCGGGATTGTTTTGCAACATCTCACGCGACAGGTTCAGCGGCATGTCAGATGAGTCAACCACGCCTCTGATGAAACGCAGATAAGGTGGCAGCAGAGCCGCATCATCGGCAATAAACACGCGGCGCACATAAAGCTTCTGGCGGCCCTTGCGCTCAGGGTCATAGAGGTCGAACGGCTTTTCACCCGGCACATAGAGCAACACATTATATTCATGCCGCCCCTCTGCTCGGTAATGAATGGTGAGAGCGGGCTCACCAGCGGCATGGGCCAGAGCGCCATAAAATTCCTTGTGCTGCTCTGCTGTCACCTCTGATTTAGAGCGTGTCCAAATCGCACTGCCGGAATTGATTTGTCTTGGCTCGTCTTCGCTTGCGAGCAGGATGGGATGGGCAATGTGATCGGAATAAGCTTTCACAACACTCTCAATTTTCCAGGCTTCGAGAAAATCCTTTGCGTCATCTTTGAGATGCAACGTAATTGACGTGCCGCGTGGGGACTTCTCAGCTTCTTTAACTGTAAAAGTGCCGAGACCATCGGACTCCCAGGTATGAGTCTTATTGCTGCCTGCCTTGCGCGAGGTCACAACAACTTTATCCGCCACCATAAAGGCCGCATAAAAGCCTACACCAAACCGCCCAATCAAATCTGGTGCGTCTTTCGCCTTCTTCACAAAGGCTTCGGTCCCTGATTTTGCGATTGTACCCAGATTTCCCGCAAGCTCATCGGCCGACATGCCAATACCTGTGTCAGCGAGGGTAAGCGTTTTCCCGATCTTATCAGCCTTGATACTGATCGACAGCATTGGCTCTTTTTCCAAAAACTCTGGCTTGGCAATGGCTTCATAGCGCAGCTTGTCGAGGGCGTCCGAGGCGTTGGAGATCAATTCCCGCAGAAACACATCACGGTCCGAATAAACCGAATGCACCATCAGCTGCAGAAGCTTTGCCACTTCAGCTTGAAAGGCCTGTGGTTCTCCGATTTCTGTTTTCGCTGGTTTTGCCATATCATTGCCTCTTGAAATTCAGATGGCAGATATGGGGCTCTGGTAGCTTTGGTCAAGCCCACAAAAAAACGGCCGGTAACAACCGGCCGCTCAAAACTTTACGCCTCACAAACAAACTCACACAATAAAGACCCGGCCGAGCGTAAGGCTCAGGGGGGCTGGGGGGCTTGGAACCGGAGCCGCTCAGCCGGGCTATCGAGGCAACCTGGATGTTATCATCCTGCAAGGTGGCCAAGACTTGGTCCAATTGGGGCAGAAATTGGATATTTTGTCTTGGGTTGAGATGGCCTTGCCAAATCGAAGCAAGCACCTCATTGTCTCACTATCATGACAACGGGCAAAAAGAGGTTCCGGCATGGAGAATAGTGTTGATCAGCAGTCAAGCGGGGAAACCAGCGCAGAAGTTTTGCGTTTCCCCGTATCCCCAAGACCTGTGTCCTTTGACCGGCAAGAGTTGAGCCTTATTTTAAACCTCTATGGTCGTTTCGTCGCTGCGGGCGAATGGCGCGATTACGCCATGGATTTTGGCAGGGACAAGGCAACCTTCTCAGTGTTTCGCCGGGCTTCCGAACAACCGCTTTACCGCATCGTCAAAGACCCTGACTTGGCCCGCAAACAAGGGCAATATTCCGTAATTGCTCAAGGTGGCTTAATCTTAAAGCGTGGTCAGGATTTGGCGCAAGTGCTCAGGGTATTGCTGAAGTCGCCAAAGCTTTCGGGTGCGTAAGTCGCTCAGCTGAAAGCGACAACGCGACGGCCACCACCATGAAAGCTAAAGCGACCATCGGGGTCCAGGTGATATGGCCTGCATCAATCATGCGCCCGCCTGCGACAGACCCCACGGATTGTCCGAGATAAACCACCGAAGTATTGAGCGCCACAGTTGCGGCTGCGAGATGGGGAGCCAGAGCCACAAGCCGGCTTTGCTGCAAGGAATTGGAAGAGAATGATCCAAGCCCCCAAAACACCCCCGCGACCATTGCTGGCCAGATCTGCCCCCAAAAGACAATGAAACCGAGAAAGCCAACACACAGCGACAGCAAACCAATGGCAATTACGCGATCAATACCGAACTTTGTGACCACACGGGACGCAATCGTATTGCCAGTGACACCCGCCACACCAACAACTGCAAACATGATCGAAATCATTGCGGGTGTTGCAGCAAAGCCATCGCGCAAAATTGGTGCGATGTAACTGAACATGGTAAACTGCGCCGACATTGAAAACAGCGTGACCACGAAGACCAGCCACAACAGCGGCGACGAAAAGGTTTCCCTCCATGCCGCAAGGTTGAGTGGCGTTACAAATAATTTTGGCCGCAACGTAAACCAGACGCACAAGGCTGCAAGCACTGATAGTCCCGCCATGACACTATAAACCGCACGCCAGCCAAAAGCGTCGGACAGTAAAGTGCCCAAGGGAATGCCAGCGACGGAAGCTGCTGACCAACCAATGAAAATGAAGGCAATCGCACCCGCCCGTTTTTCAGGCGGTACCAATAAACCAACAGTCGATGCGGCTTGGGGCGTAAAGACTGCTGCAGCCACAACCGTCACGGCACGAATGAAAAGTTGCAGTTCAAAACTCGGGGCTAAAGCGGCAGCTGCGTGTCCTACGGCATAAAGTAAAAGCGCCGCTGTCAAAATATATCTCCGCTCAATTTTGCTGGTTATGGCTGCGAACACCGGTGCACCAATTCCCACCACCAAGCCACCGACAAACAGCATCATCCCGGCCTTCGACGCGGAGATCGAAAAATCGGCGGTAAAGTC
>JAYUQS010000202.1:0-7602 GCA_043756645.1 Hyphomicrobiales bacterium | reverse complement strand
AGAGCTTGTTACGATCGCCGGGTCTGGCCATGTTTCGTCCTTAAATGCGGCGGCCCAGATGGCCGTCGGCTTTCATGAGATGTGCGAGTATGCCTTCGCGAAGCCCGCGATCCGCAACGCGGATACGCAGGCCCGGAAAAGCGGCACGAATTTCTTCCAATATAGCACAACCTGCCAAAACCAAATCAGCGCGTTCACGCCCGATACAGCCGTTGCGGGTGCGCTCTTCATAGTTCATGCGGCGGAGTTGGTCGGTCACGCGGGTTGCGTCTTCGCCATCAAGCCAGCAGCCGTCAACGATGGAGCGGTCGTAATGGCGCAAGCCCAAATGTACGCCTGCAATGGTTGTTACGGTGCCGGAGGTGCCGAGCAAATGATCGGGGCCGGGTGCGCCGGCATTCAATGCTGTCACTTCTTCGACAAAAGGGCGCAACAGTTTTTCGACATCGGCGCGCATGGCGTCAAAATCTTCAGGCGTTACATCGCGGCCACCACCGTGGCGTTCTGAAAGTGTGACCACACCTGCGGCAAGCGAGATCCAGGCCTTTACATCACCACCCTCTGCTTTGCGGCCCACCCACATGACTTCGGTGGAACCGCCACCAATATCAAACACGATGGCAGATTTGGCATCTTCGCCGATCAACGCTTCCGCACCTGCCGCCGCCAGCATGGCTTCTGTTTCGCGGTTGATGATTTCAAGTTCCAGCCCGATTTCGGAAGTGACACGCTCGATGAAAGCCGGGCCATTTTCAGCCAGACGGCAAGCTTCGGTGGCCACAAGTCGGGCTTTTGAAACCTTGTGCCATTTCAATTTGTTGGAACAGACGCGTAAAGCTTCAATGGTGCGGTCCATGGCGGCGTCTTTCAGGCGGCCGGAATTGCCCAAGCCTTCGCCCAAACGCACGATGCGCGAAAAGGCATCGACGACGACAAAGCCACGATCCGTCGGCCGGGCCAGTAACAAGCGACAATTATTGGTGCCAAGGTCAAGTGCGCCATAGCATTCGCCGTCCGGCAGGTTTTGCTTGCCGGATCCAGAATTGCCGCGCGGCATGTGCCCACTTCGCATGTGCCCATTTTTGCCGCCGCGGCCTCCGGAACCTTTGGTTCCGTTGCTGGACGCGTCCAAGTTGTACCTTTCGGGCAATATGCGTTCACAACGGGCAAATCCACCCGGAACAAGCACATCCACCATAATCATGTTGTTGGGCGCACCTTAGCACCTTACGGGCGGGGGTAAAGCGAAACCGCAAATTGAACCAAACAAGTTGAATAACATTAACCGCAAATTGACGTCCTTGGCTGTAAACCTATCAAATTGGGGTGATGGCGTATGCGTAGTTTCGGTAAAAGTTTGTTTCGAGAGGGGTCGTTGATCGCCGAGTATGGTGACAGCTTTGGCCAAGCCTCGCGGCAACAAAAGAATGCGCTTGCTCTCAATGCCGCCAAGGTTGACGCAGAATTGGCCTCTAAAGCCAAGTCCGAGTTTATTGCCAATATGAGCCATGAATTGCGCACGCCACTGAATGCCATTATCGGTTTTTCAGATATGTTGGCCACGCGCACAGCGACAGGGCCTGAGAAAACGCAGCAATATTCGGAGTATATCAAGCAGGCAGCCGAACATTTACTGGCGCTGATCAATGGCATTCTGGATGTCTCGAAAATTCAAGCCGGAAAGCTATCGGTTGACGCCGAGCCTACGAGCCTCATTTTGATACTCGACTCGACGTTGTTGATTACCGATGCCAAAGCAAAAGAAAAGAATATCGCTGTTGAAAGCCATGTGCAGCATGACCTGCCAATGCTGATGGCAGATCCTTTGCGCCTGAAACAAATCATCATCAACCTGTTGTCCAACGCCGTGAAATTTACGCCAGAGTGGGGTAGGGTGCGGCTTGATGCGACTGTGCAAGTCGAAGGCTTTGCCACGATTTCAGTCAGCGACACGGGTCCCGGCATGGATGCCGCTGAAATTGTAACGGCCATGAGCCCGTTTGGACAAGTGGAGGCCGGCTTTAACAAGCGCCATGAGGGCACAGGCTTGGGCTTGCCAATTGCCCATGCCTTGTCGCGCTTGCATGGCGGAGACTTGCGCATTCAATCAGCAAAAGGTGCCGGCACGCGTGTCAGCGTCTTCATTCCATTGGCCGAACATGGCCCGGCGAAATTACCTCTTACAACAGGACTTCAGTGAGCATCATGTCAGCAACAGCCATATTATCAGCTCATTCTCCCGTCGCAGCACCATTGCCCATGAACCATGATACGGAACGCATGGGCCGCATTGTTGCCGTCACAGGTGCGCATGCCGTGATCATGCTGGATGCGCAAGATCAAGTGTTTTCCGATGCCCAGCGCAGCCCTGATATTGGTACGCTGTTAAAAGCTGAAACCGCGACCACCATTACACTGGCGTTGGTCTCGGCCTTGAGTGCACCTTCACCGTCCAATAATCCCAATGAAAAAGAATTGCGGATTGTCGAGGTCGAATTTATCGGTGAGTTACCTAAGGGTGCCAATGGGGTACCGAGCGCGTTTCGTCGCGGTGTGTCAAGCTATCCCTCACTGGGTGATGCGGTCTATCGCGCCAACCGTTCGGAGCTGGCTTTGGCCTATGCCTGTGACGCCGCGAGTTCGGTGCGTGTTGGTCACATTCAACAAGACCCCACCATTCCCGCGATGATCAAGATCGACGAAATGTTGGGAAAGCATTTTGCGATTTTGGGAACCACGGGTACGGGTAAATCCTGCACCGTAGCGCTGATCTTGCGCCGCATTTTGGAAAAGAACCCGCAAGCTCATATTCTGTTGTTGGATGTGCACCGCGAATATGCGCAAAGCTTCCAAGGCATGTCAGAAATCATCACGCCGGAAAACATGTCATTGCCGTTCTGGCTGTTAAATTTCGATGAAGCTGTTGAAATTCTTGTCGGCCAGCAGGCGAGTCGTGATGCTGACGTGGAAATTCTGCGCGAACTGATCCCGATGGCTAAGCAGCGCTATCTGGCCAATCAACGCCGTGACAAAGCAGGTATTTCACGCAATACAGTTGCGGCGATTGATACGCAAAACGTTGGAGTTGATACACCGATTCCCTACCGGACTTCGGATTTGCTGGGTGTGATTGATGAGTTCATGGGCAAACTTGAATTGCGCAATGATCTCTCACCTTACAAGCGCCTGAAAGCCAAACTTGAATCGGTGTCGCGTGATCCGCGTTATAGTTTCATGTTCGGATCGCTCACCGTGCAAGACAATATGGCGGCTGTGCTGGCCCGCATTTTCCGTATTCCGGTGAATGGAAAGCCAATTGCAATTTTGGAATTGGGTGGCTTGCCATCTGAAATCATCAACGTGGTTGTATCTGTTCTGGCGCGTCTTGCCTTTGATTTTGGCGTGTGGAGTGCGGGCAAGATTCCAATCACTTTCGTCTGTGAAGAAGCCCATCGTTATGTACCAAATGACAAAACAATGGGCTTTGAGCCCACCAAGCGCGCGATTTCCAAGATTGCCAAAGAAGGCCGTAAATATGGCGTGTCACTGGCGATTGTTTCGCAGCGCCCGGCAGAATTGGATCCGACTATTCTGTCCCAGTGCAATACAATTTTTTCGCTGCGCCTCACCAATGAACGCGACCAGGATATTTTGAAAGCCGGCATTTCTGACGCCGCAGCATCGCTGTTGGAATTCATGCCCACCATGGGCACCGGCGAAGCCATCACCTTTGGTGAAGGTGTGGCCCTGCCAACGCGCATCAAGTTTGACATGTTGCCGGCGCATGAATTGCCGCGCTCCAACACAGCAAGCTTCACCAAGAATTGGTCCAATGATTTGCCCGACGACACCTTCCTGCATGAAATCGTCAACCGGTGGCGCGCGCAAACCTATAGTCCGGATTCAGTCAATTACGCGGTTGAAGTTCCGCCAGCGGTGGCAACGCCTGTTGTTGCACCTGTTGCACCACCACCAAACCTCCAAAGTGGTTTTGGACAGGCCCAGCGCGCAGCACCGCCTCCAGCGCCTGCACAAAACCTGCAATCAGGCTTACGCCGCAGTCCAGGTCCCGGCGGCGCATTGCCGCCACCCGTTGCACCACCACCACCATCGCCTGCGCAAATGGCCGACAAACAGGAAAGCCTGGCCAATCTGCTGAAGCAATTCCGCAACTGATTTTTCGGCTATACTTGCCATTCCGCGAGGGGACCGCTAAACAGCGCCCATCCCAATTGGGGGATCGTCTAACGGTAGGACCTCGGACTCTGACTCCGCTAGTCTAGGTTCGAATCCTAGTCCCCCAGCCAACTCGCGCGGCCTTATGTATCAAGCGCACCAAGCGCGGGGCGGTGCTAAGTGAGGTGGGCGGGGCTGTTAGCCTTTTTAGCTGTTATCTTCATCATCGTATGGTGGCGACCAACGCTTGATATCCAGCCAACGCTCATCCAGATCAACAGCCCCCAAACAATTTCCGTCTTCCATAGGAGTTCGCATTTCTGGCGTCGAATCAGCGGGCAATTTTTCGAGTGTGAAATAGTTGGCATACCTAACGCTCTTGTGTGCTCTAACATTGTAGATATCGATGTAAACGTATCGCAGAGTGACCTCAATTTTGTTCATAGTCATCCGATCATTGATGGCCGTGTCGATTGGGAGGACTATTGTAAATCCGGCATGTGGGCCAATTTCCCTTTTTGTGTCGAATTTCACAGATATAGTTCCATTCGGATTTCCAGAGGCGCAACTCCACTCGATGTTATATGCATGAAGAATCGCGGGGGATTGACCGCTGTTCTTTATGAAAATCTCGATGCTGGCATAAAATCTGTCGCCTACCTTCCAGGCATAAGGTCTGTATTTTTCGACGTGAACATAGGCGCGAGTTTGAGTCTGCCCCGTCTCACGAGCAATCGAATTGGCCTCACGCGTGGCGTTAAATGTTGTCCAAATCAACCACACACCGAGACTACTCAGTCCAACACCGAGGACGGCAGCGGCCCCCATTATGTAAGCCCAAAGAGCAGAGGTTTTCTGAGCTACAAGGTCTTGTTCATCCCTCTGATAGTCACGTTTTTTGTTTTCTGCATCGTTTTTGCAGTCGCGCTGGAGATGAGGGGGAAGAGTAATGCAGCGATGATACTCTGGGCTATAGGTGTTAGCGGAATACTGGTTGGTGTAATTGTCGGCATCCCGACTATACACAAACTCTTGTGACCAGCCCCAAATTATCACCCAGTAAGAAGCGCCAGCGACCAGCACTAACACGAGTAAGAAGCTGGAAAAGCTTGCTAGTCTGGCCGCAACTCCTTTGCCCCTATTGCTGTCAGACATTGAACCAAAAACACCGCGCTGAATGTGCCACGGGCGAGCTTGTTTCGGATATTCGGCTCCGATTCCACGATCCCCATTTCTGATAGCTTTTCCGATACTTGCCTGTAGGTCAAGTTGTGTTTTAGGAATTCCACTTTTAGTGGTATTTGGACCCTCTTTTCCCAGTCAGGCAGGACTTTTGACAGGTAATCTCCAGCAGGTAATTGCAGCCTTATATATCAAGCGCACTGCCGTTACTTCCCGACGAACGGATTGATGACCTGTAGTCCTGAAAACTTTTGCCCGTCCTGCATGTCTTCGCTGAACAGCACTTCACATTCAGCTGCAATCGCTGCCGCGACAATGAGGGCGTCGTAGAAACTGAGTTTATGACGTCGCGCAATTCTTAACGCAGAACTGTGCAAGACAGGTGTTATCGACTGGATATCTGGAAACAACCTATTGACCGCAGTGATGGCCAATTCAATGTTGGTCCAAGACAGTTTTTGTTTTTTGAGCATGACGTTCGTGAACTCGTTCAAAACTTGAACGTTGATCTTGCCTCCCAAAGCAATAACCTCAATGGCGCGTTCTCGACGATAATCTGTTGAAAAAGCATAAATCAGAATGTTACTGTCAAAGAACGCTTTCACCTTTGGTTTGCCGCATCTCGATCAAACTTATAGTCTGCGGGTAATTCAAATCGAAATTTCTTCAACTCTTTGAGAACATCCGATTTGCGCGTGGCACGCGCCACTGCGAGCGCCTGCTCTGTTGCCTCAACAATTTGCAACTCATCGCCGGCTTCCAGTTTAAGTCGGTCGACCAATGCCTTCGGCAAACGAACTGCCAGGCTATTGCCCCATTTGGCCACGTGCATTTTTTACTCCATGATACACAATAATCTGTTGGATATCACAATGTCAGTTTTGAAGCAATGTTCAAGCCTCACATTGTCAGTTGAAAAGCCTCAGCCGTTTTCTTTATGCGCCTTCACCAGTGACCACGTATAAATCACCAGTGCTGTCCAGATCAGCGCGAAGGCTGCCATTTTGTAGGCGCTGAATGGCTCTTTGAAAATGAACACTGCGATCAGAAAAATCATGGTTGGTGCTGAATATTGCATGATGGCGATGGTGGTGAGGCGGAGGAGTTTGGCGCCCATGGCATAAAGAATAAGCGGGATGGCGGTGAGCAGGCCGGTTGCTGCCAGCGTTGCAGCGTCGCGCCAGCCTGTGTGCATGAAGTGGGCGGTGCCGTTGTAGTCAAACCATATCAACATCAACAGCGACGGTACTGACAGCATGAGCACTTCCAGGAAGAAGCCCTGTTGTGGGCCGATGGCTTGGGTCTTTTTGAAATAGGCATAAAAGCCCCAAGACACGCAGAGTATCAGCGACACCCAAGGCAGGCTGCCAATTTCCCATGCCAATACGCCAACGGCCAGGGCTGCAAGGCTGATTGCAAACATTTGTACACGGTTCAATTTTTCTCCCACCAACAGGGCCGCCAGAAACACCGAGAACAACGGGTTGATGTAATAACCAAGTGCGGTTTCAAGTGCGCGGCCTGTCGTGACGGCCCAAACATAAGTGCCCCAATTGATGGTAATCAAGACGGAGGTGACGATGACCAGGCCCAACATGCGCCGATTGGAAAGAGCAGCTTTTACATCGCCCGCAAGCCCCGCCCACCAGATAACAAAACCGGCGACGGGCAAAGACCACAAGATGCGGTGTGGCACAATTTCCCAAGCGGGCATGTGGTCCAGCAGTTTCAAATAAAGTGGGAGTATGCTCCAGATAAAATAAGCACCACCTGCATAAATGAATCCTTGTTTGGTATCTCGATTTTCAGCGGGGGCCATCAGGGGTGCTCGGTTGTTGTGGGCGGCTTATGCAGGGGAAGGCAAGATTGTGCCACCCGAAAAGTGACGGGGCAGGGTTGCGTATTTTTATTCAAAGTCCCCCCATCCGCAAGCGGGAGAAGTGACTTTATGTCACAATTCTTCACCTCTACCGCTTGCGGGAGAGGACGGCGCGAAGCGCCAGGTGAGGGAGGTTTTACCTCGCATTTTAAGATGGTCTCGTGTGGTTGCCTCCCCACCCCTGCCCCTCCCCGCTTTGCGGGTTGGGGTAAAAATCCTTAAAAATACCTCTTGACAATGTTCCCATTATGTTCCATGTGTCTTCTTGCCTTCTCCAACGGGGTCCTGCTCATGACGGTGAGCCTGGATGGAGGGGCAACGGGATTGGATTGACCGGTTAACGTAGCCGGAAGGTCCAGGTTTGA
>JAYUQS010000201.1:0-2848 GCA_043756645.1 Hyphomicrobiales bacterium | reverse complement strand
GAATAGTGAGGTGCTGGGTCTCGCGGGCGATTTCCTTGATGCAAGCATAAACCAGTGGCGGTCCTTCAGCGAGTTGCGCGGCTAAAGCGCGGGCGCGGGGCAAGAGTTGATCAGCCGCCACAACTTCGTTGATGATACCCCAGTGCTTGGCTTCTGATGTGTCGATGCGCCGACCCGTGAACAGCATTTCCATGGCCACATGATGCGGGATGAAACGCGGGAGTTTGATGGTTGCGGCATCAGCCACGGTTCCAGAATTGATCTCGGGGAGGGCGAAGGTGGCGTGATCAGCAGCAATGATAATGTCACACGCGATCATGATTTCAAAGCCGCCACCAAAGGCAAGGCCATTCACGGCGCAGATCACGGGCTTGTTGAGACCCTTCAATTCCTGCAAGCCACCAAAGCCGCCCACACCATAGTCTGAGTCTGGTGCTTCGCCTTGCGCCGCAGCTTTCAAATCCCAGCCGGGGCAGAAAAACTTTTCACCCGTTGAAGTGAGAATGGCGACACGCAATTCCGGATCATCGCGAAACGAAGCAAAAACCTCGCCCATGATGCGCGACGTCGCAGCATCAATGGCATTGGCCTTGGGCCGGTCAATGGTGACTTCGAGAATGGGGCCGTTGCGGGTGGTGTGGATAGGGGCGGTCATGATCAGAATTTCTTGGTGCTGCCTGCATCCTTGAGGATGGCATTGGCCGTATGTCGCTTTTTTAGATTGAACGGAACGTTGACCGAAGTCCCGGTTTCTGCCTTATGCCACTTCTCGTGGGAACCTTTGGTCTGCCGCTGGAATTTGAAACCAATTCTGGAGAGTTCCTTCACCAAATCCCTGTAAAAACCGTCTGGCATTTAGGCCGCCGCTTTTTCTTCCAACGGCCTCTGCCAAAGGATGGTCGGCACCCATTCCTTGATCGGCAAGCTGAATATATCATGTTGTCGCAAGTGATTATCCAAGATAAGTTCCATTGCCACGTCGTTCATGACCACTTCAAATTCATCCAACGTCTTGGTTTCTATGTGGAGGCCCAAAATGTCGCTTTCGCAGTACCAGACGTTGACCTCGTCATCCCAGAGGGCCTTGACATAAAATGTGCGTTTCATGATCAGTCCTTTTCTCTGAGAGGTATATGCCCGTCAAGGCATTTTAACAAGCGCCTCCACTGCCACAACTCTCGACGCGTTTTCAGACTTTGAATGATTTAAGTGCGGTTTGTATTTCGTTGCGGTTGATGGGCAGGAGCAGGGTGGCATTGGCCTTCGCCGTCAATAGTGACTTCAAGGACAGGGCCGTTGCGGGTGGTGTGGATGGGGGAGGTCATGATCAGAATTTCTTGGTGCTTCCGGATTTTTTCAAGATAGAATTTGCCGTGTGGCGATTATCAAGGTTATGCGGAACGATCAAAATTTCGCGACCCTCTGCTTTCCATTTTTCATGTGAACCCTTTGCATGATCTGCATAAGCATACCCCAAGGCTTTCAATTCTTTGATCACATCACGATAAAATCCGTCTGGCATGAGGCAGCTTGACGCGAGTCATCAGGCTTTTGCCAAAGGATAATTGGAACCGTGTTGCCAGCGACTTCAGGTGGAATGCCTGCATTTTTCCAATGGTTTTCCAGCACCAATTCGCCAGCGAATTCATTTACGACCTCCTCAAACTCACTCAAGTCTTTTGCATTAATGAACAGCCCTTCAATATCAGTTTCTGAAATCCATATCTTCGCCTCATCGTCCCAAATCGCTTTGACAAAAAAAGTGCGTTTCATGATTAATCCTTTGCTACTTGAAACATGAACTTTGAGAACTACGAGAGGTTTGGAAAATTATGTCGCCATTTTTAAGTAGTGGCAAATCTTTGGCTGATACTGATGTGAAGGTGAGCCAAGCATAGGTTGTTGCCAGCAATATTGCGACAATTATGGTCGTGGTTCGAAGTCGCCGTTTCATGCCATTAGAATTTCTTGGTGCTTCCGGCTTTTTTCAGTATGCCATTTGCTGTGTGTCGGCTGTATAGATTTCGTGGGACAGTTACTGAAACCTTGGTTCTGACATTTCCCCATTGTTCGTGCGAGCCCTTCGCTTGTCGCTCATAAATAAAGCCAATTCGCAGCAGTTCTTTCACCATGTCTTTGTAAAAGCCTATCGGCAAATCATGCTGCGTTTGGAATTTGGGTCGGAGGCATCCAGGTAACTGTTGCGAACAAATCTTCGGGCGACAAAGATTGAAGTTCAGGCGTAGACGTGTGGTTTGCAAAAATCATGTCGCGAGCCAACTCAGGCATGATTTCTTCGAATTCTTCCAGAGTGGCTGTTTCAATAAAGAGGCCTTCAACATCTGTCTCGGAATACCATACATGAGCTTCATCATCCCAAATGGCCTTCACATAGAATGTTCTTTTCATGGTGGGTCCTTATCCTCGAAGCCTAACGCAAGGTTAGCGCATCCTTATGAGCGCGTCCACGGCCACAGCGCCTTTTTGCAGCACCAGCAGCGGGTTCACATCAAGCTCCTCCAATCTATCCGAATGTGCTGCTGCGAAACTTGTGATAGCTTCGATGGCCTTGAGGGCTGCTTCTGCATCGCCAGATTTACCGCGGAATCCTTCGACGAGTTTCCAGACTTTCAGGGATTTGAGTGCGGTTTCTATTTCGTTGCGGTTGGTGGACAGGAGCAGTGTAGCAGTATCCTGCAGCAGTTCGGTGAGTATACCACCTGCACCAATGACCAATCCTAAACCAAACTGCGGATCGCGGGTGATGCCGATGATGAGTTCGGCGACGGCGCCGGTGACCATTTGCTCGACCAACACTTCGTCGCCGAGATTTGACAGCATCGCAGCA
>JAYUQS010000200.1:0-7615 GCA_043756645.1 Hyphomicrobiales bacterium | reverse complement strand
CAAATCCGCGCTCGCCACCTTGGCCGGAGCTGCCGTGCTTTATGTGCCCGGCCTGATTTGGCTTGCCATTTGGGCGTCCACAACGGGCGTGGTTCCAGAAGGTCAAACCGCAATTCAAGCCGCCCTCAACTGGGGACTGTACAACTTCATCCCCGGCGATATCATAAAAGCCGTTGTTGCCGGCCTTGCAGTTCCAGCCGCAGGATTGATGATTGGACGTAAATAAACAATTTCTTCATGTGCTGCAATTTGTCCATTCAAGACAGTTGCAGCGCATGGTCGAAGCAGCTAAAGACCGCCTCGCGTTCTGATGAACGCCACTTAATATGCTACTGGGGCGTCGCCAAGCGGTAAGGCACCGGATTTTGATTCCGGCATTCGGAGGTTCGATCCCTCCCGCCCCAGCCAACTCACTTAATAGTGTGGCGGTTTTTGATGTGCTGCGGGGGCGTCCTGGGAGTCCATCGCCTCAAGCTCCTCGCCTAAACGGCGCAACTGCCGCTCCATCATCTCAAGCTTTTTCCACTGCGCCGTGACGATATCATTCAACTCGGCAATGGTTTTGTCTTGGTGCGCTACCCGCATTTCCAATTCGTCGATACGTTGTTCCGTGCTGATCATGCCTCACTCCTTAACCACATTTATTAAATTTAACCACAACTGATGGTTCCAAATCTTTGAACTTGCAATGTTTTTCAAAAGATACAAATGTAAACAAATTGTAAATTAGGGAGTAAGGGTAATGATTAAATCACTTCTGGCCTCAGCTGCAACTGTCGCCTTGCTAATCGGTGCAACCGCCACAGCACAAGCCCACACCAAGGAACTCTGGATGCTCGGCGGTTTCTCGCACCCTGAAAGCGTAGAGCTCGATATTTCTCATCAAGTGCTTTACGTTTCGAACGTTGGCGGCGCGCCTTTGGACAAAGACGGCAATGGCTTCATTTCGAAAGTCTCCCGCGATGGCAAACTTGAACAATTAAAATGGGTTGAAGGCTTGAACGCGCCGAAGGGCATGGTCATCCATGGTTTCAAACTCTACGTTTCTGATATCGATAATCTGATTGAGATTGATACCCGCACGGGCAAAATCAGCAATCGTTATCCAGCTGAAGGTGCCGTGTTCCTGAACGACACAGCCGTTGACAAGAATGGCACTGTTTATGTCACCGATATTGCGAAGAAGAAAATCTGGCATTTGAAAGACGGTAAAATGTCGGTCTGGTATGAGAAAGATGATCTCATGCACTCCAACGGCTTGCGCGTCATCGACGGCAATAAATTGCTGGTGGCCGGTTGGGGCAAAGACATGCAGGACGATGGTTCAACAAAGGTGGGCGGAAATTTATTCACCATTGATTTGGCCACCAAGGAAATGAAAAATCTTGGATCGGGTGCGCCCATTGGCAATCTCGACGGACTGGAACGGGATGCCAGCGGCAATTTCCTGGTAACGGATTTCTTGGCAGGTTCGCTGATGCGCATCAAGAAAGATGGCAGCCACGAAGTCTTGATGGATCTCAATGCCGGCTCTGCTGACCTTGACGTCATCAACAAGGGCCACGTTGCAGTGGTACCCGTTATGCTCGACGACAACGTCCGCGCCTTCTGGGTTGACTAACAGGTCAACACGGCCTTCGAGGTTTTTCCTTGATACACCAATTCAAATGCTGCTTGCGCCTGCGCCAGTGGCATTTGATGGCTGATCAGGTTTTCCAGCCCGTCATATCTCTCACCCGATAAAATCGTCAGTGCACGGTGTAAACCTTGAGGGGTTGCGGAATAACTCGAAACCAGATTGATTTCGCGCAACCAAATATTCCACATTGGCAAAATCAGTTCTGCCCTTGGCTTGCCACCGAAAATAATAATCGTGCCGCCGTCGCGCACGGCGCTTAATGCCAGTGCCACAGTGGCTGCATTCACAATTGTCAAAATAGTACAATCAACGCCGCGGCCTTCGCTGTGGTGTTTGCAAAGAGTTGCAAGATCATCCCTTCCGGAAATGCCGCCGGCAACGGCACCCCACTGCTTGGCGGCTTCAATACGCACTTCGCGCACATCCGCAGCAATCGAAACAACCCCAAGGTCGCGCAGCAGCGGCATGAACAGCATGCCCACGGCCCCTGCCCCGACGACCAGGCAACTGTCACCCGTCTCAAGCGAGACACGGTCCAGCGCCCGCAAGCAGCACGCCATGGGCTCCACAAACACCGCCCGCGCATCCGGCACATGATCGGGGATGGCCAACACTGTGGCATTCACCAACACCGCTGGCACGCGGATGAATTCTGCAAAACCACCGGGATCAATATTGGATGACTTGAACTGAGGGTCCATGGTCTCGCTGCCGCGCCGCGAATAATGCGAGGTCATATCAGGTGTATGATGGGCCAAGGCCACACGCTGGCCTGCAACAAAACGCGTCACACCTTCACCCAACCCATGCACCACGCCCACCACTTCATGGCCCAGCTTTTGTGGCTTGGGGTATTCGCCAAACACCTTGACAACATCGGTGCCGCAAATGCCGCACATCACCAGCCGCACGATGATTTCACCCGCAGCCGCAATAGGCTCCGACATCTCCAACACATCAACCCGATTCTGCGCGTTGCACTTTAAATATTTCATCCTGCGATCATGTGCGGCTTGCGCAGCAGTTTCAATGGCCTCTATCATCGGGCATGCTTTTACTCTCCCTGCTCGGCCTGGCCGCATTTCTCGCTCTGATTTTTGGACCGCAATTCTGGATCAATTGGACCATGCGCAAGCATGCCGCTGAGCGCGAGGACATGCCGGGCACGGGTGGCGAATTGGCGCGGCATTTGCTGGATGATGCTGGCCTTGAAGATGTGAAATTGGAAATGATCGAAGGGGGTGACCACTATTCCCCCGACGATAAAGCGGTGCGTCTGTCAGAGGCCAATTTCGAAGGTAAGTCCATCACAGCCGTCGCGGTGGCAGCGCATGAAGTGTCCCACGCCATACAACACCGTGATGGCTATGGTCCGCTGATGTGGCGGCAACGCTTGGTCAAAAAAACCATCATCGTGGAGCGTATCGGCAGCATGGTGCTGATGGCCACACCGCTGGTGTTTGCATTGGTGCGCAGCCCCGTGGTGCTGTTTCTGGAAATCGCCGTGGCGCTGGGCATTCTCGCGTCAACCATCGTCATCCACATTTTTACTTTGCCAACCGAATTTGACGCGAGCTTCAAAAAGGCCCTGCCCGTGCTCGAAACATATCTCCCCACGGATGAAATGCCAGGCGTCCGAAGCGTACTCAAAGCCGCCGCCTTCACCTATGTGGCGGGCGCTTTGGTGAGTTTGTTGAACGTGGCGCGTTGGCTGAGGATTTTGCGGTTTTAGAAAAATACGCCCAACATCGTGAGCCAATTCCCTCACCCCCGCTGTCGCGGACCCTCTCCCGTTAGAAAAAACGGGAGAGGGCAAATACATCTGCCTCCTCCCGTTTTTGTAACGAACGTTGGTGATTGCATCAGCCTTCTCCCGTTTCTTCCAACGGGAGAAGTTGCCCGACAGGGCGGATGAGGGAATACGTTGCAGCCCCTCACCCCAACCGTTCGGCAATCCACAACTTGATCAAGGACTGCCGTGTCACGCCCAGCATCTGCGCTTCACGGTCCAATGCTTCCACAACCCATGTCGGGAAATCAACGTTGATGCGTTTGGGTTCGCTATTGGCGCGTCGGGCTTTTGATACGTCCAAATGGCTCATCACATTTTCACCGTCATCAAAGGCGCGGTCAAAATTTTCAGCTTTCATAAATCGCTATCTCCTCTTTTCGTGCGCGACGCACTGATATCAACCTGACGGCATTGTTGCGGCGGGTAAAAACGGCGGACCAATGTTTGCCTTCAAAACGTCCCACTGCAAACCAGCGCGGCTCATCACTCGTGCGCGCTGGAATTTCTAACAACTGTGGATCATCCCAAAGCTTGGTCGCTGCCTCGAAATCAATTCCGTGCTTAGCAGAATTCGCGGCACTCTTGGCGTGATCCCACTCGAAAGTCACCATCATGGATATTAATGGTATAAAATATATACCTATTTGTCAATATTTGGTGCAAAATAAATGGTTTTGTCCAGTGCCGTCCAACGTTGTCTGCCTGATAACCCTCAGACTGTTGTTGGCGGCCTTGACACGAAAGCCATGACCCATTTCTGGATCATGGCTGTTTTGGCAGAAACACCGCGCGGTGTCAAGAGTTATTTTCCTACATAAGGAAATCAACGACTTGAGCGGAATTCCCAAGGTGTTACTTTACCGTCCTTGTCCAAGTCTGCGGCGGCGAGTTTGGCTTTGGCTTCGGCGAAGAATTCGGCCTTGTCAACACTCGCGTCCTTGTTCGCATCAAGGCTAGCGAATTTATCTTTCCGCAGCTTTTCAATAGCCGCTTTCTCGTCGCTGTTCCAATTGAACCAGCCACCGCGTTTGCCATGACGACCTGAAATGAATTCGGCTTCGGTGATTTTTCCATCGCCGTCATCATCCATGCGCATAAAGGCATGATCGGCCATGCTTGCGGCTTCATCTTCACCGATGACGCCATCATTGTTGGCGTCAATCATGCGCATGCCGTGTTTACCACCGCCATGCTTACCACCGTGGCCCTCACCCATGCCGTGCGGTTGAGCTGAGGCCACGCCAAAAGCGGCTGAAAGCATCAGAGCTGATGCGATTGAGAGTTTTGTAAATACATTCATTTTCGTCTCCATTGGGTTTGTTGTGCCAATAAGACGTTTCGTGCAGCGTTTTCCGTCGCAGGCTTTCATATTTGTAATGTTGATGGCTAAAGTGTGGCCAAAGCCTGTTCGATATCGGCCACGAGATCATTCACATTTTCGATGCCGATGGACAGGCGCACCAGATTATCCGGCACGGGGCTGGCTGGCCCTTCCACGGTTTTCCGGTGTTCGGCCAAGCTTTCACAGCCGCCCAGTGATGTGGCAGGGGTGATGACGTTTAACTTAGTGCAGAATTTCTGCGCACCGGCAAAATCGGTATTCAACAGCAAACTCATCATACCGCCATAGCCGTCGCGCATTTGTTTTTTGGCGATGTCATATCCGGAATGCGTGGCAAGGCCGGGGTACAATACGCCCTCCAATTTCGGGTGACCGGCAAAATGCCGTGCAATCGCCTTGGCATTGGCCGAAGCCTCACGGTAACGCACGAACAAGGTTCGCATGCCCCGGAGCAGCAACCAACATTCGAAGGGAGCCAATGCGGCACCGGTTTTGGTCCTCAGCATACGGATCATTTTCCAACGCTCATTGACTTCGTTGGTGATCAGCGCACCGCCTAAGACATCGGAATGACCGTTCAGATATTTGGTGACGGAATGGAAAACAATATCGGCCCCCAGCGTTAAAGGCTGAGTTGTCACTGCGGCCGTGACTGTTGCATCAACTGCGAGGATAGCTCCGGCATCGTGTGCCAACTTTGCAGCCGCTGCAATGTCAACCACATCCCACGTCGGGTTCAATGGAGTCTCGATCCACACCAGATCTGTTTTGCCTGCACGCAATGCATTGGCCAAGCCCGTAGGATCAGCTGCGTTGAACAGAGTCAAACTAATCCGGCCCTTCGCCTCCAAATGGCGCAACCAATCACGCGTACCGTAGTACATGGTTTCAAGCGTCACAACGTGAGCCCCAACAGGGATGGTCTCGAACAGCGTTGCAATCGCCTGCATGCCTGAAGGAAACAGCAAACATTCCGGGCCTTTTTCGAGCGCAGCAATAGCTGCTTCGGCCTGCCATAAATTGGGGTTACCGTTGCGCTGATAACTTTCTTTCAGCAGCGGTACATAATTTTCATCCCGCGCAAAGGTCGTGGCCAAATGCAGGGGCGGAACAATGGCACCTGTTGCCGCATCGGTTGCATACAGGGCATGTGCGGCAATGGTCTCGGGCCGCACGTTGCAGTTAGACATGTTGACCGCCATTGATGTGGAGTTCAGCACCTGAAATGTAAGACGAGGTTTCTGTGCAAAGGAAATAGATGGCCTTCGCCACCTCTTCCGGCTGGCCTAAACGGCGCAGTGGAATGTGTGGGATGATCTTTTCCGTACCGGGCGACAAGATTGAGGTTTCAATTTCTCCCGGCGAAATCGAATTGACGCGCACGCCATGGGGGCCAAAGTCATGCGCCATTTCGCGGGTCAATGACGCGAGTGCCGCTTTTGAGGTGGAGTAGGCCGCGCCTGCAAAGGGATGCACTTTCGTGCCCGCAATTGAAGTCACGTTCACAACCGCACCCTTCGCGGTTTTCAATTCATTCAAAAGCCCGCGCGCCAACATGATGGGTGCGAAAAAATTAATCTGGAAAACGGTTTTCCAATCCAACTCCGCTGTTTCCAGCGAATTCATCCGTGTACCGCCGGAAAGCTTCGGGCTGATGGCGGCATTGTTCACCAAGGCATCCAACTTGCCACCATGCTCACCCAATTTTTCGCGCATGACTGCAATCGCTTTATGCGTATCTTCAGAAGACGCAAGATCAACCACAATATGATCATCAGGCCCTGCATCCCATGGGCAATCTTCCGGGAAGGGATGGCGCGAACAGGTGATGACGCGCCAGCCTGCGGTGGAGAAGCGTTTTACCGTCGCATGGCCAATGCCGCGCGATGCGCCTGTGAGAATTAAGGTCTTGCGGGTGTCAGTCATGATTACGGATATAGGCGGGCTTTCACAAAACTACCATCCGGCTTTTCACGGCGGAATACGACGCGGTCATGAAGGCGGAAAGGTCGGTCATGCCAAAACTCGATGGATAGCGGCTTGATTCGCGTACCTGTCCAATGCGGCGGGCGGGGAATATCACCAATGCCAAACTTCGCCGTGTTCATGGCCACGGCAGTTTCCAATTCAAAACGCGCGTTGAGTGGGCGTGACTGTTGCGAAGCCCACGCGCCGATTTTTGAATCACGCGGACGGGATTTGAAATAGGCATCGGCTTCAGCGTCATCAACGCGCTCGGTCAATCCGCGCACCCGCACCTGGCGGCGCAGCGACTTCCAATGGAACACCACTGCGGCTTTTTCCGTGGCCAAAATCTCTTGACCTTTTTGACTTTCCAAATTGGTGTAAAATACAAAGCCTCTATTATCGAAATCTTTCAACAATACCATCCGCACATTGGGCAGGCCTTCTTCATCAACAGTCGAAAGCGCCATGGCATTGGGGTCATTGGGTTCGGATTTTTTGGCGTCTTCCATCCACTCCGCAAACAAAGTGAAGGGATCATTTCTCTCGGTGAAACCAAGGGCGGCGGTGAGTGTGGAAAGGTCGTTTAAGTTCATGATGTGATGATACGCATTACGAAGCATTTTGGATAGACTCAGCTTTGGTGATAACTTACCGCCTTCGATGCATGGCAGTGGACTAAAGTGCCTGACTTGTGCAAAGGACATGGCACATTCAGGGCCATGGAAATGCCCGACGGAGAAATTATGAACAAAAGCAATGGCATAATGGCTGGTAAGCGCGGCCTGATTATGGGTGTGGCGAACAATCGGTCGATTGCATGGGGAATCGCAAAATCTTGCGCTGACCAAGGTGCAGAACTGGCCTTCACCTATCA
>JAYUQS010000199.1:0-7689 GCA_043756645.1 Hyphomicrobiales bacterium | reverse complement strand
ATATCGTCCCTTCTCCACGGCACGTGGAGAAGGTGGATTGCGCGTAGCGCAAGACGGATGAGGTCTCTTTGGCGGCCACATAAACACTTGCACATTTTCTCAGACAAGTGCATCGGAATGCGATAATGTTTGATCGTCTCAGCTCTTAAACAGGTCGCTATGATTGTAATCCCCCAACCCGTGTCAGATGAACATCGTCAAGCGGCGCGTCTACACTTTGATGAATTATTGGTGCTGTTGGCCAAACCCGGCGGCTTTGCCAAGCTTTCACCTGTTCAACGCAAATTTCTGATGGGCTTGGTACTGGCAGCCATCGTGCCTGCTGATAAACGTATCCGCCATGTGGAGCTGGAGCGTTTACAGCTCATGTTAAAGTCCAACTTGTACATTAACGGCAGCGCCGCGATGGAAAGCTTGGCGATAGCGGTAAGTAGCAAAGACGACGGCATCAACATCGAAGCCTTGGCCAAAGCTTTGCCTGATCTTTTGGGTATTGATGACCGCTGCACCATGATTGCCAATCTCTGGGAACTCGCGTTGTGTGATGATGAGTTGCACGGTTTCGAAGAAAAGATGGTCTATAAAGTCGCTGAACTCTCGGACGTACCCCGCAAAAAGGTTGCTGAATTGATGGCAAAAGCTGCAGCCCGCGCCTAACGGTGCTTGGCCACGGCTTCTGCCATGGAACACAGAATTTCAAACATCATCACGCTTCCCGCATAAGCAGTCATGCCTGACTGGTCGAAGGGTGGCGACACTTCAACCACGTCAGCTCCAATAATATTGAGGCCACGCAACTCCCGCAGCATTTGCTGGGCTTGGAATGTGGTAAAGCCGCCAATCTCAGGGGTGCCGGTGCCTGGTGCATAAACCGGGTCCAGCATATCAATGTCGAAACTGACATAGGTTTCAGCGTCACCGACAATCGCCCGCGCCTCAGCCATCACCGCTTTCGGACCTTTTTCTATCGCCTCTTCAATGCGGATCATGCGCACACCCATTTTCTCGCCATATTCAAAATCTTCGAGATCATACATCGAGCCGCGCAATCCAATTTGTACCGTGCGCTTGGGGTCCAATATACCCTCTTCAATGGCGCGGCGGAAAGGTGTGCCATGGGTATATTTAAAGCCGCCAAAATAACCGTCATAGAGATCCGTGTGGGCATCAAAATGAATCATACCCACCGGCTGCTTTTTCCCAAGCGCTCGCAAGATGGGGAGTGAGCACAAATGATCCCCACCCGCCGCCAGTGGACGAATGCCCATGGCTTTCAAATTCGCAAAGTGTGCTTCCACCCGTTGTAAAGCATCATTCACATCAGCAGGATTTACGGACGCATCGCCCAGGTCAGCAATATTGGCCAAATCATAAGGCACGACATGTGAGGTCTGATGCATGCGCCTGACCATGGAGGATTGATCACGCATTTGGCGGGGGCCATGGCGGGGTCCCGGACGATTGGTTGTGCCGCCATCCCAAGGAACGCCCACAATGCCAATATCAATATCATCAGCCTGTTCCATGGCCACATAAGGCAGGCGAAAGAACGTGGCGACCCCACCAAAACGCGGCGTGACCAAACCTGAGACTGGCTGATGGAAATTTGACTTCTTCGACATGGGGTTGCTCCTGTTGTGACAAGCGTAACAAATCCTCATCATAGAGCGCAACGTCTATCACGTGACATTGAGTGGCCCAGGGCGCTACAATTGCCTTATGGCGCAATTTGATTTTTTAGTTGTGGGTGCAGGTATTGCGGGGGCATCGATTGCGGCTCACCTCGCCGAGACCCATAAAGTTGTTCTCATCGATATGGAAGAGCGCGCAGGCTATCACACCACCAGCCGCAGTGCCGCCAGCTATGAACCCAATTATGGCCCGCCACCGATGTTGGCCTTCACGCGGGCGAGTGATCACTTTTTTAAAAACCCGCCGCCGGGCTTTACAGACGTGCCTTTGTTGACGCCGCGCATATCTTTGTTTTTTGAAGCTGAGGGACAAGGAGAGCACACGGCAAAACTTTTGCAAAATGCCTCAGCCCTCGAAGAGATTTCGATTGAAGAAGCCCAAAATCTTTTCCCGGTTCTAAAACCCGGCTATGCCAAGCGCTGTTTTCTGGATGCTCATACCGCTGACATTGATGTGGATCTGCTGCATCGTGGCTATCTCAAAATCTTCAAGTCGAGGGGAGGCACGACACTTTTATCATCGCCCCTGCAAACCGCGACAAGAAAAGGTTCGGAGTGGACGGTACAATGTGGCGCTTCACACCTCACCGTCACCACCATCATCAACGCCAGCGGCGCTTGGGGTGATGTGGTTGCAAATATCTGCGGGGCAAGGCCCGTTGGCCTAACACCAAAGCGCCGTTCCATCGGCATGGTGCCAATGCCGGATGGCTTGGATTTCAAAGATTGGCCCATGGTCACTGATGTGGGTGAAACCTGGTATGCCAAACCGCAAAGTGGCAAATTGCTTGTTTCTTCAGCCGATGCAACGCCCGTCGAACCCCACGACGCCTATGCCGATGATATGGCGATTGCCGAAGGGGTTGATCGCTTGATGGCGGCCACAACGCTTGAAGTCGAACTCCTCGATCATGCATGGGGCGGGCTGAGAACTTTCGCACCCGATGGCAATCCGGTGATTGGATATGATCCGTCTACAGATGGTTTCTTCTGGGCGGTGGGCCAAGGTGGCTACGGCATTCAGTCGTGCCCCGCACTCTCAGTCACAGCCGCTGCCATGGCATTGCGGCAACCGATTTCAAAAGACATTAGAGACTTCGGGCTTCATCCCGATGACATCACACCGGATCGATTGAGACATGCCTGAAACCACCATTGGCGAAGCGCTTGTATCCCTGTTGGAAGCCTATGGCGTTGACACCATCTTTGGCATTCCCGGCGTTCACAACGTTGAAATGTATCGCGCCTTGCCACGCTCCAAAATCAACCATGTGCTGACCCGCCATGAACAAGGTGCGGGCTTTATGGCCGATGGTTATGCGCGGGCCACCGGCAAAGCCGGTGTGTGCTTCACCATCACCGGCCCCGGCCTCACCAATATTCTCACGCCTTTGGGACAAGCCTGGTCTGACTCGTCAAATATGCTGGTGATTTCCTCAGCCCTTGATGTGGCGGACTCAGCACAAGGGCGTGGCCGCTTACATGAAATGCGGTCGCAGTTGCAGGCGGCACACAGCGTGACCGCCCATGCCACACGCGCTTACACCGCTGAGGATGTGCAGGACGCCGTGGCGCGGGCGTTTTCAAACTTCGCAACGGCACGCCCGCGCCCTGCTTATTTGGAAGTGCCGCTTGATCTCTTCACCAAGCCAGCAGGTGCAGGCTGGAAGGCGCAAGCCGTTGCATCACGGGTGACTGCAACATCACAACAGGTCTTGGTGGCTGCTGCGATGTTGAAGAACGCAAAGCGCCCGTTCATCATTTTGGGAGGCGGTGCATTACAGGCTGGTGCCGCAGCTTTGAATATCTCTGAAGCGACAGGCGCTCCCATTCTCACAACGACAGCTGGAAAGGGCGCAGTACCCGCTGAGCATAAAAATGTCTGGGGTTCTCTTTTAGGGTATCCCGAAACCCAATCAGCATTGCAAAACGCAGATTGCATTCTGGCGGTTGGCACTGAACTTTCGGAGACGGATTTTTGGGCGGGCCGTTTCCGGTTGAACGCGCCGATGATCCGCATTGATATTGATCCGGATGTGCTGGCAAAACCGCATCGCGTCACGCTGCCTATTCTCGCTGATGCGACTGCAACGCTTGCGGCGATGGCACTGCATTTCAGCGGGCAGGTATCGAGCCACGCCAAAGCACCGGCAACAGCCGATGACCCGCTGCGGCAAGTGTTGCAAAAGGCTTTGACTGTCATCCGCGAAAGCTTGCCCGCTGAAACCGTCATCGCTTCGGACATGACGCAAATTGCTTATGCCGCCAATGAAATCTTCCCCATGTCCCACCCCCGCACATGGCTGCACCCCGTGGGCTTTGGCACGCTTGGCTTTGCTTTGCCTGCTGCAATCGGCGCCAAATTCGGTGTGGGAAAAACCCCTGTGGCAGCATTGGCAGGGGACTATGGTTTTCAATACACCCTCAATGAATTGGGCACAGCCGTTGAACATAAATTGCCAATTCCGATACTGCTTTGGAACAACACAGCGCTTGGCCAGATCCGCGATGACATGGTGAACAAGGGCATTCAGCCCAATGCTGTGACTTTGCGCAACCCTGACTTTCAAGCCCTCGCGAAAGCTTATGGAGCGCAAGCTGAACGGCCCAAGAACTTAAGCGAATTGGCCAAGGCCATCGCAGCGAGTTTAAAGGCGGAAGGACCAACCTTGATTGAAATGTCAGAAAGCATGGTCCGTGGCTGAGTGCGCCATCATCTTTGATGTCGATGGTGTGCTGCTCGACCTGACACGTGAAGAAGAGGAAATTTTCTTCACTGCTCTTTCGAAGTATGTGCCAACCCAAAATCTTTCCCGCGATTGGAACAGTTACAAAATCCGCGATGACGAAGACATTGTCGCAGAAATTTTAGAACAAAATCATCTTCCTGCTGCGCTGCTACAAGACGTCAGTGCACGCTACATTTCGTTGTTAAAAGCAAGCGCCGTTGAAGCCGTCGCCATTGACGGAGCTGCACAGCTACTGAGCGCCTGTCAAAACTTTGCGAAGTTGGGCATTGCCACAGCCAATCTGCGCGCTGCAGCTCAACATCGTTTGCAGCAGATGGGGTTTTGGCAATACGTCGCTGCCCATGCTTTTGGTGCAGACGGTGGCGGGCATAAGTCGGTTATACTTGGCCGCGCCCTCGAAAGTCTCAATCTTCCGAAAAACCGGATTGTTTACATTGGCGACAACCGCAATGATGTTGAAGCAGGCTTGCAGCACCGCGTTCACTTTATAGGCTTCTCAACCAGCCCTGAACGACGAGCAGATTTAGAGCAGTATGGAGCAACACACATCAGTGCAAACCATCTGGAAACCATTGCGCTGCTTCGTCAAATGTTGGCTTGACCCCTGATCAAAAAAAGTGAGAAGGCTAAACGATGAACAGAAAGACAAATCAACCATGATCACCAACGGTCAAAGCCAATTCGCCCTTTTGAAAACCCGGCGTTTTCTGCCGCTGTTTGTGACACAAGCCTTAAGTGCCTTTATCGATAATGCGTTCCGCTTTGCTGTCGCCGCCATTCTTGTATCAAGCATGCCGGAAGATCAGGCGGCTTTGCTCAATACCGTTTCAGCGGCCTTGTTCGTGTTGCCGTTCTTTTTGTTTTCGGCTGTGGGCGGGCAATTGTCCGACAAATACGACAAAGCTTTTATGGCGCGGCGCATCAAGTTTGTTGAAATCGGCATCGTCGCCCTTTCGGCCTATGCTTTGTTCAGCGACTCAATTGCGTTCAAACAATTCTGTATTTTTCTGGCCGGTGCGCAAGCCGCTTTTTTTGGCCCGATCAAATATTCAATTCTGCCGCAACACCTCACCAAAGATGAACTTCTCGGTGGCAATGGCATGGTCGAAATGGCGACGTTCCTTGCCGTGTTGCTGGGCACGATTTTTGGCAATGCCATCATTAGTTTTGAAAGCGGCAAATGGGCCATCGCCGTCATCATGATTGCCGTTGGCGTGTTCTCCTATTGGACGGCCTGCCAAATTCCAGATGCGCCTGCCTCGCAGCCTGACCTCAAAATCAATCCAAACTTTCTCGCCGAAACCTGGAATGCCATGAAGCTTGGGCGAAGCCGCGCTGATGTCTTCCACGCCATTCTCGGCATCTCGTGGTTCTGGCTGCTCGGCGTGGTCTTCGTCACGCAAATGCAGTCCTTCGCCAACGTCAGCTTGAAGGGCACGCCCGATGTGGCCTCGGCAATTTTTGCACTGTTCTCGATCGGCATCGCCGCAGGCTCGGTCTATTGCAATAAATTGTTGAAGGGAAAAATTTCTGTCCGCTTTGTGCCATTGTCAGCGCTGCTCATGTCAGTGTTCATGATCGATCTTTATTTTGCGGCATCCCATGCCGAAACCGCATTGGGTGCCGCAATCACAGCAGGCATAGTCACCACACAAACCAATGCTGCTGGTGTGCCGTTGATGGGTATTTGGGAGGCCTTGAGTTTCCCCCATACATGGCGCGTGCTGTTTGATATGTCAGCCGTCGCTTTCGTGTCCGGCTTGTTTGTGGTCCCGTTGTTTGCGTTGTTGCAAGTGCGCACGCCCTATTATCAACGCGCCCGCATGGTGGGTGCCAACAACATCTACAACGCCATGTTCATGGTCGGTGCGACCTTGGCGTCAGTGGTGCTGATCAGCTTGGGGCTTTCAGCCAAGGGTCTGTTCCTGGTGCTGGGCCTCGCCAATATTTTGGCGGCGATTTTTATCATTCGTATTTTGCCACATGAAATTCTATCAAACATCGCCCGCTTCTTGTTTCGGTTTTTCTATCAGGTCGAAGTCAGGGGTAAGGAAAACCTTGAGGCCGCCGGTCGCCGCGCTTTGATTGTTTCAAACCATACGTCATTGCTGGACGGCCCCTTGCTCTCAGCCTTCCTGCCGGAAAAAGCCAGCTTTGCCATCAACACACAAATGGCCGCGAAATGGTGGGTGAAGCCGGCTTTTGCTCTGTTTGAATTATGCCCGATGGATCCCGGAAATCCCATGTCATTGCGCACACTGGTTGCGGCTCTAAAGCGCGGTAAACGCGTGGTGATTTTCCCTGAGGGACGTTTGACGGTGACGGGCGGTCTTATGAAAATCTATGAAGGACCAGGTGCCGTGGCCACCATGGCCAACGCCAAAATTTTGCCCGTCCGTATTGATGGCGCACAGTTCTCGCCACTGTCACGGCTGAAGGGTGTTTATCCGCGCCGCTGGTTTCCGAAGATTACTCTAACCTTTTTGCCGCCCGTTTCTGCGGAAGCGCCCGCCGAACTGAAAGGTTCAGCCTTACGCGAATATCAAGCTGAAAAGCTTTACACGGTGATGACCGATATGGTGTTTAAATCCACCAATATCGATCAAACCATTTGGCGCTCGTTGTTGGATGTGAAAGCGTCGTATGGCGGCGACCGTATTATTCTGGAAGATATTCAACGCACGCCGATGAGTGTGAACAAGTTGATCCTCGGCAGCTTTATTCTGGGTCGGAAGTTGGCACAGCTCACACCGGGCCAGAAATTTGTAGGCGTCTTATTGCCCAATGCCAATGCAGCAGTGGCTTCAATCTTTGGCCTTTATGCTTATGGCCGTGTGCCTGCCATGTTGAACTTCTCAACCGGTGCCGTGAACATGATCACTGCCTGTACGGCGGCCGAAGTGCGCACCATTATTACATCGCGTAAGTTCATTGATGCGGGCGAAATGCACGACGACATCGCCATGCTGAGCAAGATCTGCAAGATCATTTACCTCGAAGACGTGCGGGGAATGGTGGGCACACTGGATAAGCTGCGCGGCCTCACGCAACGGCTGTTCGCACCAGCCTCGCTCAAAGCCTGCGGCATGAACCAAGATCCCTATTCACCGGCTGTTGTATTGTTCACGTCAGGCTCGGAAGGTGTGCCGAAAGGTGTTGTGCTGTCGCATCGCAATTTGATTGCCAACAAGCATCAGATTTTAACCCGCATCGCGATTATGCCGAATGATACGTTCTTCTGTGCGCTA
>JAYUQS010000198.1:0-7693 GCA_043756645.1 Hyphomicrobiales bacterium | reverse complement strand
GGGTTGACGCGGTTGCGATTCCACCCTAAGGACGGCGCATTCTCAGTCTCACGTTAGGCCAGCTTAGAGGGAAAGCCTCTCCAAGCGCGGCCTTGATCGTTTGGGAAAGAGGGTCGTTTGCCCCTCATCCTTGGGACAAAGACCATGGGGCATTTGCCCCGGAATGAATTGGAGATAACCGTGGCCCGTATTGCTGGCGTCAATATTCCGACAAACAAGCGCGTAGAAATCGCCTTGCGTTACATTTACGGCATTGGTCCGGTGAATGCAAAAATCATCTGCACCGAAGTGAAAATTCCTGATGCCAAGCGCGTCAATGAATTGTCCGACGCTGAAGTTTTGGCTATCCGCGAAATAATCGACCGCGACTATGTTGTGGAAGGTGACCTTCGCCGCGAAGTGTCCATCAACATCAAGCGTTTGCAGGACCTCGGTTGCTACCGCGGTATGCGCCATCGCAAGGGTCTGCCAACTCGTGGTCAGCGCACCCATACAAACGCCCGTACCCGCAAGGGCCCTGCCAAGCCAATTGCTGGCAAGAAGAAATAAGGAATTCAGAGAATGGCTAAAGAAGCTGCTGGCCGCGCTAAGCGGAAAGAACGCAAGAATGTCTCATCCGGCGTTGTGCATGTGAATTCCTCATTCAACAACACCATGATCACCATCACAGACGTGCAAGGCAACACCATTGCCTGGGCATCGGCTGGTAAGTTGGGCTTCAAGGGTTCGCGTAAGTCTACACCATACGCCGCTCAGGTCGCCGGTGAACAAGTCGCGAAAGCTGCGATGGAACACGGCATGCGCACTGTTGAAGTTGAAGTGTGTGGTCCAGGTTCGGGCCGTGAATCAGCACTTCGCGCGCTGCAAGCCGCTGGCCTTCAGGTGACATCAATCCGCGACGTCACACCGATTGCTCACAACGGTTGCCGTCCGCCAAAGCGTCGCCGCGTCTAACGCTCTCGTTACACTGGCGCTGTGGCAAGGGTTGCCGCGCCAGTGCTGTTTGAAATTTGAAAGAGGGCAGGGCCTTTCCTGCCGGAGGCACACGGGAACATGAACATGCAGGTCAACCAAAAGAACTGGCAGGAACTGATCCGTCCAAACAAGATCGACATTCAACCTGGTAAAGACAAGCGTCGCGTTGCGACTGTTGTGGCTGAACCACTTGAGCGTGGTTTTGGAACCACGCTTGGCAATGCGCTGCGCCGCATTTTGCTGTCGTCGCTGCAAGGTGCAGCCGTAACCTCCGTTCATATCGACGGCGTGTTGCATGAGTTCTCGTCGATCGCCGGTGTGCGTGAAGACGTGACGGACATCATCCTGAACATTAAAGAAATCGCTTTCGCCATGCATTCAGAAGGACCAAAGCGTCTTTCATTGCGCAAGGAAGGCCCTGGCATCGTGCGTGCCGGTGACATCCAACAGGTTGCTGACGTTCAGGTGTTGAACCCTGAGCACGTCATCTGTAGCTTGGACCATGGTGCTGAAATCCGCATGGAATTCACCATCAACAATGGCAAGGGCTATGTGCCTGCGGAAAAGAATCGTCCGGAAGATGCGCCAATCGGCCTGATCCCGGTGGATTCAATTTATTCGCCAGTGCGCAAAGTGTCTTACCGTGTGGAAGCCACACGTGAAGGCCAAGTGCTTGACTATGACAAGTTGATCATGACTGTTGAAACCAACGGTGCTGTGACGCCAGATGACGCAGTGGCTTACGCCGCACGTATTCTTCAGGATCAAATCTCGGTCTTCATCAACTTCTCTGAACCCGTTCTTCACGTTGTTGAAGAAGCCCGTTCAGAATTGCCGTTCAATGCAGCGTTGCTCAAAAAGGTCGACGAACTCGAACTTTCTGTTCGTTCAGCAAATTGTTTGAAGAACGACAACATCGTTTACATCGGTGACCTGATCCAGAAGACCGAAGCTGAAATGCTGCGTACGCCGAACTTTGGCCGCAAGTCCTTGAATGAAATCAAGGAAGTGCTTGCACAAATGGGTCTGCACTTGGGCATGGAAGTGCCGAACTGGCCACCTGAAAACATTGACGAGCTCGCCAAAAAGCTCGAGTCACATTACTAAGTTTTGCTGAGTTAGGAGATAAATTATGCATCATGGATTTCGCGGTCGCCGGTTAAACCGTTCGTCAGCCCATCGTAAGTCGATGTTCGCAAACATGTCCGCTTCGCTCATCAAGCATGAGCAGATCGTTACAACCTTGCCAAAAGCCAAGGATTTGCGCCCCATCGTTGAAAAGCTGATAACGCTTGCCAAGAAGGGTGACCTACACGCCCGTCGCCAAGCCATTTCGGAAATCAAGGATTTGACGCAGGTCAAGAAATTGTTCGACGTGCTTGCAGCCCGTTACAAGGACCGCAAAGGCGGCTACATCCGCATCATGAAGGCCGGTTTCCGCATGGGCGACAATGCGCCTGTTGCCGTGATCGAGTTTGTGGATCGTGACGTGACAGCCAAGGGCAAGGACTCCGGTCCGGTACAAGGCAAAGGTGAAGCTGAGGCCGTAGCGGCGTAAGTTTATTTTCGCGATTGAGTTTTGAAAGCAGGTCCGCGAGGGCCTGCTTTTTTTTGTTGGTTATGTGGTGATTGCGAAATTATGTCGTGCCTGAAATTGGCCTGATTTTGCTTTCAGCTTGCGGCTGTAAGTTCAATCGCCCTCGAGAATCAAGGATTGATACATGACTGTCACAACACCTGAGCAATTGGTTTCACGTGCGGGCATAAGGGCCAGCGATGATGATAAAGCCCGATTGAATCGTGATGGTTGGGTGGGGTGGGTAAAATCGCAGTTAGATATGCCGATCGATGATAGTTCTGCGGTCAAAGAAGCCATCGCGAATGCCACACTGAAAATTGAGTATGAGTCCGGTGACGGCTATCCGGCGGTCAATGAGCAACGCAATCTGACGATGTTGCGCAAACCAACGCGAGAGCTTTGGAATCTTTTGGATTGGCAGAAGAAAATGGCTTATGCGGAACGTGTGCGGCCAGCGGACGAATTGCTTGCCGCCACAGTGTTGCGCGCTACACTTTCTGAATCACAGTTGAGGGAAAGTGTTGTTGATTTTTGGCGTGACCACTTTGCTGTCAACCGAGACGCGGTTGAAGATGTTGCGATTGCTCTGCCGACTTACGATCAGGAGGTTTTGCGTGTCCACGCATTCGGAAACTTCCGTGACATGTTGGAAGCGGTTGCAACGTCAACTGCGATGCTAGCCTATTTGAACAATGCCTCCAGCAAAGCCTCGCCTGCCAATGAAAATTATGCGCGTGAGTTGATGGAGTTGCATGGGTTGGGGGCTGATGTCTATTTGCATGCAGCCTTCGACAAGTGGCGAGAGGTTCCTGGCGCGGCTGAAGGAAAGCCGGAAGGTTTTATCGATCAGGATGTTTATGAAGCGGCACGTGCTTTCACAGGTTGGACTTACGGCGGCGGACAATGGGTGAGCGAGGGTTTCGAACTGCCAAAGACGGGTGAGTTCATTTACAATGAAGCTTGGCACGATCCTTATCAAAAAAGAGTGTTGGGCGTTGAGTTTGAGTCTCATGCCGGTCCAATGGTGGATGGACGCAAGGTCTTGGATCTGGTGGCGTTTCACCCGGCCACTGCAGTTTATCTCAGTAAGCGGCTGTGCCGACGCTTTGTGTCAGATATTCCAACCGAAGGCTTGATTGAAGCAACGGCGCGCGTGTTCCAAGAACACAGAAAATCCAAAGATCAGTTGGCGAAAGTGATTGCGTTCATTTTGCTGTCGGAAGAATTTCAACAGGCAGAGATGCGCTTGCAACGACCACTGTTTTTGTTTGCATCATTACAGCGCAACGCGAAAGTTCTGTTACCGTCTTCGCCGGACCATAACTGGTTATTAGAGGGTATGGGACAAAAGCTCTATGGCTGGCCGTCTCCATCGGGGCATCCATTGTCGTCGCGCTATTGGCAGTCACCCGGTTTTCTAGTGCGGCGTTGGCGCGGCATGGCTGAAATCTGGAGTAAAATTATGGAACAAACCCCAGACAAGGAATGGCCGACATTTGCAAGTTTTGCGCAGACTTGGGCTGATAGCCTGAGCTTAGATGAAACGCACCAAACCAGCATCGCCAGCCTATTGCAAAAAGAACATGGCGTGGACGACAGGGTCATGAATTTTTCTGAGAGTGAACGTTGGAGCACATCTCATGCCCTTGCCACCTTGACCGCTTCACCTGCTTATCAAACGGTGTAATCATCATGTTCAATCGTCGTCAATTTTTGTCCGCCGCCGCCGTTGCTGCCCTACCACAATTCAGCGTGAAATGGGCCCGTGCTGAAGCACAGGTTGATCGTGCTCTTGTTGTGGTTTTTCTGCGCGGCGGTATGGACGCGCTCAATCTTCTCGCTCCGGTGGATGATAAGTCATACATCACTTCACGCCCACCCGCTTTGCGCGTTGCAGCCACTGGTGCAGAGCGTGGTATTTCGATTGGTGATGTGGGTGGTGGAACCGAACTTTTGTTGAATGCTGCGGCAAAGCCGTTGCACCAATTGTGGTCGAAAAAGAAGTTGGCGCTCATCCCAGCTTCCGGCCTGCACAATGCGACGCGAAGCCATTTCCAAGCCATGGACCTGATTGAACGTGGCGTGAGTACCGATGCTTTTAACTTGCCTCGCGAAGGTTGGCTGACGCGTTTAGTGAATGGGCTTGGCCACAGCTTGCCGGGTTCAACGCTCAGCATGGGGGGAGCGATGCCACAATCTTTGTCGCTGTGTGAAACCGCTCTGCCGATCAGCGATGTTTGGGATGTGGATTGGATGCCATCAGACAATGTTCGAGACGTCTTACTGAAACTGCATTCAGGAGATTCAACGTTGGATCGTGCCAGCCGTCAAGCCATCGAAGCGACGGGTCAATTGGCGCGGAAGTTGGATCGCAACGACACCAAACAACCAACATTGCGCGAGTTGCCAAAGGGCATCAGTTACCCCGATCATGATTTTGGCAACAAGCTGCGTTTCCTCGCTGAAATGATGCGGGTGAACCCCGATGTGCAATTGGCCACTGCTGATTTGGACGGCTGGGACATGCATGACAATCAGCAGAGTCAATTCGCACCGCTGGTTGGCACCCTGGCGGCCAGTTTGCTGGCCTTCAATAATCACCTGGAAGCAATTGGCCGTCCCACAACAATTGTTGTGATGAGTGAGTTTGGCCGTCGCATCAAAGCTAACGAAAGCGGCGGCACTGATCATGGCCATGGTGGCCTTATGATGGTTCTGGGTGATGACGTTAACGGCGGTCAAAACTTCGGCAAATGGCCAGGGCTTGCCACTGAACAACTTGACCAAGGAATGGATCTTGCAGTCACAACCGACTTCCGTGATGTGCTGGCGTCAGTTTTGGCAAAGCACGGGGCTGGTGGCGTCGTTTCCTCGGTTTTTCCGGATTATCAACCTGGAATGATCAAAGGGCTGTTCAGAGCTTAAGTCACATCCCTAATCCGCCCCAGGCTTTCCGCTTGACCGAGTACCTCAAGCACGTCGAAAATTCCTGGTGACGTGGCGGTGCCGGTGAGGGCGGCTCTTAAGGGCTGGGCGAGTTTGCCGAGTTTCAGGCCTTGGCTTTCGGCGTGGGCTTTTACTGCGGCTTCGATGGCAGGTGCAGTCCAGTCGGCAGTACTTGACAGAATTGGCAGCAAGCCTGCAAGGGCGGCTTTGCCTTCATCATTCAACAGGGCTTTGGCTTTTTCGTCCATGGGTAATGGTCGCTGTACAAACAAATAGGCCGCTGAGGTTTTCAGCTCGACCAGCGTCTTGGCGCGTTCCTTGAGGCCTGGCATGGCTTTCAAGAGCTTGGCTTTCATGGGAGCGTCGATTAAAGCGAGCATGTCAGCGCCGCCCGCCACATGGGGCAGGAAAGCCAGAAATGCTTCCAAGAGTTCAGCATCACTTGTATGGCGTATGTAGTGGCCATTCAGGTTTTCCAGCTTGGCAAAGTCAAAACGAGCGGCGGATTTACCTATGCCGTCGAGGCTAAACCATTGCACCAACTGATCCGTTGAAAAAATTTCGTCGTCGCCGTGACTCCAGCCCAAGCGGGCGAGGTAGTTGCGCAAGGCTGCTGGCAGATAACCCATTTCACGGTAAGCTTCGACGCCCAAAGCGCCGTGGCGTTTTGACAGTTTTGCACCGTCCGGCCCGTGGATCAGCGGCACGTGAGTCATGGATGGCACCGTCCAATCCATGGCCAAATAGATTTGTGATTGACGGGCGGCATTGGTGAGATGGTCAACGCCACGGATGATATGAGTGACGCCCATGTCATGATCATCAACGACGACTGACAAATTATAAGTGGGGTTGCCATCAGAGCGCAGGATGATGAGATCATCCAAATCTTTGTTGGGTATGACCACGCGGCCCTGCGCGTGATCGCTGATGACGGTTTCGCCTTCCTGTGGGGCTTTGAAGCGGATTACAGGTTTGATGCCTGTAGGGGCTTCTGAGGCATTGCGGTTGCGCCAGGTGCCATCATAGCGGATCGGGCGTTTTTCGGCTTCGGCCTTGGCGCGCATGGCGTCCAGTTCTTCGGGGGAGCAATAACAATAATAGGCTTTGCCACGCTTCAGCAATTCATTGGCGATTTCGCGGTGACGGTCGACGCGGCCATATTGGGAGACGGCGTCGCCGTCCCAATTGAGGCCCAGCCATTTCATGCCATCAAGAATGGCTTCGACTGCACCTTGGGTTGAGCGTTCACGGTCAGTGTCTTCAATACGCAACAGCATTTTGCCGTTTTGGCCTTTGGCATAGGCCCAATTAAAAAGTGCCGTACGGGCGCCGCCGATGTGAAGGTAGCCAGTGGGAGAGGGTGCAAAACGGGTGATAACAGGCGATGACATTTACGCCGAATTCCTTCTAAGCTCGAAACGGGGAAAGCACGAATGGCTCTTAACGCGGCGGATAGCACATGGATGGCACCGGTCAAAGGGGGGCGGTGGGGGAGCGTGTCATCATGGACTGATGCTTTTGCGGTTGAAGGGCAGCGCTTGACGGTGTGGAGCCCGTTGCTGCTGGTGCTGGGGATTTGGGGGTATTTCGCTTTATCCCGTGAGCCGCCACTGTGGCTGGCGTTGCCGCTCGGGATTGCCTGCGTGGTTGGCGTACTTTCTGGTCGGTTAGTACTTGCGGCGAGAGTGGTTGCGATAATCGCTTTAGGTTTTGCAGCGGCGCAGTTGCGCGCGCAGTGGGTGGCAACGCCGCTGCTGCGTGCTTACGCACCGGGGCAAGTTATCAGCGGTTATGTGGCGGATGTGGATGTGCGCTCGCGCCAGCGCTTTACGATGGTTATTGCTGTGCGTGACACGGACAAGCTGCCGGAAGCAGAGCGCCCGCGCCGGATTTTTGTGACGGTGACAGGCAAACACAAACCGCCGCATGTGGGGGATGTTGTTAGAATGACGGCTGATCTGGCTCCGCTGCCAAGGCCCGCCCAGCCTGGAGCGTTTGATTATGGTCGGCAGCTTTATTTTCAGTCGATTGGTGCTGTGGGGCGGAGCAAGACAGGAGTTGAGGTTTTGGCTGAAACGCCATCATGGCGGTTTAGAGCATCATGCTTTTAATCTGACGCATATCCAGCTTCCCTGAAGTAGTTCCAGCACTCCTCTGGACTATATAGTTTGCAGATATCCCCGATCGCAT
>JAYUQS010000197.1:0-22302 GCA_043756645.1 Hyphomicrobiales bacterium | reverse complement strand
GTGCTGGCCGTGTATTGCCAGGTCTCGCCCTTGTCGAGCTTGCCGTCCTTGTCCGTGTCACCGTCATTGAAGCCGTCGGTGTTGACGTCAACCATGGTTGGAATGAAGTTGCCCGCAGCCGGACCGCCATCATCAACCAATGACGTGATCATAAGTTCCGCATCCGCCGCATTCACGCTGTCATTGGTCACCGCATAGGTATAGAGAACCGCAGCGCCGCCCTCGGCAATCGTTGCCGGACCAGACTTCACGATGCCGATGGCAGGGGCCACATTGGTCGCGGTCACTGTCGCCGTGTCTGAATCCGGTGCGGTATTCACATTTTCATTGTCGCGGCCGATGACAGTTGCCGTGTTGATGACAGATGAACCCGCGTTGCCAATCGGGATGGATACATTATTGACGATCACCGTCCATGTTTCACCAGCGTCCAGCAGGTTGTCGCCGTCCGTGTCGCCGGTTCGCGTCATGGCGTAGGTGCCGCTGCCGTTGCTCTGGGCAATGCCATTTTGCAGTACGCCGTTGCTATAAACCGTGATGTCGTCAGTCGTTGTGACAGTACCACGGTCATCCACCAGGCTGAAAATGCTCAAAGGGTCGGTTGCCGCGTTCGGACTGGTGTTTGTCAACACATAGCGGTAGTCAGCGGTTGAAGCACCACCTTCGGCAATGGTTTCGGAATCGTTGAACAGCAAGTCACCATTGGCATCGACTGTTTTTTGAATGTCGATTGCTGGCGGATCTTCCGGTGGTGTATAGGTCAGCGTGCCGAGAGCCCGCCATTCATCAAAACCACCATCTTCAGCATAGGTCGTATCATCTGGCCCCTGCAACTCAATGACACGACCGGTTTCTGTGACCAAGGTCATGTAATCGTCGGGCGCTGCCCCATTGAAAAGGGAGACTGGAACCAGAATTTCATAGTTGTCAACGCCGCTGCCGGCAACCGAGTCGTCATCTTTCAGCAGAATCGTGTTGTCACCGCCAAAGTCCAGATCGTAGACCTTGGTAAAATCCGCATCGAGTTCATTCGTCGTAGCATTGAAGTCGGCAGACGTGGCGGGTGCATCAGAGTAATACAGCTTGAATTGCGTCAGCGCGATTTGCGGCTTCACGCCACCATTGCTCTCGTTTAAGTCGAGGCGGAAAACATAGTAATCGACGCCGTCAACAGTCTTGATTTCAAGTCCGCCGAGTTGGACACTGTTGGTCTTGGCATCGTCTGTTTCCACTGTCAGCGTCGCGTCGCCGTTAAAGCCTTCAGCGACACCATCATTGCCTGTTGACCGAGTTGCCAGAAATGGCTCGTAATTGCCGGTTCCTGAACCGACTTGCTCGGCAGCTGTGAGCGAATGGAAAATGACGCCATCGGTTACAGTTGCGGAACCAATAATTTCAGTTGTTGAACCCAATGTAGTGAGATTGATGTCTGTCATGGCCGTCTCCTTTGAGATCAGGCGCACACACGCCTGGTGAGGTGCAAAAATCAAATTGCCAACCGACAGATAAAAAGACTGTCGTGCCCCAGTGGCCTATGCAAAAAATCTGCGCCGTAAAATGGATATTGCAAAGTGTTAATTTTTCGTAAATGTCAGAAAATAAAAACTTTATACCATTAACATCGGAAAAATAGGTCTTTTATCCTTCCGGGTAATTACAATCCAATGGGGTCGAAATGAGTGGCTTGGATGAAAAAACTCCACACATGTTGAGATGTTTGGCTCACCCTACTTGCGGTTTTTGAACCTTGCTGGGAGCCACCAGGAACTATTAAAAATAGTCCGAGGAGATTAAAATGAAGACTCATGCGCGCGTCGTTATTGTTGGAGGAGGAATTATGGGCGTGGGGTTGTTGTATCACCTCGCGCTTGAGGGCTGGACGGATATTGTTCTGATTGAAAAGGGTGAACTTACTTCCGGCTCCACTTGGCATGCAGCGGGGCAATGCCCGCACTTCAATTCATCGCTCAACATGACGAAGGTGCATGTGTATGGCACGCAGCTTTATCCGCAATTGGAAAAGCTGACGGGGCAAGCGGTGTCTTGGCATGGCTGCGGCGGGTTGCGTTTGGCAACGACTGATGAGGAAGTGAACTGGCTCAAATATGTGTATGGCGTGTCGAAGCTTGCGGGCTATGACGCTGAAATTCTGGCGCCGCACGAAATCAAGCAATACCACCCTTTCCTCGATACCTTCAGCGTCAAAGCCGCCTTCCGCACCATTGACGATGGCCATGTGGCCCCTGCTGACATTACCAACGCCATGGCCGCGGGTGCGCGGCAATTGGGTGCTGAAATCTATCGCCGCACCCGCGTGATGGACATTAAAAACCTGCCGAATGGCGAATGGCGCGTGTTCACCGAACATGGCAACATTGACTGTCAACATGTTGTAAATGCTGCGGGTTCCTATTGTGACGTGGTCGCCGGGTGGTCAGGTCACCTTGCCCCCATCGCCAATATGCTGCACCAATACATTATCACGGAGCCGTTGCAGGAATTGATCGATCTAAAACAGGAATTGCCAGTGGTGCGTGATCCTTACTCACACGCTTACATTCGTGAGGAAACCAATGGCGTGCTCGTGGGGCCTTATGAAACCGCAACCGCCCATGTCTGTTGGGACGGCAAACAACCGCGTTGGGATTATGAGTCAGAGCTGGAGCCGAATGAGCTCGACCGCATCATGCCGTGGCTGGAAAAAGCTACCGAGCGCTTGCCACTGTTCGGGCAGTCGGGTGTAAAGTCTATCATCTCCGGTGCCATCACCCACACGCCGGACGGAGTGTACCTTTCAGGCCCGGCCCATGGTCCGAAGAATTATTGGATGCATTGCGGCGCGTCCATCGGCATTTGCCAAGGCGGCGGTGCGGGCAAATATCTGGCGCAGTGGATGGTGCATGGCCAAGCCGAAATCAACATGCGGGAGTTTGACCCCCGCCGCTTTGGCACATGGGCTGGCAAAGATTATACCGACGAAGTCGCCATCGCTGATTATCACCACATGTATTATTGCTACAAGCCGGGCGAACAACATGCCGTTGGCCGCGGGCTTCGCAAATCTTCGCTCTACGACACATTAAAAGCCGAGGGCGCGCAGTTCTCGCAAATCTTTGGTTGGGAACGGCCCCGGTGGTATGACACGACGGGCCAAGGTGAAACTTTCTCCTTCAAACGCTCAAATTGGTGGAACGCGGTGCGCGAAGAAGCCTTGGCCGTGCGCCATGGTTTGGGTTTGATGGACCTTTCAACCTTCTCGAAATATGACGTGAAGGGTCCTGACGCCCATGCCTTTCTCGAACGCATATGCGCCAACAAAATTCCCACCAAGGATGGCGGCATTATTCTCGGGCATTTGCTGAACGACAATGGTTTCATCGAAAGTGAAATCACTGTCACGCGATTGGCCGCTGATCATTTCTACGTGCTCTCCGCTGCCGTGGCGCAGTTGCATGACTTTGATCAATTGTCGTGGCGCAAGTTGGCCTCTGACGATCTCACGATCACCGATGTGACCGATGACTATGGTGTGTTGGTTTTGGCCGGGCCAAAGTCACGCGATGTTCTCTCGCAAATTTGTTCCGATGATCTGGGCAAGTGGTTGAAAGGCAACATCGCCACGGTTGCCGGCGTTGCAGGTGTGCGCTTGTTGCGCGTCAACTATGTGGGTGAACTCGGATGGGAGTTGCACACACCGATGGCTGCGATGCCGACGGTCTATGCGGCCTTACGCAAGGCGGGCGACCCGTTGGGCCTCAAATTGTTCGGCACTTACGCCATGAACTCACTGCGCATGGAGAAATCTTACCGTGGCTGGGGTTCAGAACTGACGGCTGAAATTGATATGTTTGAAGCGTCGATGGGTCGCTTTATCCGCGAGGACAAGCCTGACTTTATCGGCAAAACCGCATCACTTGCGCGCAAACAAAAAGGCCCACGCATGACTCTCGTGTGCCTTGAAGTTGATAACACGGACTCTGATTGTGTTGGCAATGAACCCGTGTTCCACGATGGTAAGAAAGTAGGCGTGACAACGTCAGGCGGCTTCGGCCATGCGGTAAACAAGTCGCTTGCTTTTGCTTATGTCGAGCCTCAACTTGTCGCCCATGGCACAGCACTCGAAATCATGATGTTCAGCGAAACACGCCAAGCCCGCGTCATTGCGGAAAGCATTTGGGATCCGGAGAATTTGAGACTGCGGGCGTGACGCCCAACCCTCTCAAAGCTATCTTTCTCATGCTGATCGCCATGGCGGTGCTGCCCTTGATTGATGTGTTTGCAAAATATCTGGGACAACAAGGCGTGCCTGTCATTCAATTGGTCTGGGCGCGTTTTTTCTTTGGGGCAATGCTCACCCTGCCCTTTGCATTGCAGGTTGAAGGACTGAAAGCCTTCACGCCCAGCCACCCTTTCATGCAATTTGCCCGGGCCGCTCTGCTCATTCTTGGCACGGCATTTTTCTTTTGGGCCCTTGCTTACCTGCCGATCGCAGACACCTTAGCGATCTACTTCATTCAACCGATTTTAGTCACGGCGCTGTCACCTTTCATCCTCGGTGAAAAAGTGGGCGCCCGTCGCTGGAGCATGGTGGCCCTCGGCTTTGTCGGTGTACTGATTATTATCCGTCCTGGTTTCAAAGAATTGAACCTGGGCGTTTTGTTCGCTCTCGCGGCGGGCCTGTGTTCGGCATTCTATTTGATCCTCACGCGCATGATGACAGGTGCTGTCAATCCGATGATCACTTCATTTCAAACCAGCTTAATCGGCGCTATTCCTCTCTCGCTTGCGCTTCCTTTATTGTGGTTTGACGTATCGGCCACCCAATGGGCGATGATGTTTGGTCTCGGCTTCTTCGCCATCCTCGGACATTATTTTGTTGCCCGCGCGTATGACATGGCGGAAGCATCCATGCTGTCGCCGTTTTCCTATACAGAGATGATTAACGCTGTGATTTGCGGCTGGATATTCTTTGGCGACTTCCCGGATGTCTGGACTTTCGTTGGTATCGGCATATTAATGTCTTGCGCCCTTTATATTTCAATGCGTGAACGTAGTGCTTCCAGCCCCGTAGCGAACACCCTATAGAGGGGTATGAGCAAACCACCTTTTCCACCTAAGCGCCCTTACGGCAAATCCAAACCTGGTTTTGGAAAACCCGCATTTGGCAAACCTCATGTGTTCCGCAAGCCGGAAAAGTCTGTGCCTGCAACCTTGCAAGGTGACCGGCCGAAGGCATTAACGCATCAGCCCAAGCCCGAGAACGATTTGATCTATGGCATTCACGCAGCAGCCGCTGTTTTGGCCAATCCGAAGCGCCAGATCGTGCATGTGTGGGCCACCGAAAATGGCTTGGGGCGTTTGAAGGAAGACGGTGTTGAGGTTTCCAAAACGCCGGAAATTGTTCACCCCCGTATTCTTGATCATTTGTTGACGGGGCAAGATGCTGTGCATCAAGGCCTTGTTGTCGAAGCCAAATCCCTGCCCCAACCGCGTCTGGATCAAATTCCGCGTGACGGCTTGCTGGTCATTTTGGACCAAGTGACTGACCCTCACAATGTTGGTGCAATTTTAAGGTCGTGTGCGGCTTTTGGTGTAACGGCTATGGTGACAACGGCGCGCCATGCGCCGCATGAAACCGGTGTGTTCTTCAAATCAGCATCGGGTGCTTATGAAACAACGCCTGTTGTGCGCGTTACAAATCTGAGCCGCGCGATGGAAGAATTGAAAGGCTACGGCTTTACGTTGCTCGGCCTCGACAGCGAAGCCGAGATTAAAATTGGTGATGCACCGAGGTCTAAACCTTTGGCGTTGGTTTTGGGTTCAGAAGGCAAAGGCCTGCGCCAAAAAACCCGTGAACTTTGCGACGCTGTGGCGCGCCTCGATATGCCGGGTTCTATCAAAAGCTTGAACGTATCCATCGCCACCGCCGTTTCGCTTTACGCGCTTACATCATAAAAAATGGGCCCCCGTTGGGAGCCCATCTTTTGGTTCGTAAACCCTAGGGGGCTATGGGTTTAGTAACCGCCACCCTTGACCATGACTGAGCCGTCATATTCATAGCCAAATTGTGGATGCTGAATATAAACGCGGCGGGCTTTTTTGCCTTTGCGCTTCTTGCGGACCACAACTTGATTGCCGGCATAAACATTGCCGTTGATTACAACATTGTTGCCGTAACCACCAATCATCACGCCATTGCCGTATCCGATCATGGCACCATCGCCATATCCATATCCTGCGGCGGCTTGACGGGCTGCACGACGTGCGGCTTTGCGGGCGCGCTTTTCCATTTGCATGCTGGCAGCGCGGCTTGGGCGAGCGACGTAGCGAACAATGCGTTGTGGCTGGTAAGGGGCATAACCCTCACCATCCATTTGACCGCCACCATAGGTATAGCCATGTCCGCCGCCGCCATGACCACCGCCATTGCCGTGGCCACCAAAGCCGAGGCTAAACCTCAGTTGTTTGCACTGTCTCCACGTAGGTGTGTAAACGAGACGATTGCCAATACGACAGGCGATTGTGGGGTCGTTTGAAGATCCACCGCCGCCGGTGCTTGGCGGAGTTGGCGGAGTTGGCGGTGTAGGCGTTTTAATTGGTGGTGTTGGCGCTTTGTGACCGTCACCAGCCAAAGTCACCGGCGCGAAAGCCAAACTCAGTGCAATCGCGGCAGGAAGAATCAAAAATTTCTTCAGTTCCATTGGTATTTCCCCTTGTTAACGAACCCTGAACGGCATGTTCCATTTTGAAACAATTTGTTCCCGTTACCAGGTGCTTGCAAGGGGAGTTGCAGAATACTTGCCAGATCGGTAAAAATCGTGGCATACGCCGTGGCGGAAATGCGTTTGCGTGAGATTTTCCTGAGGATTTCAGGAATCAATGCCGGTTTAGCTCAGTTGGTAGAGCACCTGATTTGTAATCAGGGGGTCGTAGGTTCGAGTCCTATAACCGGCACCAGTCTTTTCAATAGGTTAGCCACTTTCCAAAAAAGTGCGTCAAGTTGTAGCAACCAATTAGCAACCATCGGAATGGATATTTACCACCTAATACCTGTATCGCTTCTAGCGATTATGATGCCCTGCCCTACAATGATACAGCCCCAAAACTGCACAAAGAAAATTGAACCGACGAGATTGTCGCGCTGGGGTTCCGTTGGGGTTCCAAGGGTGCGGAAAAATGTCGATTTTGCCCCTGTGATGATCTGCCCAAAGCAAAAGGGCCAGAGTTTCCCCCGGCCCATGCTCAGCACCATTAGAATGTTCGCAGTCATTCCTGATCGGGAATAGTGCCAATGAGAATGCGCTTGCGTGGCTTTTGTTGTTTTACTTCCAATAGTGCGGCCCTTGCAGTTTCATAAATGTTGTCGCGTTTCGGCATTTGGGAAATGATGTTCTGCCTTGGTGCATGCTGATTTGGCGTTGTTATATTCTCCAGCAGTTGTTCCACATGCTGTTGAGTAAAGCTAAGCCCCCGTCCAAGCTTGCAGCAACAACCAATTTGTTTGACGCGGGAAACGAGGGTGCGCTTTGAAGGGCGGGCGCTTGCTGGAAACATATCTAGCACCTCTTCAATGCTGTAGAGCGTTGTCAGTGGTCGCTTCGCAATTTCGTCCATTATTGCCCACCTTACGTTTTTTCGAGAGCACTATAGTTTTCCAAGGCTTGCAGAAAGTCAGGGCCAGAGTTTACCCTAGCCCCGCACAATGTCACGTTATTGCGAGGCCCAAACTATGCGGGCGATCCAGTCAACGTTTTTGGCGTCCAATGTTTTGACGGGCTGCGCTGGATTGAAGGCAGCAAGTTCAATCGTGCGGCCTGTTTGCTTTTGCAGAATCTTGGCCATCACTTGACCGTCACTTGTGCGCACCACAACGCGGTCACCGTTGCTGATTTTTGCGGCGGGTGAAACGATGATGGTATCGCCTTCCCGATAGACAGGCTGCATAGAGTTGCCAGTGATTTCGAGCGCATAGGCGGCTTTGTCTGTGACGCTTTGCAATTTTGCGCTCTTCCAGCCGGTACCAGCGGGCATTCCTGCCCCATCGAAGTGAACACCTTTACGCGGTGCTGTGTTGCCAACTGCCTTTTTCATGTTCTTTGTCTCCTAAATTTGGTTTGAGATTGAAGGGCCAGCGTCATTGCCAGCGCCTTGATCTTGTTGCCGTCAGGCTGAAGCGGTCAAAGTCAAAATGTCAGTGACAAGGCTTTCTGCAATCTCCAGCGCGGTATCGGTGTCTGTGCCATCGGCAAAGGCTTCGACATTGCGCAGATAGTCAGTCTTTTGGTGAAGGGTTGCCCATGATGTTGCTTGGAATGCAATCACTTCACTTAAGGCCGCGTCCACATCGTCAATTGAAGCTTCCCACTCGGCTTGCCGTTTGGCGAATGGTTCAAAATGGGCTTCAACAGCCGCGTCGTAGCTTTCACGGGCCGACCTTATCCGGCGCATGAGTGAGAGCGTTTTGGAAGGCAACGGAAGGTCCACACATTCCAGAGTCCAGCCACCACTCGGCAAATCGGTGCGGGTGCATTTGAAATAAGTCGCGCTGGCAAGGCGACTGTCCAGTTCTTCAATTGTCCACCCTGTGTTTGAGTTGCCAGCGGTCAAACGCTTGTCGCCTTCAACAGCAATTGGCGGGGTCAATTCAGGCGGCATGGCAGGGGCGCTGGCGTTCAATTGTAAATCCAGCGCGTCCACCTTACGGCCTTCATACGTCATGGCTCGGTGCATGGTCTTGTGACGGGCAATGAGGTGGGCCAGAGTTTCAGTGTCGTTATTGGCGCTGGCGATAGCTGGCATTGCGATGGCGGCGACTGTTGCGGATGCGCCTTTAATGATGGTGCGACGGTTCATGCGTTCCATTGGGAAAGCCTTTCGTTTTGAATTTGGGGATGAGGGGCCAGCCAGATAGCCAGCCCTGTTGATGATGCGGCGCTTAGGCTGCGATGGCTTGCGGTGCGCTGGCAGATATGCGCAAGGTGACGACTTCGCCAAGCTTGCTGTGGTCATCAAACCAAACCTGCCCCATGGCTGCTTTCACCTTGGCAGTGTCAAGAGTTTGCCGGATGCTTTTCTGCACCATGACGGAATGTGTTTCACCTTCTGCAATAAGAAGGCCACGGGCCTTGAAGGCGTCTTTCGCGGCGTCCAATTCGGCGCTGGCAGACTTTGCCTTGCGGTCTAAGTCACCAATCAAATCAGCCAACATTGCAGGCGGGAGATTGTGGAAGCGGTTGTTTGTGGTATTGAGTGAGGTAGCCATTTTGCAAATTCCTTTTGCGGTTTGGTTAGGGCCTTGCGGGAGGTACGAACTCTTGCTTGGCCCGATTATGTGTAGTACACTATTTAATGACTGTCAATATAGGTAATACACAAATAATGAAAAAAGTTTCTGAGAAGCGCCCTAGAGGTAGGCCAGCCACAGGGCGCGACCCTGTAACGGCTATCCGGCTTTCACCCGATTTGCTTTCTGCAATCGACAAGCAAGTAGCTGCCACGGGCGCTGAATCAAGGGCGGCTGCTATTCGTGAAATTCTGAAAGGCTACCTTGCGCGAAAGAGACTTCTATGAAGGCTGGAATAGTGGCAATTTTCTTTTTGACTTGTGTTTTTTCCAGCGCATTCGGGCAGGACGTATTACCAATTCGCACTGATATAGGATGGCTGGAAGCACGGCTTCGAAAGAAAATAAGTGTCAACTTAGTTGACAGTGTGAAAGGTGGTTGCTGGTCAAATAGCAATACCGCAAAGACAGCGGTTTCGCTAGAACTTGTGCGAAGTGGGTACGTCGTGGCAGAAAATGAAGCCGCTCAAGTTCTGATGTGGGCGACTGGTTATAATTCGGGAAACAGAGGCTGTGTTTCAAGTTATGGCTTCAGCTTCCAAATTTATGGAAACGAACAAAGAAGTGCTTTCAGTGAAGCTGGGGTACTTCCACTTCAAAGCTACCATACTCGCAATCTGTTTGAACGTAGTGGGGTTATGACAGGACCGGGCGATTTATCTGATAGATTGGCGACTGAATTTCAGTCTATTAGCCAAGAGTTTTTGGTAACCGTATCAACACAAAACGATGCTTTGCAATCTGAAATTCTCGCATTGAATGAGCCACACAAAAGTTACTGGCGAGCTTGGCTTGCACGTTTAAAAACCAATTAAACCCTTGGTATTGTTGCGGCTCAATAGACTGGCAATTGGTGTGTCCGGCAATCATAGGGCCCGTCGCTTCCACTGCCCTTGATCCTAGCATGGAAAAACTTGCCCTTAGAAGGGGCTGCTAAAAGCCCTCGGACTACGTCCGGCCCGATTTCGCAATAATGATAATAAGTGCCTTTCAAGTTGATGAGCATGTAGCTTTCAGCAGCATCATAACAAACACGGATCACTAAGCTGCTATCGGTCACCTCTTGGCAGTCAAACGAATCCAGCGCTACATCACCTCGATATTTGACCGTAACCGTTTCGGCCAGCGCCACGCGCGGGATCAACGTTACAAGCGCGAAAGCTGCAAGAATAACGCACTTCATGTTGTCACCGACTTATTGTTGGAAATTAAATCCACATTGCTTTTGAACCGCTGCCTGTTGAATAGCGTTCATCTGGCCTTTCAGATTCGCTACCTCATTTGCTTTTTGCCCGTCGCCTTCATTGAACAACAGCGCGGGCCAGAAGAGTACAACTCCAACTGTGGTTTTCACAACGTCGTCCCGTCTTGCCCGGTCCTGCTGCCCGCCTGCAATGGCTGCGCGTTGTGACACCCCTTGCGCCTCTTGCTGTAGCTGGTCGCATGTGTAGTTCTGATAGCCTACTGGTGAAATATAGGACGCCGATATGTCCTGTGATTTGGAAGCACAACCAGCAATACCGATTGCAGCTGCGAAAAGAAAAGCCGTTGTATTCATTTTTGCCCCCTGTCCCCTGTCCCCAAGTCAATCAAGCATTGTATTTGATTTGAGTCCAGCGGCCTTAATTTCCGTCCCGTTGCAATCTCCAGACATGATCTGCCAACTTGCTGCCATGAACCCGTCAAATGAGAATCACTGGCACCGTCTAAAGCCACCGCCTCCGCTGGCAGGATGGGCAAAGTTTCGCCACCGGCTTTTTGAGGGCGTTGTAGTGATTATCGGACTTGCCATTTGGGTTGCCGTCATTGGCGCGGTGCTACGGGTATTCGGACTGTGGTTTTGGTGACCGTTCAAGACTTGACCTTAAAGCGGATCGGGCAAGACGATTTCGCGGTCTTGGCAGACAACAGAAGCGCTGGCCGGATCATGCGAAAGCCAAAAGCCTTTGGCGCGTCAGTATGGTTTTGGAGTGTCACTGGCCCTTTTGTGCCAGCGTCGTTGCATCCTTCACATGGCGAAGCGGAAAGCCTTGAAACTGCTAAGGTCGAATTCCGCACCAAGTGGGAACAACTTCGCGAATGGTCAACACGCGAGGGAAAGCCATTGCATTGGCATGGTGACTTGCCGCCTATCTAGTATCTCACACGCGCGGGCGCGTATTGGTCTGAAAATAGCATTTAAAATGTGCACCCCACCGAATGGACTTACAAAACACCCGACTTGTAAAACACCCATTGCAGCAATGGCCAAGGCATTGAAAGTGTTAGCGCCCCATTAGTCGGCAATGCGGACTTTGAAGCTGACAATTTCTCTGTTCTGAAATCTGTGATTTACAATGGGGATGTTGTTGAAAAGACTACGCCTCGTATAGTCAGATAGCATCCTCACATCCGCCTCATCAATTTCATCATATCCACCACCGATAGCTTGGCCAGCTTGCGGGTGAGATGGCCCGCCCGTGCGTTGATGGCTGACTGTGCACGGCCCTTCTCACTTCGCGGACCAGTGGACTTCTCCCATGGTTTCCAGTTTTGAATGGCTTCGCGCTGCCGTTCCCGGCGTTCAAGCGTCCAGCCTGATTTGTAATACTTCGACGGCATTTAAGGGCGTTACTTTGTAATCTGCTGATCTACAATGGCGCAATGCGCCATGGCTTCTAAAATTAGTTTCGAGAGTCGCGCACGATTCGCCTTGGATTCGATTGTATGCAGCCCGCTTTTGTAATTGCCATGGCCAGCGCCACGCGGTGCGCCACCTTTTGCACCATGGAAGCGGCACACCTTCCACCCTTTTACGGCAGGGGCTTTGCAGCGCTGCTTTGTGCGCTTCGAATTGGCGGTGCATGTTGGGCAGTTCTGAAACTGAATTGGCTGCTTTGCTTTCATGGGGTTCCGTCGCTGTTTTTTGGTTTGCCCCCGCCCTGTTGCACGTTCCCAACAATCGCCTGTCCCCCGTCATGAACGTGAACATGCTTCACCTCGACTGTCTGTTCACCCTTGGAGCGATAACGCTTGAGGGTATCGACTTGGCTTGCGAAGGTGCGGGCCAGTTTGTTGAGCGTTCGTTCGTTTACGTCACGCTGTTGAATTGTGTCAGAGAAATTGAAGTTTCTTGTCACGACAATTGTTGCACGATGGATTGCCACCATCTGTGTGGCCAGCATTATTTCAACAGGGTCTTTTGGCCCGATACCCTTAATCACTGACAAAATTTGATTTGCCTGTGTTTCGTCTGCGATTGATCCCGTTTGGCCGGAAAGATTCACGGCATCATTAACAACACGCAATGTCTCTAGCAGACTGGATGTTCCAATTGCGTCCCCAATCATGAGCCACCCGACTGCTTGATCTACGTGCTTTGCAGACGTAGCAACATTGGTGCCGTCAATTTCAATCTTAATGCCTTTCGTTCCGTCCTTTTCCCTTGCGGTGAACTTTTCAGCAGCGGCTATTTCTCGTTCGGTAGGTTCGTATGTTTTGGCGGGCAAGTCTTGAACGTTTTGCATTGAGGTATCGGTCATCACTGCCCCACGCCTGACTGCATTGACGACAAGGCCAAGGCGTTTGAAATAACTTCAATCTGTTCCCTTACATTCAGGCGACGGCCAACGCGCTGAGCGGCTTGCTGTAGTAGCGGTTCAACTTCACTGGCCTTGCGTGTTAGAAGCGTTGCAGCTTGCCGTGAAATTTCTGCACGGCGCTGGCCTGTTATCTTGTTCAACACCCAGTTGCCCGATTGCAAGGCAATGCCAGTAAGTGAGACGCCCTTCAAATCGTTGCGGTTTGCAGCGCCGGGGAAAGCCCGTGCTGCATTGGATGCTGTTGCTTCACGGGATTTGGCTGAAATACTTTGTGCGGTTTCGACACGTCTTGTTTCTGCAATGAGTTGGCGTTCAATCATGCCAGCGCGGTCACGCCCTATAAGCAGACCCAACTTGTCACGGTTCCAACCTTTGTCCAACAATTCACGGCGGGCGGCGGAAAGCTCGTTTCGTGAACTGCCAATGATTTCTGCAACACTATCTCTCGCACCTTTTAGAAATTCAGCACGGGCGGCGGGCGTCATTTGCCGCAATTCATGGGCAAGTTCTTGCGGTGAACCAAAACTGCGCTGGAATATCTCGCGGCCTGCTTGCAGTGCTTCACTCTTTTTGGACACTGCCACATAGGCGTCATCTGCTTGCTGCCAGCCCTGCACATTGGTTTTGAGTGTATTGTCGATCTGGCCCCTTACATCACGCAACATGCGGGCGGCATTGTTTCCGAGTCCAGGCTTGCGCAGAATGTCATCAAGGGCAAGACGGGCGGCATGTAATTGCATGGCGCTGGCACCTTGTGGCCCTGTTTTGAACAATTGCAGGTTTCTGGTTTTGACAAGTGCGGCCCGAATGCTGCCGTCGGTTTCTCCAATCATGGTGTCAAGATTTTTAGCCAATGGCGATACGTCAAAGCTGCCGTTGTGTGATCTGGCAATCGTGAACATTTGGCCCGCTGCTTGGCGTTCGGTTTCAATGGCGCTTTTGTTGACAACACGCCCTGCGTCGCGGCCAAGTGCCTTATCAAGCGTGTCTTGTGTGCGGCTTGAAGCGCCTTGCGATTGTGCGCCAATGGCTTTGGCGATGACGTTGCGGCCTTGGCCCTGCTGTGATGCAATTTCTTCTGCTTGTGAGCGTAGAGACTGCCCACGGTTGAGCAGCAAGTCGGCATCATCCGTTGCACTGTTCAAGCCTGTTGCAACGTCATCACCGTAAGCTGCCATGACGCCTCTTGCAGCCTTTGGTGAAACATCCAATTCCTTGGCCATGGCGCGATTGGCGCGACGGTTCGCAAAGCCGGAATAGGTCGCACCTGCCAATTTGGACAGTGGCACCGCAACGCCACCAACAACGCCGCCAATCGCGGCCCTTTGCTGTGCGTTGTGCATACGGCTGTTAAAGTCTGTACCATCTCCAAAACCACTAAGCGCCCCCACCCCAGCGCCAAGGCCAACACCTTTCGCAGTTTTGGCAACTATTCCCCCCTTGCTCAAAAGATCAAAAGCCTTGCCCCATGCCATGCCACCTGCAATTTGGTTGACGGTTGAGGCTATGGGGTGTTCAGCTTCATTGCGGGCTTGTGCTGCCCTATATTGAGCAAGCCCCTGTTGATAGTTTTCGCCAATGTCTGGTAGTGCATCGCCTTCAAGGTATCCCATGCGATTTGCAACGGTTGCAATCGGTGCGGCAATGCCTGAAACGATTTCATCGCCAAAGCCAAAGGTTCCCCCTTGTACAAAGGCTATGTCACCTCCCTGCTTTGCGAGGTTTGGAACACTGCCATCTTTGTTCACCTTTGTTGCCAAGTTGGTCTGGCCTTCACCATCGAACGGTTGTTCACTTTCATCCGGCGTTGCAGCCGTGCGATATTTGGCGAAGCGGTTTGGCACGACGGGTGGCCCCATGACAAAGCCTTCCGGCAATCCGTTGCCTGTGCCTTCTTGTGTGGGATTGCGGCGGGCAATAGCAGGCCCCATCACAAAGCCCTCAGGAAGTTGCTTGCCTGTTCGCCGTGCAATGAAAGGATTCGGTTCTTCGCCTTGCTGTGCCGTTGCCTGAGCACGGCGGGCTAGAAATGGATTTTCGTCAACAGGTGTTGCTATGACGCGATATTTTGCAAAGCGATTTGGCTTTTGTGGCGGCGGTGGTTGAATGAGGGTGTAGCCCATAATTTTATCTCCTATGTGGCCTGTCGTGACGGAATTGTTTTTGAAGCGGTTGCAGTGATTTGTGAGGCGGTCGCGGCGCGGAAAAACTTCCCGTTTGGCTTCACGCTCAGCGTTTCATGATTGAGGATTGAACGGTGCATCAAGCTCGGTCCCTTTGGGTTAAGCCACATGCGAGGCGGTTGGATTTGAAAACAGGTATTGGCTATACCTTTCATCACTGCCCCTTTCTTAGGGACTGTGATGCATGCGGCGGTGGTTGATCTGTTGGATTTAAAAATCGGTGGTGTGAGTAAAGGTGATGGTATTGGTTTTGTAAAAGTTTTGTACCCGTAAAAGTATCGGTCTGAGTAAAGGTAAGAGTCTAAGTACGTCGGCACGGTCTCGACACAGTCTGGAGAGGGTGTCATTGGCGTTGGCCCCTTCCGTTCAAATAGGGTGTGTTGAGAATAGAAGGATTGCCAATTGACGGTGGTGTTTTGCCAACACTTTTGCGTTCGGCCAGAGCGGCTTTTGCAGCTAGGACCGCATCCCAAGCCTCGTTCAGGTTGAGCGTCACCGCCTCCATGATGGAAAAACTTTCAAGCCGTTCAATAACCCGTTCAATGCCAAGCAAATGAGATTCGCTCATCGGCGGGTTGTGCTTGAACCAGCGCCGGATCATTACGACGCTGGTGTCGTCATCGAAGGCTATGAGGTCTGCAACCTGTAATGCCTCCCGCGCGGCCTGATAACGTTCAAGCGTCCAGTTTAAGTCGTCGCAAGCATAGCCATCTGGCAGACGGTACGCCCCGGCGCTGGTTTGGTGTTCGCACGTGAGATAGTAGAGATACAAATACCGCCCGTCATCTGAAGCAAGGTCTTTGAAGCGGCTTGAGCGCCATACAGAAGGGGATATTTTGGAAAAGTCCCTCATGTGCCACCGCCTTCCTGAATCAGGTTGTGGTGGCGGGCAGTTTTCAATGCGAGGGTGATGGCGTTTCCTGCCACGGAACTGAGGTGTGGCGCGTTTTCAGTGTTGGCGGTTGTATGGGGAAGGCAAGGGGCTTGCGCCCCTTCCTGAGTGTTGCTGAGAGTCACGGTGGTGGCGTTGATCATGCCGCCACCGCGAATTTTGGGTTTGCAGGGTCGAAGGCTTCAACCAACTCAACCTGGCCCCCTATGAAATAGCGGGCATGATTGCCGCCGTCATGGGGTTCACGGGTTGCATGGATTGGAACGCCCATGGCTTTGAGGTCGAAAACATAGGCCCCAAGTCGAACAGCCCATCCGGCCTTGAATGTTTCAAGGCTGGTAATGCCCTTCGTTCCAGCTTCAACCAGCGCAATAATTGTCTGGGCTTCCCTTCCCGTGGCCTTGACCAAGGGACCGGAGGCGATTCGGAAAGTGGCTTTGGCGCGGTTTTTCATTGTGCCACCTCTCGGCTGTATGAAATGATGAGGCTCTTACTATCCGTTTGCCAACGGATGCGCTCACGGCCTCGATGGACGTTTGCCCATGCGGAATTTGGCAAGGGCAGTGCTTTGACTTTTGGATATTCAGTGCTATTCAACATTTGCTTATATACCTTCGGCCCCGTTCAATGCCTTCAATGGCGGGCGGGGCCTTTTTGTTGGCCTCGCCATCAAAGGATTTGCGGGATCAGGCGGCGAGTGCCGCTTCCTCAGATGTGGATTTAAATGAACGAGCCTCTGCGTAAGCGAGAATCGCCGAACCCTTGTATTTCACAAGTTTGCCGCCGAAACGGATGTAAGCCGGACCTTCGCCAGTCGAGCGCCAATGCTCATAAGTGCGCTCTGAGGTGCCAGTTATGTGATAAAGTTCTTTGGTGGAATAAAGTGCGTCAGGCTCAATGCGTTTGGTGCTTACTTGTGCAGCATCGACCGAAACGGCGCTGGTGGTGTTGAGGTGATTGGTTTTCGACATTTCGCACTCCATCAAGTTGATGGGGGCAAATGTGGCGTGGTGCGGCACTGATTGCACGGACACTAAGGGCCTGTTGAAATGTCCGGCTGACGGACAAACAGCAGGGGTCGGAATGTCCGCTACGTCATATTTCTTGGCGGAACTTTACACCAATCTGATTTAAGCGTTCCAAGCTGTACTCAGTTCTCCAATGCTGGTCCTCGTCGCTTTCACGACTTCCAGCTCTTACATAAGAGGCTTGGTTTCTAGCCATCGATAGCCTGGCCTCGACATACGTTAAACCCAAATATTTGATTGCCTGCACCTTGTATCGGCGGGCAGTTCTAATTCTCTCTTCAACATTTGGATCGTCAGGATAGGCTCCACCGTCGAAAGCATCCTTAACATGCTTGAAATACTTTGCACTTTTTGCTCCGTCGAATGCTCTCCAAAATTCAACATATTCAAGTGCTTTGAGTTGGCAATGTGCCCGCGTCCAATTTCGGCTACGCTTTTCGGGCTGAAGTATCGCTGGAACCTCGCCCACATTTAAGCTCCTTAGCCCTTCTACCAGTTCGTCAAGCAATGGAAGATTAAGTCCTCCATTGAGGGCGTAAAGGATATTGGCGAGAAATTGTCTTTGTTGTTCAATTGAGAGTGATGATTTTTGTGTTCGCAGTTCTTCTCTTGTTATTTGTGCTCCCATTTCTTCTGGCTGGTGAGAACGCACTATTGGCTTCAAGCGTTCAACTTCAGCTAAGGCCTCTGGTGCCATTCCCTGCGGAAAGAGCGGGTGCGTCAATGTGATTTTCAGAGCAACCTTTCCTGCTTGGTGATCAATTGCCCAGCCTGCCAGATCACTTAAAAATTGTCCTGCGTTTTCAAGTGCGCTAAATGCGTCTACATCTTTGTTTGGAAATTCTCGGGGATGGCTTGTTGGCAACACTGGATTGGAGGAACGATAGTACTGGCAAGCTACATCTGCGTAGTGTGATGCAAGTTTATCCAAGTCGCCTCCCCAGTTTGACGCGTATCTGCTCTTGAACGACTTATCGCCACGATGATATTTAATCAAAATTGCACCTCCGCAGGTGCCGCAAATTGAAGGCACGGCAACCCGGTGCGGTGTCCGGGCTTTCGGGAGCTACCCTAGCCGTGCCAGATGTAATCAGCCTGTTGCCTTTGATTTGAGAGCAACGACGTTACCCTTGTTTCCCGAAAGCATTGCTGAAATCTGCTTGCCCATCGCCTCGTTCGCGGCCTTCACTGGATCGGCGGCAAGATGGCTGTAACGTTCCGTAGTCTGGATTTTTGCGTGGCCAAGCAACTTGCCCACAACTTGTAACGGCACACCGCCTTGAGCGCCTACGCTGGCAAACGAATGCCGCAAGTCATGAATGCGAACACCCTTGAGCCGTGCCACCTTGCAAATCCGCATCCAAGCTTTGCGCAAATTCACCAAGTGCCTGCCTTCACGCTCGCCCACTATCACATATGGGTTCTTAGCAATCCGAGGCACCTTGGAAAGCACCTCAAGGGAAGGTGCGGAAAGATAGACTGGCCGCGCTCCGGTTTTCGTATCTGGCAAGAGCAACATGGCCTTATCAATTGAAACGTGTTCCCATTTCAGTGTCAGGATTTCATCCCGTCGGCATCCTGTCAGCATCAAGAGCCGGATTGCTGCCAGCACGAACGGGGTTTCCGTCTTGTTTCGTTCTGCCCGTGCCAAAGCTATGCCGACGCGGGCCAATTCACGCGCTGAAAGAAACCTTTCACGTGGCTTTTCCTTGTTTCTCGTAATTCCAGTGACAGGATTTGTGCCGCGCTGCAGATAGCCATGTTGCTCGCACCACCCAAAAAATGACGAAAGCACGGCTAGGCACCGATTGGCGATGTACGGGGTTTCTCGAAGCGAGTGATGAAAGGCCGCTATGTCGCTAAGCTTGATCTCCTCAACCTTGATTTTGCCGAGCATAGGAAAGGTCAGCCGCTCCATGCAATCGTGATAGGATGAGCGAGATTTGGGCTTCAACTTGTTAACTTCGGTTTCAAGCCAAAGTTTCCCTATCTGCAACAGACTTGGATTTCGCATCTTTTCGTCACGTATAGTAGCTGGGTCAAGGTTGTTAGCAACATCACCTTGAATCTTTCTCATGCGCTGGATGGCCGTTTCGACTGTAAACGGTGCGCCATACTTGCCAATGCTGAACCAGCGTTGCTGGCCATTGATGCGGGTTTTAAAAACGAAAACCTTGCCCTTGGTCTGGCACCGGACGCCAAAGCCAGACAACTTGCTATCCCAAACGGTTTCGCCCGGTTTAAGCGAGTCAACCACGGTTTTAGTGATGCTTTTCTTAACCGCCATGGCCCCTGCCCCTTTTTAGCAACCATTTAGCTACCACGCTATATAGGGCTTGCCCGTATTAGGTGGTAGTAGATAGTAGCTGTTTACAGGGTTTTTGTAGCATATCGTAGCCTATGTGGCTAGAGCGTAGTATGAAATCATGATTTGTAATCAGGGGGTCGTAGGTTCGAGTCCTATAACCGGCACCATTTCCCGAAATCGAACAGCGCAAGGCCCGGACGGGGCCATTGACATTGTCCGAAATAGTGGAACGAAACCAATAACTAACAATTTTGTTCCGATCAAAGGAATAAAATGCTTGACACCGCGCGGTGTTTCGTGTAGTTCTCGGCACAATCCGGAAAAGTAAGCGGATCGCCCCTCCCCCTCAGCAATAGTCTTGAACTGTCAGAAGACGACGTGAGGCCCGAGTGTGCGAAATCAACTTTGCGGCTTACCCAATGAACCAATAGCGCACTCAGCCAAAAAGAAGCCTCTGCTCATGATGTACCCATCATCTGAGTCGTTGCTGGCACCTGCGAGTGTGATTTTATCAAAATACTTTGCAGCGTTTTCATTCGTGCCAATGCTGCCGTCTTTGTTGCGGTCGATTTTTGCAAACCAGATTTTGCACTGTTGACTGGAGTATTTAACTCCCGCTTGCGCCACAACAGATGTGGACAGCAAGGCGAAAGACACAATGAACATAGTCGGCAGGATTTTCATTTGGCGCACCATTTGGTTTTGGTTTAGGGTTTACGGACGGTCTAACCTTAAACGTCGCGCAAACGAATTGGTTCACATGCCTGACGATATCTCCACATGCCAATCTTGATCGGAGCACATATGCCCTACGTCGAACTCATCGCAATCCTCGCTGTCATTCAATATCTGGCCTTCGGTGTGCTGACGGGGCAAGCCCGCCGCGAGTCTGGCTTGAAGGCGCCCACAATGATCGGGCATGACGGTTTTGAGCGTATGTATCGCGTGCAGATGAATACGCTCGAAACGCTGGTTGCGTTTCTGCCGGCACTGCTGATCGCCGGAAAATATCTGCCGCACAGTCTGATTGCCGGCCTGGGCGTCGTCTACCTGATCGGGCGGACAATCTATTGGCGTAACTATGTGAAAGACCCTTCAACCCGAAGCTTGGGGTTTGCGCTGTCGATGTTCCCGACACTGGCACTGGTCGCACTGGCTGCAGTGGGGATTGTGATGGAGCTGGTAGGGTGATGGTATTGGGATTTGGTGGCGCGATGATGACGGACTTGGTCGGAGTTTTGCGGAGTGTCACCGGAATTCCGGAGTTTTGTGGAGTGTCACCGGAATTCGGAGTGTCACCGGAATTCACGCAAGTACTGCCGGATGTTTATTTTCAGGGTGCACATGTGGCGGGTGATGCGGCAGTAGCGCAAAAGCTAGGGGATCTCTATGACTTCTTTAACAACGGCCTCCCCGCAGCTGATCATCTCTCAGGGAGCATGTCTTGCATCAGCATGACGTTTGAATTTGGCGGGGCGTCATGAAAATCTATCATATCACTGGCGGTAAGATTGCCGAGAAGTATAATTATGCGGCTTATATTAAAGCGTTGGATGGTGACATAGACAAGGTGCGAATTGTTGATGCGACTGCCGATGGCGGCTTTAACATTTGGGACAATTCGGTATGCGCAGGTCGACATATCTTGCCAGATTATGTGCCTACTAAAGTTCAATTGGGTGGACCTATACGAACATTGCTAGACGCTTATAATTTTTACAGCAGTTCAATTGTCGTCTCGGATAAATTTAAGTCCATCATCGAAGAGGTGGAGCCGGGGGTGCATCAGTTTTTCCCATTGGATGTGTATCGGGCAGGCAAACTGTTGGGCAAGCTCAACTGGATGATCATCGGGCAAAGGTTGGATACGGTGCATGACGTTATGCCCCGTGATGCGCGGGGCTGGCCTATCACCGAACGTGGTCCCGGCTTTAAGTTGATTTTTGATTTGAAGAAGATTGGTTCAGCCAAGCTCTGGACAGACAAATTCAAGGGCGGAAACAATATAACAGAAGACCTTGCCAAGAGGTTTGAAGACGCTGGATTGACTGGCATCAGTTACAACAGTCCACAAGACGCGATTTAAGTACGGAATTACGGTGCCACTCCACTTAATTCAGAGTGTAATAACGTTGATGTTCCCCAATCTATCTCGAATTGAGATCGCTTGATCGACATTAAAACACCGCTCGCAACCCCTCCAGCGCGTCAACCTGCGTCAGGTTCATATGCAGTGGCGTCACTGATATTTTACGGTTGAAGACGGCACCGATGTCCGTGCCCACCGGCGGTGTGCCGCGTTCTCTGGCAAAGCCCAACCAGAAATAGTTGCGTCCGCGCGCGTCGATGCGTTCATCGACGGTTAGAAAGTTTTGATCGCGTTTTCCTTGCATGGTCACTTCCACTCCCGCCACATCATCCGGACGGCAATCTGGAAAGTTCACGTTGACCAATGTGCCGGGTCCGAAGGTGAAGCCCAGCAGCTTGCGCACCACGGCTTCACCATGGGCTTCGGCGACGGCGAAGCTTTCACCATTGCCGTGTACGCCGGTGACTTGTGAGAGTGCGATGGATTTGATGCCCAGTGACGTGCCTTCCATGGCGGCGGCGATGGTACCGGAATAGGTCACATCATCGGCGATGTTCTGGCCGCGATTGACGCCGGATAAAATCAGGTCCGGCATGCCCGGCATGATTTTTCTGACGGCCATGATGACGCAATCGGTCGGTGTGCCGGAGACTTCGAAACGGCGGTCAGCCAATTTTTGATAGCGCAGTGGATGGGACAAGGTGAGCGAGTGCCCTGCCCCCGAACGCTCTTCATCCGGTGCCACCACCCACACATCATCTGAAATGGCGCGAGCGATGGTTTCCATGGTCACCAGGCCGGGGCCGTGGATGCCGTCGTCATTGGTGACAAGAATGCGCATTACTTCACCTCGATGCGGGCCAAGCCGCCCATGTAGCC
>JAYUQS010000196.1:0-2939 GCA_043756645.1 Hyphomicrobiales bacterium | reverse complement strand
CCCAGGTCACAAACTCCTGGGCGTCCAAGGCTCCAATACCGGTGACTGGAAAATTTTGATCACTTACAACAGGGTCCAGGGCAGCAGGGCCTGGTTTTGGCGAAAAGCTGCATCCGCCTTCAGCGACGCAAGTTTGCCACTGAGCGATTGATACCTCACGGCGCATGACCATGAGGCCGTTGCCAGCATCCACCCAATCCAGCACGAGTGGTTGCCCTTGCTGCACTGGGAAAACTGTGACGGCAAGAGCAACTCCGGTCGCGAGAAGTATGGTGCGGGCACCGACCATTGTTTACATCGTAAAGGCTTCTGGTTTTGCGACTTGCATCATCAAGTCATCATCCCATTCACCATCGACAACAACATGGGCTGTGGCCCCCAACATGACGGCTTCAATCAAATTATGATTGACATAGGCATAGACACCGGGTTGGAGAAATTCATAGGCCATGGCACCAGCCGAGCCACCGCGAATGAACCAAGTTTCCAAACCCGTTGCCGGCATGTCGGCGAATGATCCGGTTTCCCACACGAGGTCACCGTGACCACCAATCAGATGGGGGCGGGTGTCGCGGTTGGCTTGGGCATGAATGAACAAGACTTTTTCACCCACTTTGGCTTTCAAAGCATTGTCGGATGTGAGGGCACCCTTGGCACCGTTGAAGACAACATGGGTGGGAATGAGACCGCGCATCACGTCGAGGGCTTCGGACATGTTTTCCCCGGCCATTTCATATTTCTTGAAGGTGCCTGTTTCATCACGCGGAATGTAATAATCCTGTTCGCCGATGTAAAAGACTTTGTCATATTTATAAGGATTGCCCTTGGCGTCTTTCAAACCATCGCGTGGCAGAACCATCACGGCACCATTCATGCCGTGGACAACATGATAGGGGATCATGATACCTTCGGGCGCACAGTGATAAACAAACACACCTTGCTTGGTGGCCTTCCAACGTAACACCGCTTGCTCACCAGGCATAACTTTGGTGAGTGCGCCACCACCCAAGGCCCCGGTCGAGGCGTGGAAGTCGATGTTATGTTCCATGATGTTGGTGGGAAGGTTCCGCAACGTGAGTTCCACATAGTCGTCTTCATGCACCACAATCATCGGGCCCGGCACTGAACCATTGTAGGTCAAGGCCCAGACTTCGGTACCTTCATCGTCAATCAACATTTTCTTTTCGATGATGTCGAAAGTCACTTCGACAATTTTAGGATCTGGCCCAGCCGTCTGCTCATGAACGGGGGCAAAGGGTGGAGCAACCATGACCTGTTTCACGCGCTGGAGTTTTGATAGATCAACTGCGGCAGCGGCAACTGTGGTGGGTTTCATGGTGATGGTTGCAACACCTGCCAAGCTTCCAATTGCGGTCGCTGACGTGGTGAGGAAATTGCGGCGAGAGGTCGTAGGGAGGGCTGAAAGTTCGCGGAACATGGTATTCTCCATTGTTGCTATAGTTGGAGAATAATGGTCGCATAACTGAATATCCTTGATCTATGTCAAGGCAATGTGGTTTTAAATGTCGCAGTCTCTTCGTGTCACAACCCACAGGAGGCCGGCAATGAAATTGTTTCACTGCGTTCTATATTCGATTGGTATTGTGTTTTCGGTTTCCACGCCAGCTTGGGCCGATGGGGGGCTGTTGCATTCAAAAAATGTGTGGCCTGCCATGAAGTGGTAAAGCCTGTCAATAAATTGGGGCCGCAGATGATTGGTATTGTCGGGCGCAAAGGTGCGGGTGTTGACGGCTATAAATATTCAGATGCCATGATGGCATATGCCGCAACTGTTCCGGTTTGGGATAATGCGGCGTTGGATGCCTATCTTGAAAATCCAAAAGCCATTGTTGCGAAAACTAAACTCTGATCATTCTTGATTGAGCCACAGCCAACCAAACGTCATGGCGCGCTTTCGGTGGGCCAACCATTTTTAGTGCGATAGTTGGCCCGCGTGAAGCGGGCCATGACGGACAGTGTGTGAATGATTCACTTGAAGCAGACCAGGCTCTAAAATGGCGTTTGGTGGCATTAAGAATCCTGAAGAACGCGCTGACCTCATCGCCTATTTGATGACGGTTAAATAGTTGCTGACCCGGAAAACTGTTCCAGTTTCTTCACGTCTGGAATTTCGATTGTTCGGTTGTTAACGGCAACTATTACACCCGCGTTGCGCAGCTTTGTGATTTGTCTGCTGACGGTTTCGATGGTGAGACCCAGAAAATCTGCGATGTCTGATCGACTGAGGGGTAAATCAATGAGTAGGGATGACGTGGCTTCCGCGTTTTCTGGGTCCATGCGAGTGGCCACGAAATGCAGAAACCCGGCAACTTTTTCGACAGCTGTTTTGCGACCGAGAGTGAGCATCCAGTCATGGGCCTCTTCAAGTTCACGACTGGCTTGTTTGTAGAGGCGATGTTCCAATTCTGGACTGGACCTGATCATGGTTTCAAGTGTGTGGCGCGGGAACGAGCAAAGCTTGACCTCGGTCGCCGCTTCGACTTCACAATCACTGTGGTTACTGAAAGGTCTGCCTAAAAAATCAGGTGCGAATTGCAACCCCACAATTTGACGCCGACCATCTTCCGTAAGTTTGCTCAACTTTATAACACCGCTCATAATATTGGCGAAACGTTGTTCGGTCTCACCTTCTCTGACTATGGCGCGATCTGGTTCGATGGTGTGTTTTATAGTGTATCGGCTCAATGTGAGTAATTGGTCGGAAGACAATACGCCACAAATTCCCTTGTGCCTGGCCTCGCATGAGCGACATAAAACAGGAACCTCAGAATTGTGAATGTCGAGCCGCTTCTTAGGCGGTGCTATTGTTTCCAAAATCGCAACCTTTCACGAAAGGGCTTACTTTATCGCCACAGCCTAACATTGCAAGCGCTGTGCGTGATGTGCATTTCGCGGATGCGTTTGAGAGTAGCGCTTCA
>JAYUQS010000195.1:0-2961 GCA_043756645.1 Hyphomicrobiales bacterium | reverse complement strand
GTAAATCGCGTTCATAACGTGTCGGTGTCTGCATGATTTTCCTCGCACTTGCGTCTATCATAGCCGCCAACGCATAAATGCCAAGATCAACAAAAGGACACGACCATGGCTGAACTGACGATCCTGTGGGACTGGCTTTCTCTCGCACTACGCTGGTTGCATGTGGTCACCGCTATCGCTTGGATCGGCTCTTCATTTTATTTTGTGGCGCTGGATTTAGGTTTGCGGAAATCACCAAACTTGCCGGAAGGTGCGCATGGCGAGGAGTGGCAAGTGCATGGCGGCGGCTTTTATCATATCCGCAAATATCTGGTGGCACCGGCCGAACTGCCCGAACATTTGACCTGGTTCAAATGGGAATCCTATGCCACATGGCTTTCAGGTTTTGCGCTCTTGTGTGTGATGTATTATGGCGGAGCACATCTCTATTTGATCGACACCCACGTGCTCGACATTTCAGTACCCGGCGCAATTTTACTGTCGCTTGCTTCAATCGCCGTGGGCTGGGTGATTTATGATCTCTTGTGCAAATCACCCATCGGCAAAAACCAAAACACCCTGATGATTATTCTCTATGTTGTATTGGTGTTCATGGCTTGGGGCTACACGCAGGTTTTTTCTGCCCGCGCGGCGTTTCTGCATTTGGGCGCCTTCACTGCCACGATCATGTCAGCCAATGTGTTTTTGTTGATCATTCCCAATCAGAAAAAAGTTGTGGCGGCATTGCAAAAAGGCAAGATGCCTGATCCATCTTTGGGGGCACAAGCCAAGCAGCGTTCATTGCACAATAACTACCTCACATTGCCGGTGGTCTTGTTAATGTTGTCTAATCATTATCCATTGGCTTTTGGCACCCAACACGCCTGGGCCATTGCCGCGCTGGTGTTTTTGATGGGCGTATCAATCCGGCATTTCTTCAACACGCAACACGCCAGAAAAGGTGACCCCTATTGGACGTGGGGGGTGACGACAGTGTTATTTGCAGTCATCATTTGGCTCTCAACCAATCCTAAAATCCTGAACTCAAATGGCGAGCAACCCTTCACCCCGCAATCCACCAAAAACATGATGGAACGTCAGGGTTTCGAAGACGCTGCATTGATTGTGCAAGGCCGCTGCGCCATGTGCCATGCGGCAAGCCCAAGTTACCCTGGAATTCACGCAGCGCCCAAAGGTGTGATGTTTGAAACGCCTGAACAAATCGCCACGCAGGCAAGAGACATTTATTTACAAGCCGCCATCAGCCACGCCATGCCACCCTCCAACCTCACCGAGATTGAAGCGGCAGAACGGCGGTTGATAGCGGCTTGGTATGAGGGTGTGGCGCATTAAGGAAGGGACCTCATCCGTCTTGCGCTTCGCGCAATCCACCTTCTCCACTTTGTGGAGAAGGGACATTTGAACGATATCCCCTCTCCAACAAAGTTGGAGAGGGAGGGGCCCGTCGCGAAGCGGCGGGAGGGTGAGGTCCCTTCTTAAAACTTCAACACTTTCACTTGTTTCACGTTCGGCAATTTATGCACAGCGTCCATGACGTCTTGCGGAACAGTTGCATCAACTTCCACCAACCCAATCGCATCGCCCCCGGCTTCAACGCGGCCAAAGTGGAAGCAGGCGATGTTGATGCTGGCATTGCCCATCAGCGTGCCGATGTTACCAATGAAACCAGGACGGTCATTGTTGGTGATGTAAAGCATGTGCTTGCCGAAATCGGATTCAAGCTCAATGCCCTTCACTTGAATGATGCGCGGCTTGCCGTCGGTGAACACTGTGCCTGCAACGGAGCGTTCATAATCGGTAGTTTTCACCGTGATGCGCATGTAGGTTTCATAGGCACCGCGCCGCGACTGTTTGACTTCGTCAACTTTAATGCCGCGCTCCTTGGCAACGATGGGCGCTGAAACCATGTTGATGCTACCCATTTGGGCGGCAAGAACACCTGCAAGTGCAGCAGAAGACAACGCCTTCGTGTTCATCTCACCGACGTCTCCTGCATACTCAATCACAATGCCTGTGATAGACGCATCCGTCAGCTGGCCCACGAAAGACCCAAGCTTTTCAGCCAAGGCCACGAAGGGCTTCAAACGCGGTGCCTCAACAGCCGAAATCGATGGCATGTTCAGTGCGTTGGTCACCGCCCCCGAAATCAGAAAGTCCGACATTTGCTCGGCCACTTGCAACGCCACATTTTCCTGCGCTTCCGAAGACGATGCACCGAGGTGTGGAGTGGCCACAACATTTTCGTGACCGAACAGTTTATGAATAACGGCAGGTTCAACTTCAAACACGTCGAGGGCTGCACCCGCCACTTGCTTTGAGACCAATGCCTCATAAAGCGCATCCTCATCGACCAAGCCACCGCGTGCGCAATTGATGATGCGCACACCTTTTTTCATTTTCGAAATCGCGGCAGCGCCAATGACGTTCCGCGTTTTCTCAGTCAAGGGAGTGTGCAAGGTGATAAAATCAGACCGCGTGACAAGTTCCAGCAGTTCAACTTTTTCAACACCAATTTGCACTGCACGTTCAGGTGAAAGATAAGGGTCATAAGCGACGACTTTCATTTTTAAGCCGATGGCGCGATCAGCTACAATCGAACCGATATTGCCACAACCGATGATGCCAAGTGTTTTGTTGTAAAGCTCAACCCCCATAAAGCGGTTCTTCTCCCACTTGCCCGCATGGGTCGATGCATTGGCTTCCGGAATTTGACGGGCCAGCGCCATCATCATCGCAATGGAATGTTCGGCTGTTGTGATGGCATTGCCAAACGGCGTATTCATCACAACAATACCGCGTGATGACGCTGCTGGAATGTCAACGTTATCAACGCCGATGCCCGCACGGCCAATCACCTTCAGCTTGGTTGCAGCTTCAATCAATTTCGGTGACACTTTGGTGGCCGAACGAATGGCCAAGCCGTCATACTGATGAATGACAGCCATCAGCGCGTCTTTGTCT
>JAYUQS010000194.1:0-58396 GCA_043756645.1 Hyphomicrobiales bacterium | reverse complement strand
CTTTCCGCCAAGGCAAAACTCATTCAAGTCAACCGCTTTGCCAATGCGGCCATCGGCTATACCGACGACCGCAAGGCGTTCCGCTCCGCTGATTATTGGGCAACACCGCTGGAATCCTTAAAAGGCCGCGGCGATTGCGAAGACTATGTGTTGCTGAAATATGCATCGCTGCGCAGCTTGGGATTTACCGAAGATCAATTGCGCATCGTCATCGTCAATGACTTGAAGGCGGGAATCGGCCATGCCGTGTTGTCGGTGAAAATCAAAAACGAAAACTACATCCTCGACAACCAGGACAACCGCGTCCTGCGCCACGACAGCATCACGCGCTATGCGCCGGTCTATTCAGTGAATACAAAAGGCCGCTGGATCAACATCGCCACGCGCGATCTGAAAAAGCGCAAAGTGGCCCCGGTTGTGTTGGTGGCCAGCAATGCAGAACTGGGTGAGGTGCTGCCAGCGGCGAATAAGGTGGAGCCTGTGACAACAATCTCAACATTGCGCCCGGCACGCTTGCAAGCAACGGCCGCAATTGCGATGATGACTATGCCAACTGTAAAGCCCGTAATTTCAAAATTGGCACCACCACCAAATCTTGCAATGCGGACCAAGTCGTTCATTCAATCCACACTCGCATCACTGGCAGCCTATTTGCCGACAGTGATGCAAGGGTAAGGTTGGAATTAGGAAACGGTTGTGGTTTTATCGATTCCATTTTCATCGTAGAGAATTGAAATTGTACCCGGGTGAACTGTAAGAGTCGCGACCGTCACTGCCAATCCTGCGCTCGCAGATCCATCTGCATCTACTTTAAGCTCGCCAGTTATTGAATTGTAGTCAACATACCCGGCAGTCTCAATGTTAACACCGGCATTGACAGTGAACAGTTCAGACAGATCAATCAAGTCGCCAGCGGCATAGTCTACAATAACGTCGGTCAGTCCGGTTTCAGCCAGAGCAGACTTGTCAATGAAGAAAATATCAATGTCAACGCCGCCTGTGAGAGTATTTAGGCCTGAGCCGCCAAACAGCAAGTCATTACCCGCCCCCCCTGACAGGGAGTCATTGCCTAAATAACCAACGATAGTATCATTACCCGCACCACCAACTAAAAGATTATCTCCATTGTCTCCTTGAACAAGAGTTCCGTCTGCTTCGATATAAACATTTACGCTATTGGTTGCGGTATCCCCATCACCGTCCGTCACAATCACTTCATAAGACAACTGAACATCTGATGGAGCTGGAACAATCGTGTTACCACCAAGCCCAATTTTAATTGAGCCCGAAATTGACAGCTCAATATGCGTGAAACTCGTGCTGGGGTTGAAGTCATCGACGGTATAGAAACCATCACCTGTGACGGTGAAAGAACCGGTGGCAGTTCCCCCACCTTCCAAGTTTGCAATCCAAGTCACAACGTCTCCCGTAGTGCCAATACTTTTGACTTCAAGTGTCAAGGACTCAATGCTGTTTGGCGTTCCTGTTATATCAATAATGATTTTTTCACCGGACTCCCAAACGTTGTTTCCGACACCAAATCCAGCAGGAGAGGCATTCGAGATTTGCAAATCTGATGGGACTACGTTGCCCTTGTCGGTTTTAGTTGAAGTCATGGTAAGCGTCGTTGTTCCAGCTGTTGCAACAAGCGAGACATGAGATCCGGTAGAGGTGTCAGTGAAAACCAGCGGAATAGGGTCTGGATCAGGCAATTCACTCAAAACTGTAAATTCATATGCACCCGTGGCCTTGTCCGTAATTTCAAATTGATACAGGTCAACGCGAACAACGCCGTCCATATAGTAGCTTATCGTCACATCACCAATGGTCTCATGCAGAATGGTAACACCTGAAGCATCAGCAGTTACACCAGTCACTGCCAAATCTCCAAATCCATCAGCACCAGCAACATATCCAATTAAGCCTACATCAATATCACCAACACTGTTTTCAACAAAAAGACTATCACCGGCATTAATCATCGGCCCATCATCTTCAAACTTGATCACCGAACCCAAGTCAACACTGGCGGAGATCGTATCGCCGTCACCATCCTTGAGGGTTTCGGTCAGCGTCAAAACACCCGCTGTCATCCCGCCAGACAGTTCGTCGTGGTTCGTCGTAACAGTGTGCTCAATGGCGCGGATTTGCGTCAGGGTCACGTCACCTAAACCATTCACCGAGATGGTGAAGGCCAATTCACCGCTGGTGACGAGGCGACCCTCGATCACACCGCCTGCACCAACCACAAGCTTGATCGCCTGATCAGTCTGCGAGTCAAGGAAGCCGGACGGAACATCTGGCGCAGAAAGCGTCAGAGCAAAGGTCTTCGAATTCGCAGCAGCCGCGCCATCCGCACCAAACCCGGCTGTTTCGGTAAACAGCGCCGTGCCCAGGATCGTCGCAACACCAAGATTGCCACCAACTACCGGATCAACTTCCGAGCCAATGGCCGTAACCACACCATCAGTTTCGTCAACAACAAGCAACGCACCCTGCTGCAGGGTGAGCGTGAGGGTTGGACCATCATCATCGAAGGTGATCTGCGGACCGACGCTCACCGGATCGCTCACGGCCTTGTCACCGTCGCCATCGGTCACTGTCACCGTGATACCCAAGCTGCCCGCCGCCAAGGCAATCGTCTCGTCATAGCTCGAACCACCAGCTGTGCCATTGTGCTCAGTTGGATGATCCAGCGACAGGTATTGTTCAACCGTCACCACGCCTGTTATGGCGTTGATGCTGATGGCAAAGGCCGCCTGACCCGCAAACGTACCCGATGCCACAACGCCGACCACAACCCCGCCAACCAGCTGCAGGTTGATCGCCGTACCGTCGGTCAGCGTCACACCGGACGCCGCATCAATCACGCTCAGCGCATAGCTCGTCTGACCCGTCGCCGCAGGACCATCCGCCCCGAACGCCGCCGTCACCGTCACCAGCGCGCCAGAGCTCGCGGTCGTCGAGATATAACCCGTGCCCGACACATGCGCATCGTCGCCCTTCACGATAGTACCCGTGTTAATCACCGCCGCCGTGCTCGTCGTGGCTGTCTCATCAAGCGCAACCGTCACACCCGTGTTGGCAACCGCCGAAACACTTGGTTGGTCGTCGATGACTGTCACGGTAACCGAGCCTGAGATGCTATCGCCATCGGCCTCTGAAGCCATGACCTTGATCCCGGACAGAATGAGATTCAAGGCGTTGAGATCGTTCTGATGGGGGAAGTTGTCTGTCAGCGTGGCCGTGACGGTGGGAGATACCGTCCCGCCGCCCGCGTTGGCGGTTTCACCGCCTGTCAGTGTCAAGACAACGGCTTCAACTCCTCCGATCGAACCAGTCAATGTGCGACCGTCGTCTGCCATTACCCATGTGATTGTCACACCCTCGTTCAACCCTGCATCCGGCGAAATAGCATTACCTATTGCATTCGGATCAGCAAACTTGATGCTGGTGATGTCGTCTGATCCTGCGGTGAACGTCAGCGAGCCGCTATTACGTTCGACTGTCGACAACTCGTCGCCCAACGGAGCACCTTCCGCGCTGCCCAGTGCATTGGCATTGTCCAGACCTTTCTCATCAACTGTCAGTGATAGGGGTTCACCAACTGTCGGATTGTTACCGTCCGTGATCGTGATCGTGTGCGTGTCGCTATCGACATCGCCGTCGGCGTCGGTGATGGTCGCCGTAAATGAGAAGGAGGGTGTCCCTTCCGACTCCAACGATGGATTAAACGTCCAGCTGGCGGTGCCATCGGCATTTACCGTGACGCTCAATACACCCAACTCATCCGCATCATTCATCACCGTTTTGCTTTGGGTTACAGCCGATTCACCGTCGAGTGTAAAAGTCATGCTGGTGAAGCCGCTGCCGGATATCACCAGAACCGCATCTTGATCTGCACCTTCAACCAGCGTGATCTTGCCGGTGAGATTTGGGCCATCTTCGGCAATGCTATCCGTTTTTGGTGTTTCGTCAGCGACCGCTGGCGCGATTTCAACTGTCGGCATGTCGTCTGCCACGACAAACGACGTCACGCCATTGGCAGTCTGCCCTAGGCTGTCGGTGATAACAATTGGAACGCCCGAAAATAGCGCTGCATCTGCACCTTCCGCATGCGGAAATGCTTCCAGCAACTCAATGAGAAGAGTGGCGTTGCCGGTAGCAGTGGGTTCAATTTCACTGGTCAACGACAAGGTCAGTCGAATGACGGGAATGCCTTCAATCAGCCCAACCAATATATCTGTCTTGGGGTCATCCGTTGGCTGTGACTCCCAGGTCAGGAGAGCAAGAGCCTCCAGATCCATGCCAGTCACGATGATCGGTGTTGTGACAACAGGCCCGAACTTAATCTCATTCACCGTGCCTGTGCCGGCTGTGATCTCAACAATGGCTACGTACTCGTCATTGCCAGTACCGTCGCCTACAGGGACCGTTCCGCCTTGCACATCTGGATCTTCAACTGAAAGTGGTTCTCCGTCGTTGATGGTGATGATTGCTGGCGGCAGCTTTACTTTCGCAACCAAAAGCCCATCTTCAAGCTGTTTCTTCTCAATACTCCGTGACCGTTCCGAGAAATCCAGCAGGTCACGGATTTGGAATGCATCGCCGATGCCGCCGGGGCCGCGGGCGAAATTGCCGCCGCTGGAGCCTGGTGCTGCCGGAGTTGCCGCGTCTGCAGCAGCGGTTTGCCCAGCTGCTGGTCCCGCTGCAGGTAAAGTAACGCCACCCACCTGCAATGACGCAATCAAGGCAGCTGCCGGAATTTCCACCGTACCAATCACCAGGGACGGTAATGCTTTCAGGCCACCTTGAATGACAATCAAATCACCATTTGCCGCTTTGATGACCAGATCGTCGCCATTGACCATGATGCCGCTCAGTTGCAAATCTGGCGGCAAGACCACGGGCTTTCCGGCCACCGGCACAATCGTCTGTTTGACCTTGGTCAGATCAATCGGCCCTTTGTCGACAGCAAAAGGCGCAGCGGCAGACGTTTGAGGATACTCTGTCGCGGGAACCGGGGCCGGGTTCGGGCCCGGATTTGGTCCAACACCCTGTGCGTCACTATTGACAGCAGGAGTATTAACAGCAGGAACTTCCGCTTGGGCGACTTGAAAATTGAGAGAAACCTTCTCTGACACAGAAGCATTCACGTCGGGGCGATCATTCATGGTGTAACTCCCAATTCTATTGGCTTAATAATAAGTTAAGAGTTTCGGGCAAATTCGGCTAAAAGCTAAGTCAAATTACCAACAGTTACGCCGAAAACAACGAATTTCTATATACAGTATTATAGGATTGGACTGTTTTTACCCGCGCAAAATCTGGCTCAGCTGAAGTTGTTCCTTATTTCATCTTCATGTGTTATACTATGTTATATGGAAATAACCCGCCCCTTTGACGTTGAGCGCGAAATTCACGCGTCGGACTCCAAGCTGAAGATCATTCAGCAGAAGGGGAAAAAATTCGCCATTCGTCTGGAGATTATCTTTTGGTCGCAACTCACAGATTTCGCCAGAGAGGATCGGACCACTCTCTCCCGCTTCATTTTTAGAATTCTGGATGCCACAGCAGACGTGCAGAACCGCACCAGTTATCTGCGGTGTTACTGCATCGACCGCATGCGCAAAAAGCAGCCCCTGTCGGCCTTGATCGGACCCGCATTTGACATGTTTGCCTTTGTTTCGGCTTGCCCTACGCCAGTTGCCATTGTAACAGGTGAGCGCAGGCTCGTGGCCTTTAACCCGTCGTTTTCTGCCATCGTGCGCGACATTCAGCCCGCATCACGCGAGCAACAGCGCGCAATAAACCTGTCGTTCAGCGAGCCCTTCCCGAAAATTCAAAAGCAGCTGATGGATCATCCAACCGACATCAAGGTTTATCAATTGGGGTTGCAAGTGGGAACAGGACACGCCCGCCAATATCGCGCGCGTTTTGCTTTGGCAGAACGCGACAAAGGCTCAAGTTCACTCGTGGCTATTTTCCTGGAGAATTGACAACAGTTTTGTTCGACGCCGTGGCCGTGCCGCCGGCCTGATTCCGCAGCGCTTCCAACACGGCATCTTTTGGACCATCGGCAGCCACACGACCATTTGATAAAACAATCAACCGATCGACAAGTTCCAACATCGAATAGCGGTGCGTAGACACAATCACTGTTTGATCTGGCTTCATGGCGCGGCGAAGCTGATCGATCAAAACCCGTTCGCTTTGAATATCCATGGCACTTGATGGTTCATCCAAGAATAAAATTTTGGGTTCAGCAATAAATAATCTTGCCAGAGCGACGAGTTGTCTTTGCCCGCCTGATAATGCCTGACCACGCTCTCCCACTTGCATGTCGAAACCACTTGGATGGCGTTTGACGAACTCTTCAAGTCCCGCGAGCTTACAGGCAGCAATCAGTTGCGCATCGGTGCTCCGCGGTGCAGACAGCATGATGTTCGACCGTAGAGTGCCATGAAACAATTCAACCTCTTGACCAAGCAAACCAACGACGCGTCGCACCTCATGCGGATGATACTGCCGTATATCGATACCGCCAATCATCACAGCGCCTTCACGGGGTTCGTAAAGTTTGGTCAGCAAGCGACCGATTGTGGTTTTACCAGAACCAATTTTCCCGATGATACCAACTTTTTCTCCCGGTTTAATGTTGACATTAAAGCCGGATAAAACGGCATGGGGTGAACTGGGATAACCGAAAGTCACATTTTGAAATTGAATGTCTGACTTCTCAATCGGCGTCGAAATAAAACTGCCCTTACTTTTCTGCTCATTGTCGAGCCCCATGACTGTGTTGAGCATTTGAAGTGACGACAGGGATTGCTGCAATCGTGCAAGCACCATGGCAAATTGACCCAGAGGGGCCACGGCTTTACCAGCCAACATGGTGCAAGCCACAATGGCACCCATTGAAATCAATCCGTCTTTGAAAAGATAAGCACCGGCAACAACCATGAGGATTGAAACAAGCTGCTGCACAAGAGATGCGAAATGTGACAGAGACGCATTGATCTCACGGACTTTTTCAACTGTTTTTGCTGTGAGTGCGCTCAAACCCTCCCACACGCCGAGCAAATGATTTTCGGCACGAACCAGTTTTACAGTTTCGAGGGCGGCGATGGTTTCAACCAGTACAGCATGGCGTTGCGAAGACTCAGCGGAATGCTTGTTTGCAGCCTTCCGCAATGGCAATTGATAGAGCAATCCTGCAATGAGCAACACCACAGCTGCTATGGCCGGAATAACTGCGAGCACGCCACCCACCATGTAAATCACAAGTAAGAACAGCGCGAAAAATGCCATGTCCGTTGCTGAGGCAATGGTGCTCGAGGTGAAGAACTCCCGTACACTTTCAAATTCACGCAACTGGCTGGCAAAACTGCCGGTGGTCGGGGGTTTTTGCTCAAGCTTGATGCCAAGCACGTGACTGTAGATGCGGCTGCTGAGAAGTATGTCAGCCCTCCGGCCGGCAGAGTCGATGAGTTTGCCCCGCAAAAGTTTCAACAGATAGTCGAAAATCAACGCAATGATAACGCCCGAAGCAAGAACCCAAAGCGTTGGAATGGCCTTGTTTGGAAGCACCCTATCGTAGACATTCATCACAAACAAAGGTGAAGCAAGTGCAATCAGATTGATAATTGTCGCCGCGATAATGACGTAGAAGTATGTGTTCCAAAGCTTGCGCACCGCACTCCAGAACCAATGACCTTTCTCGAGGCGCTTGCTGTCATCTGTACTGGCAGCAGTCTCGGCTGTGCGGCGCGCCAACAGACACGTGCCTGAATAGTTTTCATTCAGCTCTTTCTGACTGACTTCAAATTCTGTGCCCGTTTGCGGATCGAATGCGCTGAAATTTTTTCCGACAGATTTTTTGACAATGATGGCGTCAGCATCTGAAATGAACAAAATTGCCGGAAGGTTGATATTATATAATCGCGACAAACTTCGTTTTTCGATGCTGGTCTTGTAACCTTGTTGCTGCAAGGCACGCTGCAACAAAACGGGTGTCAGCAATCCATTCTTGAGTGGAAGGCCCGCTAACATCGTATCGAGCGATACTGCTTTTGAAGTCAGACTTACAAAGTGTCGTAACGTTAACGCGAGCGGATCAAGTTGTTCCGACACCGCATCAATTTGTTCGCGAGAGCTGCTTTCCTGCACAACTGCAGACGACACTCCCGTTTCGTGTATCATATATTGAGTAAGTCCTTAGCCCGGGCAAACCATTTCAATCTTGGCCCACCTTTGGCGCTCTGCGATTGAACTCGTCCAATGACTGAACTTCCGGCACGTCATATTGCTTTCTGCCATAAGTCTTCGACTTACCGCTGAGCGAGACATTGATTTGCTTCAACAAGCTGCCGGTGGACGCTAAAATACGATAGTGCCCAAACCTGACGGCTGTATCCGCAGTCGCAATACTCAGCTGCACAGAAAACCGTGTGTTTTGCGTGTCGAGCAAGTCAAGCAACGAACGTTCACCAATTTTGAATTGCTCACCATAGGATTCGCGCAGATCTTCGATGGCGGCACGTTCACGCAATAGTTCGCGTAGCCGCTTGGTTTCCTGCATGTGTCGATCCCAAGACAGACGCACGCCTTCCTCTACTTCACGGGAAATCCGGTGCATACGATGGAATGATTCATCGACATGACGCACTTGCTCTTGAATATTAGCGTCGTCGATGCCGCCATTATAGAGGTTCCAGTTCACAACAACATTGGCTTGAAGATCACCATCAAAACCATTGACGCCGCCGATGTCGTCAGCAGCGGTCGCCCGTCCTTCGACGGCAACACGCGGACGCATCTTCGCTTCTGCAGCCCGCACGAGTGCCGAAGCCGTATCCACATCGGCTTTGGCAAAGCGAATTGACGGATGATGACTGCGCGCCGTCTTGAGGGCTGACTGAACTGAACCAGGGATCACTTTCCCTAAATTTTTAGGTTCAGACGTTCCGCCCACGGGCTTTCCGACAAGTCGAATAAACCGCGACTCCGCGTCTTTCAGTTCAAGCTTCAACTCTTGCACACGGGCTTTCGCTGCAAAGATGCGTTCCTTGGCCTGCTGTTTATCTGAAATGCTCAATGCACCATCACCAGCGACTTCAGAAATTTCGCCAAGAATGCGTTGATGATAGGCAATGTTTTCATCAGAGGCCTTCAACATCTTGCGAAGTCTTACAACTTCAAAATATTCTTTTGCCACCGCAAGAGCGATAAATTCTGAGCGTTCGCGAATGCGATATGAGGCAGCATCCACACGCGTTGCCTGACGATCAATCTCGGCGCGCGAGTCACCTCCATCATAAAGGTTTTGACGCGCAACAATAGACGCTTGTTTACGAAGGAATAACTTGTCGTCATTGCCAGCCGCACGCGTTGACGGACTATCGCGCAATTCACCACCCACACTGGCTTCAAAATCCACACGTGGACGCCGCAAGCCCAAGGCTTGCTCAAGTTCAAACTCAACGCCTTCTCGATTTGAAATCGATTCGAGAACTTCAGGATTTTCCCTGACGGCTATTTCGATAGCCTGTTGCAACGTCATTGCTTGGCTTGAAACGCCACCCACAAACAACCCGATACAGGCCGTAGCAATGCGCAATCTCGCCGAGAACTTTAAATTGAGGAATGTCATGTTTTGCCGCCACACCTAAAGGAGTACCTCGCCCCCGAAGTTTGCCTATTATGACAAACTCTGTTGCATTTTCCAAACACTAATTTACTTTTGGTTAACTAACGTGTGACGCTTCTTCAAGATGTGCCCGTGTTTTTGTGTTTGATGTGTTACGTTGTTGTATTTATAGGATATTTTTATCAGGACACACACTGCTTAACGGGCGGAAAATAAAATGAAACAAACTTCCTGCGACACAACCTCTGTGAATATTTATTACTTTAACCATAATTAAGGATAATTATCCAATCAATAATTTCGCTTTTTACCCTGACTTAGGCTGTTATCCGAAAGCCATGCTCATGCACACAACATTGGTGAACGCGGTGCAATGTCACTCACCACCATTTTTGCTACGCCACGTTGAAACGCCTGCTGATTGAGTTCTCCAGAGATATGGATGATGTGGTCACAGCACCAATTCAATCGCCTCAAACAGAAGATGTGGTTTCAAAGGTTTCCACAACAGCGCCACATCGTTTCTGGCCAGATCACTTTTGAGAGTGGGAGAGTGGTTTGCGGTCACAATCACGGCAGGAATGTTGCAGCCGCATTTATGACGCAAGTGTTCAATCGCTTCAAGACCTGTGCCATCATCAAGATGGTAGTCAGCCACAATGAGATCTGGAACACTTTCCAATGTATCGATCGCTTCAGCAGCCTCCTCCGCACTGACTGTTGGGATGGCTTTGATGTTACGTGTTTCCAACAATTCAACCATCGCCGCCAGAATTTGCAGATCATTCTCAATCAGAATGGCACTGCGCAATCGGCCATGTGGCTTGGTGTTTGAAAATGGTGCATCAGCAATTTGAGGTGTTGCGGGTTCAGGCGCCAATGCTGCGTCGAGTTCAAGATAGAAACACGACCCTTTGCCAAGCCGCGAGCGCAGGCCGACTTTGTGACCAAGCAAGCTGGCAATACTATCGACGATGGCAAGTCCAAGTCCCATCGCCTTGGTATCACTGGTTTGGGATGCATTGAGACGTTTGAACTCTTCAAAGATCAATGCATGTTTGCTTTCAGGAATGCCGACGCCTGTATCATAGACTTCGACGACGACTTTGTTTCCGCGTTTACGTGCAGCCAGCAGAATGCACCCATTTTCCGTATAACGCACGGCATTGGACAAGAAGTTTTGAATGATGCGGCGGAGAAGTGCAAGGTCGCTGTTCACCCACAATTCAGATTTGCGAACGCGAAGTTCAAGCCCTTTTCGGGCAGCACTGGGGGCGACTTCAGCATGCAGGGAGTCGAGAAGTTCGCCAATCGCAAACCGCGTAACATTGGTTTCAACGCTGCGTGTTTCAAAGCGTGAAATATCAAGCAAGGCTTCCAACAACTGTTCAACCGAACCGAATGCGCGGTCCGCACTTTCTGCCAGCCTCGCTCCACGGGGCGTAAGTCCTGACTCCAGCAACAACGACAGAAAAATACGTGACGCATTGAGTGGTTGAAGCAAATCATGGCTGGCTGCCGCAAGAAAACGGGTCTTGCCTTTGTTGGCTTCTTCAGCCGCTTCTTTGGCCAACAACAACTCTTTTTCAATAAAGCGCCGTTCATCAATTTCGCGCTTCAACTCAGACGTACGCGCTTCAACGCGTTGCTCCAGTGTTTCATTGGCTTCCCGCAAAGCAAGAGTTGCAGCGCGTTCTGTTGTTACATTCGCAAAGGTCAAAACCAATCCGCCATCAGGCATAGCTCTGGCCGAAAAATTAAGCAGCATGCCATCGAAACGACAGAACTCAATGCCTTCAAGACTTTCCTGTGCATTGTCTTGCAACCACGATTGAAGTTGTGTGCGACTTTCATTTGCTTCGCCAAAGCCTTGTGCGCGCAAAACATTGAACAAGCGATTGAGTGTCAGGCGTTGTGTCACGATTTGCACCGGCAAAGCCAAAAGCTCAACGAAGCTCTTGTTCCATGTGCGCAATACGCGACCCGACGAAAACATTGATATGCCTTGTGGCATGTAGTCGATGGTGGCTTGCAGAAGTTTAGATTGCTCGTCGAGCTCCCGCTCATGGCGTACCCGTTCGCTGCGCACAGTGTCTGTAATATCGGTTTGGAAAATGACCGTGGCACCTGAGGCCATGCGCTTATTGGAGACTTGCACCCAACGGTCGCCTGAAAACGATTGCGTAAAACTGGCGTAAGGTGCACGGAAATGATTGATGCGCTGGCTCTTCCACGAGTCCTGCGATTGTCCCATGGCCAATTGCAAATGGGTGCTGCGTGAAAAGTGGTGTGCTATGTCTGCAAAACCCACTCCCGGCAGCAGGTGGTCGTTCATGTCCATCATCAACTCGCGGAATGGCGCGTTGCACATCACGAGATGCTCTTCAGTGTCGAAGAGAGCAAAACCTTCACTCACAGCATCAATGGCAGCGGTCAAATTTTGCTTTGCTGTTTCGGCTTCGTCCCGCGCATCTTTCAGATTGGCATAGGCCTCAGAAAGATCCTCCAATGTTTGTTCAAGGTCAAACGTCCGCGCCTTTACTTTATCTTCCAGCAGAATTGCCGTTTGAAAAAGAGAGAATGCGCCGCCCGAGAAATCCATGGACTTTTCTACGCGGCTCATCAGCGCACGGTTTATTTTTTCCAGCTTCCGAATCTGCTCTTCGGCCGCCGCCACCTCCGCTGGCAATTGAATGTTCATTCCGCCGCCTGTTCAAACAACCGGTGTTTGGGCACACCAATGGCCACTCCGGTGAACGTCTGGTTGACGTGCATGGAGTGGAACTGTTCGCCATAAGTGCAGAACCCTATCACCTTATGCTTGGACAACATTTGCGAGACTTCCCGGGTTTTTTGTTTTTGCTCGGCTTCAAGCCTCCGCAGAATACAATCAAAACCAAGAATCATCTCAGTTTCACCGAGTTGCGCTTCGATCTTCTTCAAATTTCGCGACAGGTTTTCGGCGAGATCTTCGCCATGAGCAACAGTCAACACCAAGCCTTCATCAATGCCACAATAAAACCGTAAGGAACCATCGGGCTCAACTTTTTGAATGGAACGCACATGATATTCGCCACCAATTTTAACGACGACGGGGTAGGCCGCAAAAATCAATGGCGATAATTCCTGTGCTTCCAACCCCACCATGCGGGCATAAGCAGGGGCTGCAGGTTCGGCGTTGATTTCTTTCACCAGCCGCGCATGCGGATCAGCCTCAGTCACAACCATTTTTTTATCAGTGGGGTGGAAGTGATCGAGTTTGAAGACTTTGAACGGGCAATTGGTTTGAAATGCCGTGAGAATAGCCGCATCGTCATGGAAGACGCCGTTATAATAGACCCATGTCTTGCCAAAGCTCAGACCATCACCGGCGGACCCCCCAAACAATGGCACAGGGTCCAGGAAGCGATTGAGCGAAGACACAACAACTTCTTCCTGTTTGCTCATGCCATCGACCAGCAACATGGCAAACACTTGCGACGGAACCGATTTCGCGTTGGGAAGTCCAAGACCCAAAGCACCAAGTGTCTCGCCCGCAATGCGTTCGCCATCTTCCATGCGGAAGGCTTGCAGGTTTTGAATGAGCGAAGCTTTCACTTTGAAATGTTGGCCTGAAAAACTGATGCCTGTGAGCGTGCCTTCACGATAGCCATCACGGGTGATTTCGCCTGCCGTTGTACAGCCTATACAATTGATTCCCGGAAATACGACGGCCAAAGCTTGAGCAAGTTCTACCCGGTCAAAATCCGGTGAGGCAAAAAATAATATAAGTTCCGCATGGGTCTGGTCGATCTGTTCGCGCAATCCCATCACGGCATCGTGCGCGTTGGGTAACTCGGAATAGCCGTAACGCACCGCCATTTTACTATGCCTGTGCCGACAACAGAATAGCAAATTCTGTATCTTCCAATTCGTGTCTCATTTTCTGCAATTGCAACACGGCTTGGGTGCGGCTGTGCAGGCCCAATTTTTTGAAAATCAAAGTGATATGCGCTTTGATTGTCGTTTCAGTTACACCCAGCTCATATGCAATTTGCTTATTGAGCTTGGCTTCACAAACCCGGTTAAGCACTTTCAATTGCTGCGGTGTAAGCTGGCGCAACTTATCCACAAAGTCATCGCCACGGGAAGTAGCCTCCACGATGTCGGGAAATTGCATTTCTCCCTGCAACAAGCGTTCGACACTCAGCATGATGTCGGTTCGCTTCTGGTTCTTGCTGATAAAACCATCGGCTCCACAGGTCCGCACTTGCCCCACAATCTCGCCACCAACCACTGCGGAAATAACAGCCAACGGTGTTTTGGGAATGCTCGCACGTACAGAACGCAAACCTTCAAGTCCGCCCGAGTCTGGCATCTTCAAATCCAGCAGCACTAAATTATAAGCCTTCTGCCCAAGCTTGGCACGGGCACCCACAATACTCTCGGCAATGTCGATATCCGCTTTTGGATAGCTGACACGCAAAGCCGATTGAAGTGCCTCTAAAAAGAGCGGATGATCGTCAACGATCAAGAATGCTGGCGTTAACATTGGCAACTCCGAAAAAAATATGGGCGGGAACAACAGATGAGTTCCCGCCCGACAATTATGTCCTAAATCGGCTTACTTCGCCAGCTTGAATACCCAGACGCTGCCGCCTTGGTTCAAGAACTTGACGCGTTCAGCAACTTCACCGCCCCACAGCGGCACAGCGCCACCCCAACCTGCAACGATGGCCACATATTGTTCGCCATCCAGTTCGTAGGTAATCGGTTGCCCAACGATGCCGGTGCCGGTTTGGAACTTCCAAACCACTTCGCCGGTTTCATCATTGATCGCCATGAACTCGCCTTCAGGGTTGCCCGTGAACACAAGGCCACCAGCCGTTGTCATCACACCGCCCCACAATGGCGCACCATTTTTCAGGTTCCACTTGATCGAGCCATCTTTCGGATCAATGGCCTTCAACGAGCCGATGTGATCTTCAAAGATTGGCTTGATGGTGAAGCCTGCGCCCAAGTAAGCCGCACCCTTTTTATAGGATACGGGCTCATTCCAAATGTCCATGCCCCATTCATTGGATGGAACGTAAAACAATTGGGTCTTTTGGCTATAGGCCATCGGCATCCAGTTCTTGCCGCCGAGGAAGGAAGGTACAGCGAAAATGTTCTGACCTTTTTTACCATCAGTCGACTTCGAAGGATCGCCAGGACGGTTTTCTTCGATGAAGTTTGGACGGCCCGTGGCGATATCAATGCTCGAAGCCCAAGAGATTTTTTCGACAAAGGGTGACGCACTTTGAAGTTTCAGGTTACCACCGGTCCGGTCAAAGACATAGAAGAAGCCGTTACGGTCAGCGGTGGCAGCCATTTGTTTGCCGTCTGCAGTGTTATACGAAACCACTTCGTTCACACCGTCAAAATCCCAGCCTTCGCGTGGGGTTGTTTGATAATGCGATTTGATTTCGCCGGTGTCCGGGTTCAACGCAATGCGTGAAGCGGCATAAAGATTGTCGCCTGCATTGCCGTCAGTCGGGGTTCCGGCATTGCGCAAATGCGAGTTCCAGGGAGCAGGGTTGCCCGCACCGAAAAACAGCGTATCGGTTTCAACGTCATAAGTGCCGCCAAGCCACGTTGCACCGCCGCCAAACTTCCACATATCGCCCGTCCAAGTGGCGTTGAGCTTACCGGTCATGGTCGACTCTTTGCCATTGAGCATGCCCATATGGCCTTCAATGGTTGGGCGTGACCAGACCTGCTCACCCGTCAAAGCATCCCAGGCATCAATGCGGCCAACGATGCCGAATTCACCACCTGAAACGCCGGTGATGACTTTGCCTTTAATGACAATCGGCGCAGCGGTGTAGGAATAGCCTGCTGTGTGATCGCCAAGATCAGCTTTCCAAACCACTTTGCCGGTTTTGCGATCAAGTGCGACAAGCTTGGCGTCAAGTGTTCCGAAATAGACGAGATCACCAAAAATCGCGGCACCACGGTTCACCACGTCACAGCAAGGCAAAATGCCTTCAGGCAAACGGGCATCATATTGCCAAAGTTCCTTGCCGGTTTTAACGTCAATCGCCCACATGCGGGAATATGACCCCGTCACATACATGACGCCGTCATAAATCAAAGGTTGGCTTTCCTGGCCGCGTTGTTTTTCGCCACCGAATGAGAACGACCATGCAGGCACCAAGCTTTTCACGGTGTCGCGGTTAATCTGTGTCAAGGGGCTAAAGCGTTGGGCATTGCGGCCCATGCCATTGGTGACAATATCGCCCGCTGTGGCTTGGTCATTGGCCAAATCTTCGTCTGTGACGCCTGCCGATGCGCTGCCGGAAAACATCACCACGGATGCCATCAACAGAGCTGAGAAAAGTGTTTTTTTCATCGAGGTTTCCTCCCGTAAGCCGGGTTATTCCGGCTACAATTCATGGCGGACATTCTGATCGGGTCCTGCCATTCCAACTGCAAAGCCTATTCTGTCCAGCAATCCATTCAATAGGACCTTGGTGGAGTCATATTTGGTTTGTTCCGACTGTCCAAACGTCCTGTTGCAGTCAAAGCCGCGTCAGAAGATAAAGCGTTATCACGACCGTTTAGTTAAGAAATAGGAATTTACAACCTAGGATTTTATAGCTTTTAAATGCATATAAATGAGGTGTAGTGCGTTTTTGTTGCTGCCCGCTATCGCACTGCCAGAAAGTTCGAAAACCCTCTGTGCGCAGCTCTAATATGATTTAAACGCTATTTTAGGAACGCTCAGTAAACCGGCTTCTCTTCAGCGTCAGGAAGCACCACGCCGGGATCGTAACCGCTATCAACCAACTCTTGCGCCGTTTCAAAGCCTTGGGCAGCCGATGCATCAATCATGGCTTTGCCGCCCACAAGGTCTTGTTCCACGCCATGGCCGCGCAGCAAATTAAGGCCGTGGTTGAACTGGCCCACTTTGTATCCACGCGCAGCCGATTTACGGTCCCATTCAGCAGCATCTTCAAGGGACTGGGGCACGCCAACGCCGCTTTGCGACATCAGAGACTGCCACGGATACGCACCTTCGACGCCAGCCTCTATGCATTTGTCGAATATCTGCTTGGCTTCCTTGAAGTGGCCGGACTTTGCAGCCCAATAGCCATAGGTACAAGCGGTCGATTTATCTTTGGTGAAAACGTGCTTCTCGGCAAAATATTTCAGCGTTTGTTCTTCCGGATTAAGCTCACCATCATCCACCAGAAGATCGCCCACCTCAGCCACAGCCGGGGTTGCGAGCAATGCCAAAGCCATCAGTGTACGGATTATCATGCGACTTGCCTTTTCACGAGAGCGGTACGGGGATCATAACTGATAACGGCCGCAATGGCAAAGACCACCAAAGTACCAAGGGTCACAGCCAACGCCAATCCATTGAACGTTCCGTAAAGTGCGTAACGGATGAGTTCCACACCATGGGTAAAAGGGTTGATGGCGCACAGCCAATAAAGCTCCAAACTCGATTCTTTCATGCGCCAAAGCGGGTACAAAGCTGAAGACAGGAAAAACAACGGGAAGATAACGAAGTTCATGACGCCTGCGAAATTTTCCAGTTGCTGGATAAGCGACGACAACAAAAGCCCAACCGCACCCAAGGCCAAGCCAACCAGCACCAGCGCAGGCAAAACCGTGATAAACCCCATCCACGGCACCTTCACGCCGTAAAGTCTCGCAATCAACAACAACGCGTAAGCCTGTGCTACGGCCACCAAAGTTCCTGCCAGTAATTTGGCAAACAGCGCAAACCAGCGCGGCAAGGGACTGGTCAGCAAGACCCGCATGGACCCCACTTCGCGATCATAGACCATCGACAATGACGATTGCATGCCCGCGAACAAAAGCACCATGCCCAACAGGCCCGGGAGCACATAAGTTTCATAACTCACATAAGTTGTGTAGGGCGCAATAATCGAGACGCCGAGCACCGAGCGAAACCCCGCCGCAAATACAACCAGCCACAGCAAAGGCCGCACGAGGGCGGAAATGAAACGCCCCCGCTGTTGCACAAAACGCCAAATTTCCCGGCGGATGATAGCGTTCAGTGCCAGCATGGCATGGGAGAAAGTCATCATGCCTCTACTTTCGTCAAAATGTGGAAAGCATCCTCAAGCGACTTGGCTTTCGCCTGTTTGATCACATTTTTGAAATTGCCATGCGCTTTGATTTTGCCTTGGTGCAGCACGATCACATCGTCCTCTGTTGCGGCTTCATCCGTCAAGTGTGTGGCCCAAAGCATGCTGAGGTTTTTCTGCTTTGCGATGCCGTGTAAATAGCTGACAAGGCCTTTTCGGGTCGGCGCATCAAGGCCCGCTGTGGGTTCATCCAACAACAACAGCGACGGTTCTGTCATCAGTGCACGGACAATTTCGACGCGGCGGCGATGACCACCGTTGAGATTGCGGACTTTTTCCTGCCTTCGGCTTTCAAGGTCGAGCTGACCCAACAAAGGGACAAGACGTGTGTCCGCCTCTGACTTCCGCAATCCATAAAGTCCGGCATGGTAGAAAAGGTTTTGCTGTACCGTCAGATCCAGATCAAGCGCTGGCTGTTGAAACACAATCGACATGCTTCTTCGCGGCACAGTAATGCGGCCCGACTGGGGTGCCAGCAACCCGGCAATCAGCGAGAAAAGCGTTGTTTTGCCTGCACCATTTGGACCTAACAACAAAGTGACACGACCCGGCACGATAGCAAACGAAACCCCATCCAACACCCGGCGTGGGCCGAAAGCATAGGCGATGTTGTCGATCATCACATTTTGGTTATTGGACATTGGCATGGGTTAACAGGTGAGCTCAAATTGTTCTAGTGTCATCGCATGATCAGAACGCTAACAGCACTAGTACTTTTGTCGACACCCGCTCTCGCCGAATTGCCGACGGGGCAAAAGAGCATCACACTTCAATCAGGTACGGAAAAAGTTGAAATTGGGTCCGTGACGTTTTCAGGAACGGGTGACAAACGGTCCATTGCCGTTGCAATGCAAGACACGCTGTTCAAAGACCACTTCTTGTCAATGCGACCCTTTAAATGTTTAGAGGGTGTGAAATTCTATTGCCACCTGCCTTACCCCTATGCCTGGAAAGGTGAGATCACAGCGACCGACTTAACCGACCTCGAATACGCCCTGCTGTTCGTTCAAAAAGAACCGGCGGCCTACGGCATTAATTTGTGGCACGGGGTCTATTATAAACTGACATTATCCGTAGACGGACGATTATCTGGCACCTTGCACGAAGTCGACATGGACACCCTTGCCAGCCCGCCACCAGCAGGCGAAATGCGGCCCATTACACCAGACCTCTTGAACAAAGCTGACCCCGGCGGCCAATGGTTGCCGGAAGTCATTATTGAGTAGCGACAAGTAACGCCCTCTCCCGCCAGAGGGCGGGCGAGGGCTGTCCTATTCGCCTTCTCCCGTTACTTCCAACGGGAGAAGGTGGCCGACAGGCCGGATGAGGGAGAGCAACAATACTCTAAGGCGTAGGCAGCACTTCCACGCCCCAAGGATAACGCCCGACTTTCACACTGTGCACCGCTTCAAGCGTTGCGACATCAATCACCGTCACATCACCTGACACACCATTGGTGGTGAAAAGTTTATCTTCCTCCGGTGTGAAGGCCAATTGCCAGACGCGTCTTCCAACGAGGATGTATTTGATGACCTCATAGGTTTTGGCATCCACAACCGCCACATGATTGGCGGGGCCAAGCGCCACAAAGGCGTATTTGCCATCTTTCGAAAGCCTGACACCGACAGGCTGAATTTTATCGCGCGCCACCCCTTTGATTTTGAATTTGATTTGTTTGACTTGCAGCTTTGAGGCCGTGTCCAACACATGCACGGTGCCGCCAATTTCTGCGGTCACCCACAGCAATTTATCATCGTAGGAAAACTGGGCATAGCGCGGACGTTGGCCCACCAAGGTGGTCGCAGTCTGCACCAATTTATCAGCATCAATCCAATGCACCATATTGGAGGTTTCCGATGTGGCAACAGCGGTTTTGGCGTCATAGCTCACCGCCATGCCTTCGGGCTCCACCCCCACATCAATTTGCGCCAATACTTTTTTCTCAACCACATCGACAACGGTGGTCACTGCATTGTCCTCATTGGCGATGAAGAGTTTGCGGTTGTCAGATGAGAGCGCAAACATTTCCGGGTCTTCGCCAGACGGCAGGTTGTCGATGATTTTTTCCGTCGCCACATCCATGATTTGCACGGCATCAGAATCCGAAGCGCAGATGTAGAGCAGCTTATAATCTTTTGAGAAGGTAATGCCACGCGGGCGCTTGCCAACCGGGATGGTTTTTTTGATTTCAAAAGTGTTGGAGTCGAACACTGTGATGGTATTGTCTTTCTCGTTAGAGACATAGACGTCGTGTGCAAGACTTGGGGACGTCAGAAGGACAAGTGATAGAAAGGTTTTTGCAGCGTAAGTCATTCTACAGCCTCCGGAAATTTGGTGCATCGGGTTTCGGGTTTATCGAGACCCAACGTATCAAGGTCTGAAAATTCGTGGAGAAATTCCTCAAAGGGTGCAATGGCCACTTGGGTTTCGTTTGTCACGAGATGAATGGGTTGGCGCAATTGGCCGTTCCAACGGCGGAAGGTGAGACCTCTGCCCTTATAGGCCGACAGGTTCAACTCTTCGCTCATCACGTAGTCGCGGAGAATTTTGGGATCAGACGCATCAACCCGCAACGCCGCTTCGCCCACCGCGCGGGCTGCGATGTAAACAGCGTAATCAATTTCGCGCATCGGGCGCTTGGCCAACACTTCAAAGTCATTTTGCAATTGAACCGCACCCCAAGGCTCAATGACATTGGACCAGCCTGTTGTCATCAGGCCATGGGTACCAACCACAGGACGCGGTAAATCAGTATTATAGGGAATGAGCGGACCCCAGTCGTTTGACTCGTCCGAGACAACGACAACATCATAGTCGGTGCCTTGCGTGATCAGCGGAATCTCAGTGCCCGCACTTTCGCGCATATCGCCTTCCAAGGCCCAGGGTTTTTCCGCAACAATTGTAAAGCCAAATTTCTCAGCGGATTTTTTAAAGGCGCTATTCAGCGCTTGATCAGCAGGCTTTGAGCCGGGCAACAACAACCAATTGTTCCACCGCTTCTGCCGCAAGAATTGCGCCAGAGCATCCGCCAGCATGGCGCGGGAAGGAATGGTGTGTAGCAGATTGGCGCGGCAGTTTTCTTCACGTAAATTTTCATCGCGCGATGCGGCGTTGAACAGCAATTTGCCCTGCATGTTTGGAAGATCTGCAATCTTCAACATCTCATCGGCTGGTGCATTGATGATTATAGCATTGGGCAAATTGATTTGAGCGGCAAGCAAGTCCGTCAGACTTTCACCCGATTTTGCCACCAAAACGTCCAGCGTAAAATCAAGATCGGCGAATTTGCCAGCCCCCACATTTTGAAGTGTGGCCAATTCCGCGCCCTTCAGTCCCAAATCTTCCGGCACGGGCGTCAGGCCTGAAAGTGTGGCGGGGCGCTCGAATTTCTGTTCGACATATAAAATAGGCACGAGCTGTTTTGCCTGCGCAGGAGAAGCACAAAGAACAGACGCGAGAAGCCAAACAAGTTTCATCCCGAAAGTCTACCTTCAAAGTGAAGCGAATTGCATTTCGACCAAAGTGCAGTATGAGCTGGTTTGACCAAAATGCTACTCTTGCCGCAACAGGAGTGTGAGATGAATTTGAATTTGCGATTCTTGACAACCGCCGCAGCTTTGCTGGCCTTGTCGGGCTATGCATTTAGCCACGGAGATGTCGTGCCGCAGCCCGTTGATGTGGCAGGGCTAAATCCCGTTGGTACAGAGTGGTTGAAAGAAAACCCCTATCGCGCCGATGAGGGGCAAAAGAAATTGGCCACTGAAATCGGTGCGTCCGGTTACAACCAAAATTGTGCGCGTTGTCACGGCTTAGAGGCGATATCAGGTGGACTCGCACCCGATCTTCGCTATCTTGAAGAAGGCAAATTTGGTGACGAGTGGTTCATGGAACGTATCCGCATGGGCTACACTCAAAATGGTACAACCAAGATGCCCAAGTTTGAAGGCATTTTCTCGCAGGAGGCCATGTGGGCCATTCGCACCTATATCGAGTCCCGCCCGCAGGATTGAGGCTGTCGCGCCGTGCTTTAATGGCGGGTGCTGCAGCACTAGGGATAGGTCCGGTTTTTGCCGAGGAAATCGGAACACCTGGAAACACACTGGATGAAATCACCGCGCAAGGCACAATCAAGATCGGGCTTTATGATGATTACGCGCCATACTCTTATTTAGAAAATGGCGAGATCAAAGGCACTGATGCTGAAGTTGGCAAGTTGATAGCCGCAGCCTTGGGCGTCAAACCCTTATTGGAATTGCGCCGCGCCGATGAAAGTGTTGATGCAGATTTGCGAAGCCATGTGTGGCGTGGGCCGCTGACGGATCAAGGCAATGTGGTGAATGTCATGCTGCATATGCCGGTGGATCGCGAGTTGGCATTGCGCAATGAACTTGTGGTGATGGGCGGGGCTTATGCCTCTGAAAAAACCGTGCTGACCTGGAGCAAGTCACGGCTCGGCGACATTCCAACGATGGCGGATTTTACCGAGTATAAAATCGCTGTTGAAAATGACTCGATTGCGGATTTCTATCTGGGCGGCATTGCCGGTGGTGGCATTGTGAAGAACATGCTGCATCAGCCCAATATGGCCAATGCCATGAAGCTGTTGATCGATGGTGACGCGGCGGGGGCGATGGGGCCACTGGCGCAAATTGAACATGCGCTGCGACCATTGGGTGATCGCGCCAAGAACTTCGGCGTGGGTAAAACCATTCCCGCCGGGCTGGGCCAAGGCGGCTGGGCTTACGGCTTTGCCGTACGCATGAATTATCGTGATTTGTATTATGCGATTGAACAAGCGCTGGCCGATGCCGTTGCTGATGGTCGCATGCAGAAGATTTTTGAAAGTTATGGACTGACCTACAATCCACCGCCACCTCCGAAGGAGGAATAATGTTACGCTGGCTTGTCACGATTTTCATCAGTCTACTGATGATATCGGCAACGCTGGCCGGCGAGTTGACGCGCGAAAAACTGGCAGAGATGTTTCCGGCCCCCATGACCGTCGGCGAAAAAGACGCTGACTTCCCGGTGTGGCCGGTTTTCAATGGTGGTGCCACGGACCTTGCAGGCTGGGTATTTGAAACCACCGAGCTTGCACCCATCCCTGGTTTCTCTGGTACGCCACCCAATTTGCTGGTGTTCTTGGCACCTGATGGCACGTTCCTGGATGTGCGCATCATCTCGCACCATGAGCCCATATTCTTGGATGGATTGGGCGAAGAACCATTGTTCAAATATGTTGAACAGTATCGCGGCAAGGCCTTGGGTAAAACCATCAAAGTGGGATCCAACATCAATGCCGCCGAGAAATCATCGTCGTCAGCGGTTTATATCGATGGTATTTTGAAGGCCACGGCATCAGTGCTGATTATCAACCAGACTGTGCTGGCATCGGCGATTAAAGTGGCAAAAGCCAAACTGGGCATTGCAGGTGCCTCCACCAACGCAACACCCGCCAAACCAAACAGAGAGATATTCGAACAGCTCAGCTTTGCGCAGATGCTTGAAAAAGGCTTGATACAGCGTGTGCAATTTTCCAACGCCGATGTCGAACTGCTGTTCAAGGGTTCGATTGCTGAGGGTCTGGATGCGGAAGCACTGTCTGATCCTAAGGCATCGATGGTGGATTTATATGTGACCGACCCGCTGCTGCCCAGCGTCGGCCGCACTTTAATGGGTGATAAAGCTTATGCAAAATTGCTATCGGATTTACCCGATGGCCAGCCCGCAATCATGCTGATTTCTGCGGGGCGCTGGAGCGTGATGGGCGATGACTGGACGCCGGGTTCTGTTCCAGACCGTTTGACTGTCAAGCAATCTGGGTTGCCGATTGTTGCGCGCGATATGGCGTGGAGCAAACCTTTGATCGCTGCTGATGTGCCCTCGCAAGAAATGATGATTTTAAAAATCCCGGCGACAGCTGGCTTTGATCCTGCATCAGCCTTTGATGTGGTGCCACATATCACCCGGGCGAAGGGTGTGATCTACCCCGACTTGACGTCGGTTGATCCGTCGAAGTCAGCGCAATGGCCGCAAAACTATTACCTTATTGAGAAAACCGAAGCGTCGGTTGAGGGCTGGCGTTCCGTGTGGGTGCAGCGTTGGTTTGACTTGTCGGTAATTGCTGTTGCACTTCTCGTATTGACAGTGGCGCTGATCTTCCAAAAACAAACTGTTGCCTATCGACGTGCTTTTTGGGTGTTCCGCATGGGCTTTTTAGCTTTCACTTTGGGCTTCATCGGTTGGTACGCTCAGGCTCAATTGTCGGTGGTCACACTGGTTGGTTTGGTGAAGGCCACAGTTTACACCCGTGATTTTTCTTTTCTACTCTGGGACCCGCCATCGCTATTGTTGTGGGGCTTTGCGCTCATCACCTTTGTATTCTGGGGACGTGGCGTATTCTGCGGCTGGCTCTGTCCGTTTGGGGCGATACAGGAATTTGCCGCCGAAATTTCACGCATCTTCCATATTCCGCAATGGCGCTTCTCAGAACCATTCGACAAAGTTCTGCGGCAACTCAAATATGTGACGCTTGGTGTGATTTTGCTGGCGGCATTTTATCCCACGTCACTTGCTGAAAAGCTGTCGGAGGTGGAGCCATTCAAAACCTCAATCACGCTGGTGTTTGAACGCTACTGGCCCTTCGTGGCGTATGCCGTGCTGCTGATTGTGCTCAATCTCTTCGTCTACAAAGCGTTCTGCCGTTACCTGTGTCCGCTGGGTGCGATGATGGCAATTGGTGGCAAATTGCGCATGTTGGATTGGATTCCGCGCCGCGCTGAATGCGGCTCGCCTTGCCAACTCTGCAAAGTGAAATGCCGTTATGGTGCAATTGAAAAATCCGGCGCTGTTGATTACGACGAGTGCTTCCAATGTCTGGATTGTGTGGAGATCATTGGCAACCCTGCGGCCTGCGTGCCGGAATTGCAGGTGGCAAAGCGTAAAAACGTCCGTACACTGATTGGTGTGCCAGCATGACAACGCGGCGTAATTTCATTTTGGGGTTTGGTGCTGCTGCAATTGGTTTTTCTACCTTGAACGATCGCACGGTTATCCACTCAAGGCCGGGGACTGCATTTGGCACAATTGTCAATTTGGAAGTGACGGCGCGCACCGTAACACAGGCTGAAGCCGCACTTGATGCGGGCTATGCCGAGATTCGTGCGGTTCACAAAGCTGCAAGTTTGTTTGACGCTCAAAGTGAAGTCAGCAGATTGAATGCGACAGGCCAATTGGTGAAACCCTCTCCAATGCTGCAAGACATTGTACATGCGTCAGATCAACTACACAGACTGACCAAGGGTGCATTTGATCCCAGCATACAGCCGTTGTGGCAAGCGTGGTCAAATACCAATCCGACCCAACAGCAAATCGAAACGGTGATGAAACGCGTAGGCTGGGGCAAGCTTTCCAATCAGAGTGATCAGCTGCAATTACCGGGCGGTTCCGCCCTCACCTTCAACGGCATTGCGCAAGGCTATGCAGCAGACCGTGTGATGGCCGCAGTGCAGCGCCACGGAGCCATTGCAGCCCGTATCGACACAGGCGAAGCCGGCCGTTTTAATGCTGAGAGCGGACTCTCCATTCAACATCCGCGCAAGGCCGAAGTGCTTGGTGTGTTGAAACTCAGCAATGGATTTGTAGCGGTAAGTGGTGACTATGCCAGCGCTTTCACGAAAGACTTCGCGCACCACCATATTTTTGATCCGAAGCTTGGTTTCTCACCCGCCGAACTTTCAAGTGTGGCGGTCATTGCGCCCACGGGTGCCTATGCCGATGGCTTGGCCACAGCCTTTATGGTGATGGGAGTTGCTGCTTCACTCCAATGTTTGAAAGAACTGAAGGGGTGCTCTGCCCTGTTTGTCGACAAGAGAGGTGCAGTCACACTGTCACCAAAAATGCGTGACCTGTTTCACAGCACTTGAAGCTTCATCATGGCAGCAAGGTTCATGGCGATGTGAGCAGCAGCTGAATATACAAAGCTTCCGGTTTTCAGTCTGACCCCAACAAACAAAAGTGCTGCAGGCACGACAGCCAAGACCTTTGCCATGCCACCAATGGCATAATGCGAAATGCAAAAAACAAGGAGGGACAAAATTGCAATTTGCCACAATGGCAAACTTTCAGCTTGCTTAAACAAAATCCCGCGATCGGTGAGTTCCTCAACAATGGGCGTCAAAAAAATTGTCGCAAAAGCCGACATCGTGAACAACAGTTTGTAACCTGCGAATCCTGAAAAAATTGTTGCGGCGATTGAATCCGAAATGGCACCTCCTGTGAAAACAGGCTTGCCAAAGAACACATCGAACAAGAACACATGCATGGGGTGATTGAGGAACATCGCAAACAGGATGCCCAACACAAAACTGATCACCAACCATTTCCAGCTGATGCGGTCGGGGAACAGCGCACGCCAAAATCCACGTGCTACGAAAAAACTGATGAGGATGACACTCAAGCCATAGGTCAAGCTTTCAATTGCGGAAACGCCCCACAATGCACCAGGTAAAGTTTGCTGTTTCATCAACAGCCAAATTCTCAAACCTGAATCAGCCATCAACCTGTTGAACCAAGTTGCCAACGCGGCGATGCCCAGTACGAGTGCTGTGGCTCGAAAAGCAATTGAAAGTGACTGCATACGACCCTGAACAAAAAAGGGAGCGCCAGAGGGCGCTCCCCTTGCCTCAAGTTATAAACACAAATCAGCTCTTGGCCAGAGCACCGGCACCCTTCTCCGATACATAACCAAAGATGTTGCCAACGATGAGCGATGCAACAGTGATTGCCGCAGCTTTGAAAACAGCACCAGGTTCACCCAATGCGACGCCCGAGAGCAGGCACAGTGCGGCTGTCGAGGCATAGCCGTAAACCGCAGCTGGAATGGTGCTGAGCAGAGGCAAGTGTGCGCCAAGTACGAGGATAACGACTGACACACCAACGATGATAGATGCACCCAACGTGCCGCCGCCGATTTTGGCAACGGCAATCAAGGCGATGGCCGCAACCAGTGCACCCCAAATGTGATTGATGGCTGAGTTTTTCAAACCGGCTTCTTTACCGCCTGAGTGATAAAAACTGCCCCAACCGATAAACAGTGCCCAAACTTGTAAGCCCAGCGGCGTGCCGAGGCACAAATAGGTTGCAACGGCGGCCAGTGCGCCAATGACAATCGCCAATGCAGTAATGATATTCATGGAAATGTTCCCTCTCAGTTTTGTGAAAGGTCAAAATTACTTATCCGTACAAACCCCGTTTGCACGCCCCGCACTTTGACCCCGTTTCCTCCGCTTCCTTGTCCCTTTGTTTTTGCCGAATCTGGCGGGCTAAGAATTGGAGGTCAAACAGTTGCATATTTGTTGTGTTTGCCACAGGTGGACCAAAGTGTTGCCGCCGGATAAAAAATCGTCGCCTTACCCGAAAAGAGAGGGTGACGATCGGAGGTGTCTGACACTTGCTCCCAACCCTCGCACTGGCTATGCCCTCGCCCATGAAACTTGCATCCATCGCCACCCGACTTGCCACTCTTGGTTCCGACAAATGGGCCGTTCACATTGAAGGCAAGCGCCGCCGGGCTGCGGGCGAGAAGTTGATTTTTTTGTCAATCGGCGAACCAGATTTGCCGCCACCGCAAAGCTTGCTCGATCACACCCGTGAACATGTTCGCATAGGGCGCCTTGGCTATTCACCGGGCACAGGTGATGTGGCGCTGACGCAAAGTTTGTCGCGTTTCTACAGCAAACAAACCGGACGTCATGTGGCCCCTGATCAATTCCTGTTTGTACCGGGCACGCAAACCGGACTCTCGCTTGCCTTCCTCTCCATTCTGGAAGCAGGCGATGAAGTGCTGATGTTTGATCCTTACTATGCGACTTATGAAGCTGTGGTGACAGCACCAGGCGGCATTCCTGTCGGTGTGAAGTTGGATCCCGATCGCGGCTTTCACCCCGATCTCGCAAAACTCGAAAGCGCCATCACGCCGCGCAGCAAAGCGATTTTGCTGAACTCCCCATCAAATCCTACGGGTGCAGTGTTCACCCCACAAGAAATCCGCAGCATCGGTGACATTGCCAAAAAGCACGACCTTTGGATTGTGTCTGATGAAGTCTATGCCACCATGATTCATGGAGAGCATAAATTCACTTCACCCTTCTTCCATCAGGATTTGGAAGTGCGTACCATTGTCGTCTCATCCATTTCAAAATCCCATGCCGTGCCGGGATTCCGCTGTGGCTGGATGGCGGGGTCCAAGGACTTCGTTGATCAGGCGCTACCCGTCACCGAAACCATGCTGTTCGGCAGCCAGCCGTTTTTAGAGGATGCGCTGTCTTTCGCCCTCGACAATGACTTTGCCGAAACAGGGGCTATGAGTAAAGCCTATTGGTCACGCGGCAAAGCACTGGTCGAAGGCCTGAAGGCGTCGAACAAAGTCAAAGCCCGTATGCCCGAAGGCGGTATGTTCGTGATGGTGGATGTGAGGGACACTGGTGTCTCAGGCGACGTGTTCGCCCGCAGGCTTCTGGCCGAGCAAGGTGTTGTGACGATGCCGGGCGAAAGCTTTGGAGAAGGTGGTGCCGGTCACCTGCGTGTGGCGTTGACGGTTGATGAAGCCACAATAACGGAAGCAGCAAATCGCATCGTTACCGTGGCAGCGTCATTCAATTAACGGCATCGACAACACCGCCCGGGCAGCCTGCATCTGTTGATTCTGATGCAGCCATCAGGTCGGTCATTGTGGTGCCGGATGAAATATCACCCTTCAAACCAATCGTCAGCTCACTGATTAATCCGTCTTTGCTGCAGGACACGCGCACGCGTTCACCCATGCCCGGCCCAAATGCCTCGTCGAATTTGGCGCGAATATCTATGGTTTGAATTTTCTTGCCAATGTTCGCTGCAAAGAAATCCTGCACCACTGAAGTGTTGATGTCATTGGTCAGACGCACCGAGTCTTTATAGTAAGTCTCGGCGTCACCATAGCACGTGCCATGCTTGATCCATTCGTGACGTTCCAACAACGATTGCGTTCCGGGCATGACTTTGTTGAGCGCTGTTTTGGTTTCTGCCGTCAGCTGCGGTGCAGGAAGTCGGTCCCACTCGCGATTGTCATCAAGAGCGATTGTTGCTTTATCAACGCCACAGAAAACATTGCGCCGAGGCTGCGGCCAGAGGCCATGCAATGCAAAGTGACTGGCATCATAACGCTCTGCTGTTTGCGATTTGCACTCCACCTTGTCTGGCTTGCTTTCACAAAAGGCGGGCTGCCAGCTGAGAGCTAAGACATAAAACGGCTTTCCATCTTTGAGAAGTTTCGGTTTGATGGTTCCCGCAGGCGCATTCGAAGCTGCAGTGTCAGCAGCGGTCGTACCGCACGCCAAAGCCACCCAGCGTTGCTTTGGTTTTGCATCGGGCATCTCAATCCAATAATGGCTGGCAGCATCCTTGTTTTTGCCGAGCAATTGATAGGACTGGCCCGCAACGACAGAAACGTCGCCGGGGTTTGTGCCTTTTTTGATAGACAGCAAAGCCGGGCAATTTTGTGTGGCTTTGAACTCACCTTGAAGCTTCACTTGCGCCCAAGCGGAAGTGGCCAAGGTAAAAATAGCTGCAACAACGGCAAAAAATCGGATCATCAAAGCCCTCAAAACTTGGTATCACAGCTCTATAGCGCGATTGCAGCCATAATAGGTCAAGAAATGCCAAATAGGATTTGACCTTTTTTGTACTGGTAATTTTATAAAAAATAGGTACAGTCCTATCATGGATCCTATTGCTCACACATTTCTGGCGGATATTGAAACTTTTCTGTCCAAAACCGGAGCCGACGCCACCAGTTTTGGCAAACAAGTGCTGGGTGACCCTTCATTTGTCTTCGATCTCCGCAAAGGTCGCTCTCCTTCCACCCGCACAATGGAAAAGGTTCGTGCCGCCATGACCGCAACGCCGGAAACTGCAAAACCCATTATTGCCAGTAAAGCCATGACCCATCTCGACAAGCTCGAAGCAGAATCGATCCACATCATCCGCGAGGTGGCGGCGGAATGTGAAAAGCCTGTCATGCTCTATTCCATCGGCAAAGATTCCGCCGTCATGCTGCATTTGGCCATGAAGGCGTTTTATCCGGCCAAGCCCCCCTTTCCGCTGATGCACGTCGACACCCGCTGGAAATTCCGCGACATGATCAAACTGCGTGATGAGACTTCAAAAAAACTTGGCCTCGATCTCATCGTCCACATCAACCCTGAAGGTGTGGCCAAGGACATCAACCCGTTTGACCACGGCTCACAACTGCACACCCACATCATGAAGACTGAGGGTTTGAAACAGGCACTTGACAAGTATGGTTTCGACGCCGCTTTTGGTGGTGCGCGCCGCGATGAGGAAAAATCCCGCGCCAAGGAACGCATCTTCTCGTTCCGCGATACCAAGCACCGCTGGGACCCGAAAAGCCAACGCCCGGAATTGTGGAACACCTACAATGCCCGCAAGAACAAGGGCGAGTCGATCCGCGTGTTTCCGCTGTCGAATTGGACCGAGCTTGATATCTGGCAATATATCCACCGCGAAAACATTGAAATTGTGCCGCTGTATTTTGCCGACACCCGCCCCGTGGTGATGCGCGATGGCCAATGGATCATGGTCGATGATGATCGCATGCGCCTGCTGCCCGACGAAAAACCACAGCTGAAAAAAATCCGTTTCCGCACGCTGGGGTGTTACCCGCTGACCGGTGCCATTGAATCCAACGCCACAACGCTGCTCGACATCATCGAGGAAATGCTGGTGGCCACCTCGTCAGAACGCCAGGGCCGCGTGATCGATAAAGACGCTGCGGCAAGCATGGAGAAGAAGAAGCAAGAGGGGTATTTCTGATGGCACGTTTCGTCGAATACACCGGCGGTGACGTCGAGGGTTTCTTGGCCACACAAGAAAACAAAGACCTGCTGCGCTTCATCACCTGCGGTTCTGTCGATGATGGCAAGTCAACACTCATCGGGCGCTTGCTGTATGAATCGAAGATGCTGTTCGAGGACCAGCTCACAGCACTCGAAGCCGACTCGAAAAAGCTTGGCACGCAAGGCGGCAATCTTGACTTCGCCCTCCTCGTCGACGGCCTCTCCGCCGAACGCGAACAAGGCATCACCATTGACGTGGCCTACCGTGCCTTCACCACATCAAAGCGCAAATTCATCGTGGCTGATACACCGGGGCACGAACAATATACCCGCAACATGGCCACGGGCGCCTCAACCGCTGACCTCGCCATTATCTTGATGGACGCCCGCAAAGGTGTGCTCACCCAGACGCGCCGCCATACCTTCATTGCGCATTTGCTTGGCATCAAGCATCTCGTGGTTTGCGTCAATAAAATGGATTTGGTTGATTATTCGAAAGAGGTTTTTGACCAAATCGAAACCGACTATCGCGCCTTCGCCGCCACTTTAGGAGTTGGCAATATCACGCTTATTCCGGCCTCGGCTTTAAAGGGCGACAACATCATTGACCGCTCGCCTGCCATGCCGTGGTATCGTGGGGCCACCTTGATGGCGCATTTGGAAACGGTGACAGTCGGCAATGACGATGAGGACAAACCCTTTTTCCTTCCCGTGCAATGGGTGAACCGCCCAAACCAAAACTTCCGTGGTTTTTCCGGCACCATCGCCTCAGGCTCGATCAAGCCGGGCGACGCCATCCGCGCTTTGCCCTCGGGCAAGACCTCGAAAGTCGAACGCTTGGTGACCTATGACGGTGATTTGACGAAAGCCACATCAGCCCAAGCCATCACCATAACGCTATCAGATGAAATCGACATTAGCCGTGGCGACGTGATTTGTGCGGCCCAATCACCCGCTGAAGTGTCAGACCAATTCGAAGTGCAAATTTTGTGGATGGACCAGGAGGCCTTGTTGCCGGGCCGCCCCTATTTGATCAAGGCGGGCACGCGCACAGTGCCGGGCTCGATCGACAAGATCAAACACAAGATCAACGTCAACACCATGGAAAAAACCGCCACCGAAACTTTGGCCCTGAATGAAATCGGTGTTTGCAATCTGGAACTTGATACGTCAATCGCATTTGCTCCGTACAAGGACAATAAGGCGCTGGGATCCTTCATCATCATTGATCGCTTCAGCAACAACACGGTTGGCATGGGGCTGATCAACTTTGCACTTCGCCGCGCCGCCAACATTCATTGGCAAGCCACTGATGTGAACAAGCTCTCACGTGGTGCGCTGCTCAAACAAAAACCAACCGTACTGTGGTTCACAGGGCTGTCAGGTGCAGGCAAATCCACGATCGCCAATTTGGTGGAAAAGAAACTTCACGCCATGGGCCAACTGACTTACCTGTTGGATGGCGACAATGTGCGTCATGGCTTGAATCGTGACTTGGGATTCACCGATCAAGACCGCGTGGAGAACATCCGTCGTGTGGCCGAAGTGTCAAAGCTGATGGCCGATGCGGGCTTGATCGTGCTGGTCAGTTTCATTTCACCCTTCCGCGCTGAACGCGTGATGGCGCGTGAAATGTTGGGCGAAGGCGAGTTCGTCGAAATCCACGTTGACACGCCACTGGCCGATGCTGAAAAGCGCGATGTCAAAGGTCTTTATGCCAAGGCGCGCCGTGGTGAACTGAAAAACTTCACCGGCATTTCATCGCCCTATGAGGCACCCGAAAATCCTGAACTGCGTGTCGACACCACAAGCCTGACGCCAGAAGCGGCAACGGAATTGGTGGTGGCGTGGTTGAAGCAGATGGGAAGATTGAAGTAGATTTAAGGTCCCCACCCCCTGCCCCTCCCCGAAAATCGAGGAGGGGTGAAGTCGATGAACCACCCCTCCCAGATTTTCGGGGAGGGGCAGGGGTGGAGCCTTTGATTACTTCAAAACATCCGTCCAAATTTTCGTATAAATTTCATTCACGGCAGGCGGGCATGGTGTGAGGAATTCGCCTGCTGCCACAAGCTCAGCAGGCGGGGCCAATTCAGGCGCACCTTGCATGCCTTTTTCAAGGAACGCCTCAGAGCCCTGAATGCCATTTGCATATTTCGCAAAGTTTGAAATCAATGCGGCATTTTCCGGCTGCATGATAAAGTTCATAAACAGCTTGGCATTGTCCGGGTTCTTCGCGTCCTTCAAAACCGCAACACTGTCCATGAATATGGGGTAACCTTCTTTGGGATAACCGAAGGCCACTTCATCGTTTTGTTGCCGCGCCCGCAACATGGCACCGTTCCAATAATAAACCGCTGCATATTCGCGTGACGCCATTTTCTCATGGGCCGAATAGTCCATGGCCAGCCACTTGGGCTTAGCTTCCTTCAACTTGTCACGCACCTTCATCAGAACTTCTTTGTCCTCAGTGCAATGCTTGCCGCCCAAATATTTGACAGCAGCATACATCACATCATTCATTTCGGGGACGACATTGATCTTGCCAACCAGTTCTGCTGGAGGATCCAGGAATATCGCTGATGTATTGATGTCGCCTGAATAAACTTTCTTGTTCACACCAATGCCCGTCACACCCCAAAGCCAAGGCACGGTGAAACGACGACCCGGATCCCAATCAACATTGACCCACTTTTCGTCAACGTTTTTAAAATTTTCCATTTGGTCGGGTCGCGCTTCCAGCAGCAGCCCTTCCATGATCCATATCTGCACATAATTGGCGGATGGCACCACGATGTCAAAACCATGCCCCCCCGCACGCACCTTGGCCAGCGCTGTGTCATTTGAATCATAATCAGTGATCGTGACCTTGACCTTATGCGCCTCTTCGAATTTCTTGATCAATTCGGGGCTGGTGTAATCACCCCAATTGTAAATGTTAAGCTCACCATCTGCTTGCGCCGTAGCAACGTTTGCAAACAGGGCCATGCCTGTGAGTGCTGCTGTCAATTTCCAGTTCATATGTCTTCCTCCGGTTGTTCAAGTTTTCTTGCGGTTGATAAAAAAGAATAGCGTGACCAGCAAAACTGACAAGGCCAGAAATACTGTCGCTATGGCATTCACTTCCGGCGTCACTTCACGACGCAATTGACCCAGCATGTAAGTCGGCAAGGTCTCCTGCCCCCCTGATTTCACGAATTCGGTGATCACAACATCATCCAGCGAAATTACAAAGGCCAGCATGAAGCCTGCAATGATACCAGGCACCAACAGGGGCAGTGTGACACGGCAGAAGGCATGCCATGGCGTGGCATAAAGATCAGCCGCGGCGCGCTCCAACGTCAAGTCCATATTCTCCAGTCGCGCACGAATGGGCAGATAGGCGAAAGGAATACAAAACGCTATGTGTGCCAGCATCATGTAACCAATGCCGGAATAGCCCGTCCACACTTTGAGACGCGAGAACACGATGAGCAGCGCAATCGCTGTCACAATTTCCGGCACCATCAAAGGCTGGTTGATGATCGCATATTTAAACGTGAGGCCAGGGTAAGGTTCTGTGCGTGTCGTGGCCAAGGCCGCCATGGTGGCAACGATGGTTGCAATCACCGCCGCAACGAGGGCCACATAAAGTGAGCGAAGCGCTGCATCTTGCACGTCATCATTGGCCCAGGCCGCTTCGAACCAACGGAACGAAAACCCTTCCCACACCGCAATGTTTTCACCAGCGTTGAAAGCGTAAACCACCAACAGCACCATGGGCAGATACAGAAACGCAAAACAAAACAGCGCCATCACCCCAAAACCAGGTTGCACTTTTATGGCGAAAGGTTCTCTAGTGGCCATGTGACGAACCTTTCGAGGCATTGCGCACATAGAACAGCAAGGCCACCATCACGATGACCAACAAGGTGATTGAAAGTGCCGCCCCCAAGGGCCAGTTTTTGCCCGGTCCAAATTGCAGGTCAATCAGATTGCCAAGCATCAAATTCTTGCCGCCACCGAGGACACGCGGAGTGACGTAAGCGCCGAGCGAGGGAATGAAGACGAGAATCGATCCCGCAACAATGCCGGGCTTGACCAGTGGAATGATCACACGGCGCAACACTTGGAAGCGCGTGGCATAAAGATCATAGCCCGCTTCCACCAAGCGGAAATCAATCTTCTCCATCGAGGCATAAAGCGGCAGCACCATCAGCGGCAGATAAACATAGAGCATGCCAAAGAAGATCGCCCAATCCGTATACATGATCTGTATCGGCGCATCGATCAGCCCCAACCAGATCAGAACCGTATTCACTACACCCTCATTACGAATGACCTGCTGCATGGCGAAGGTGCGGATCAGAATATTGGTCCAGAACGGAATGGTGATCATGAACACAAGCAGATCACGCCGCTTTGGTGCTTGCGTCGAAATATAATAGGCCGTGGGAAAACCAACGATGAGCGTCAGCAGCGTTGTGATCAGCGACAGCTTCACCGAGCGCCAGAGTATCGAAAGATGCGCATCCGCAATTGTGATGCTGTCATCAAAAATATCGCGTTGGAGAAATACGTTGAACCAACCCTCAGATGAAAACTCCCAAGGTTTGACACCACCATAATCGGCTTTCGCAAGAACCGAGTAAAACAACACAACAAGCAGTGGACCAACCGCAGCAATCGCCAGAATGAAAAGCGCAGGGGCTGAGAGCAGCCAGCGATTCACAATGTCTTGGCGCTGCATCGAACGGGCCATTACCTATTCCCTAATCAAGCAGGCAGAACCGTGTGCCAAAGCAATGCCAATCTCTTGCCCCTGCTCAATACAAAGATTTTGGCCGCTGACATTTTGCTTGCGCACGGTGAATTTTGAACCATCTTTGAGCACCACATGTACATGCGTATCGGTACCGAAATAAACGATGTGCTCAACCCGGCCTTTCATGTCAGCACCCTTCATGGACGCAAGTGTTGCGTTTTCGGGCCGGACAACAACAGTCACATCCCCCGTCGTTGATACGCCGGCAACTGGTGGAAGCTCCAAGGTTCCTCCCGCTGCCAGCTGCACCTTGGCAAGTCCAGATTTCGTGGGCGTAGCAGTGCCCTTCAAAAAATTCGTTTCGCCAATAAAATTAGCAACGAAACGTTCAGCAGGCTTTTCGTAAATCTCGCGCGGGTTGCCCACTTGCAAAATGTGCCCCTTGTTCATGACCGCGATACGGTCTGACATGGTCAAGGCTTCTTCTTGATCATGCGTCACAAATATAAAGGTAATGCCGGTTTCATGTTGCAGGCGCTTCAGCTCAATCTGCATGTCTTTACGAAGCTTATAATCCAGCGCTGACAAAGGCTCATCAAGCAGCAACACTTTTGGTTTAGGAGCGAGCGCACGCGCCAATGCCACCCGCTGTTGTTGCCCCCCGGAAATCTGCGAGGTCTTGCGATCCTTCAATTCCATCATTTGCACAAGGCGCAACATCTCATCAACGCGGGCAGAAATCTCCGCCTTGGGGCGACCCAGCATCTCGAGGCCAAAACCAATATTCTGGCCCACTGTCATATGCGGGAACAGTGCGTAGCTTTGGAACACCGTGTTGACCGGGCGTTTAAATGGCGGCAGCACGGCAATGTCTTCGCCATGCAATAATATCTGCCCATGGTTTGGAAAATCAAATCCGGCAATCAAACGCAGCAGCGTGGTCTTGCCACAGCCTGAGGGCCCCAACAGCGTGAAAAATTCATTCTCGCGCACTTGAACTGAAACATCGTAAAGAGCACGAAAGTCCCCGCCCTCGGCCCCTTTGAAAATTTTGGTAACGCCTTGAACATCAATGGCGATGGCTGTCGATTGCAATTCCTTGAGGCCCCCGTTTTGACAATGCTAGACCGGAAACCGCTGCAAAGCCAATGGGGAGTAAGGGTGAACTAAACCGACCACCCGCCATCGATATTGATCGCTTGTCCCGTAATAAACCCGCTTTCATCGCTGGCGAGATAAACCACTAACGCCGCGATTTCTTCCGGCACACCAAGCCGTCCCATGGGTTGGCGGGCAATGAAGGCTTTATGTGCCGCATCATAGTCACCTGTCGCCCGCATACGATCATGCAGCGATGGCGTGTCAACCGTGCCGGGGCAAATGGCGTTGACACGAATGCCGCGTGTCAAATAATCCGCCGCCATGGCTTTGGTCATACCGATCACAGCGGCCTTGGATGTGCCGTAAAGAAACCGGTTGGGTACTCCCTTCACCGATGACGCCAACGACGCCATGTTGATAACCGACGCTTTGCCCTTGGCCAACCAGCCCGGCGTGAAGGCCCGCATCATCCGGTAATGCGCCCGCACATTGAGTTCAAAGGCAAAGTCCCAATCCTTATCGACGACATCCAAAATTGTACCCGCATGCACATAGCCCGAGCAATTGAACAAAATATCCGGCGTTTGAATTTTAGCGGCAACAGCGTCAACGTCGGCTTGCTTGGTTACATCTAGGATCATGGTGCTGATGGCAGGGTTTTCTTTGGAGAGTGCCTCAAGCGCAGCAGCATTAATGTCTGTGGCCAGCACCGTCGCACCTTCGGCCACCATGGCCAATACCGTGGCACGTCCAATGCCTTGCGCCGCTGATGTCACAACTGCGTATTTGCCTGCCAAACGACCTGTCATTTTGAAGCTCCTGTTGGACGTTCCATAGGCCTCAAACTGTTATAACAGTCAAGTACCCAGTCGTGTATGGCCATCTTTGGTCAGCAATGCGCCATAAAGCTCAGGCCTGCGATCGCGGAAGATGCCCCATGTCCGGCGGAGTTCTGCAATCGCCGCAAGGTCGAAGTCAAAGCAGCGGAACCCCTCTTCTACCCGGTCCATTTCCGCAACCTTTTCCCCTTGATAATCTGAGATAAATGACCGGCCATAAAACACGTCATATCGTCCATCGGGCGCCGTTTCGGTTCCGATTCGATTGGATGCCATGACCGGAACGATGTTGGCGGCGGCGTGCCCCCGCATGGCATTTTGCCAATGCGTACTGGAATCATAACCGGGGTTCAGCGGTTCAGAGCCGATGGCTGTCGGGTAGAGTAAAATCTCTGCCCCCATCAACGCCATGGCGCGTGCGGGTTCTGGAAACCATTGGTCCCAACAAATGCCAAGCCCGATACGACCAACCGCCGTATCCCAGACTTTGAAACCCGTATCACCGGGCGAGAAATAGAATTTTTCCTGATAGCCCGGCCCATCAGGAATGTGGCTTTTACGGTAATGCCCAAGCTTCGTTCCATCGGCGTCAATGATCACTGTTGTGTTGTAATGCGTCTGCCCTGCTTTTTCGAAAACACTAATAGGCAACACCACGCCCAATTCTTTGGCCAAGGCAGCAAAGCGCTTTACTGTGCGGTGTGTTGCCAGTTCTTCGGCAGCAGCAAAAAATTTCGTGTGTTGTTCAATGCAAAAATAATCGCCGTCGAAAAGTTCTTGCAGCAGGATCAACTGCGCGCCAGCTTTGGCAGCTTGCCGCACCAGCGTCTCTGCGGCATCGCAGTTTTTGTTCCAATCATTGCGCGATTGCATTTGCGTGATCGCCACACGCGTCAGATTTTTAATCATGCAGAAGTGTGACAAATTAAATGCGCGGGAACAAGTCCCGCCCGCACCTAGTTCAAAACAGTAAACGACACTTTGCCAACACCGGTCTTTGTCAGGCCAATGACTTTCGCCGCACCCAAACTCAAATCAATGACGCGACCGCCGATGAATGGACCCCGGTCATTGATACGCACCACGACTGATATGCCATTGCGCAAATTCGTAACACGCACTTTCGTACCGAACTTCAATTTGCGATGCGCTGCAGTAAGGCCATGCGGGTTATAGCGTTCGCCATTGGCCGTGACTTTTCCAGATTTGTAATAAGACGCTAAACCAACAACGCCTGCATCAGCAGAAACTGAGAACGTCAAAAAAACTGCTGTTGCAGCCAGAATTATTTTTGTCATAGAGCTCCCCTGAGTTTTCGGGCACCATAGTTCCAACCACGGCAGGAATAAGGCATTGTGTTGCAACAATGCCTCACTTCTCACATTCCGATGCCCTGAACTTTATTTCTTTTTCTTCACTGCTTTCTTCGCAGGACGTGCCGCCGCCTTCTTCAGAACCGCTGCCTCAACCATGATCTCAACATCATAGCCAGCGGCCGCAAGGCGAGGACTTTCAACCGTGGCACGGGCGGGTGTGGCACCTGCTGGCACCCATGCATCCCAAGCTTCGTTCATTTGTGCAAAGGTTGCCATATCGGTGAGCCAGATGTTGCACTTCACGATATTGCTTTTTGACGTACCCGCTTTTTTCAACGTCGCATCAATCTGCGCCAGAATGTCAGCGGTTTGTTCACGAACAGATTTGCCGCGCGTTTCTTCAGCCACAAAGCCCGCAAGATAGGCCATGCCATTGTGAATGACGGCTTCGCTCATGCGTTTGCCGGGGTTGATGCGTTTCAGTGCCATTGTTGTCTCCTCGAAAATGGTTCTAACGATCTAACTTTTTTTCTCCACCGCTTCAATCACTGAAAGCAGAACCTGCGGCAAAACCTCAAACGCGTACGGCGCATGCACCCGTTCAAGCCAGGTGTGATAATCCCGCCCCCAAGGCCCGATGTTAATGGTGGGAAATCCCCCCGGTTCCGGCATCACAAAACCTGTGCCCCAGATCGGCGTATTGGCGGCAACAATTGAAAGATCACCCGACGCCTCGCCAAAAAAGCTGACATCGGAAATGCCTGCAAAATAACTGACCTCACCCAAACCATGCGCCCGCACGGCTTTGGAAATGGTGTTTCGCAATGTGAGATCACGCAACAATACTGCCGGATAAGGAATAGACCCAAAGCCCATGATCACCGTTGGGCCATCAACCTGTTTGGCAAGTTCCAGCATGGCTGCTAAAGTTTGATCGGGTAAACTTATCGAGGGATCCAGTTTCAAATTGCGAACGGGTTCAAAATCAGCAACCCGCCTCAGAGCAATGGCATGACCGGTTTTGTCTGCGGCCCGTTTTATCGCACGCGCTGCAAGCTGCATCGCGATATCAAGCACCTCAGCCCCCGAACGCCGGTGCTGCATCGTATTCCAATAGCCATAGGCCATATGCGGTGTGGTGACGTTATAGCCCTGCTTTAAATCTTTGGCGAAAAGCGTTGCAGGCGGTGCTGCCACTTCATCACCCGTGGTTTCGGAAAGTTCCGGCGAAAGTTCAATCTCGCTGACAAGTTCAGACAGAACATAAGCCGCGTTGACGCCATTTTGCGGGTAGCCCGCATGGGTTTGTTTGCCGATCACAAGCGCCGACAACAATTGCTTGCCGATAGAGCCATAGGTCACGACGCGACCCGTTGAGCCATCACCTGAATCTGCGATGGCATCGAGATTAATGACCAGTTCAATTTGGAGGTCTTGGTCTTTTGCAATTTCACGAAGCATAGGAATGGCTGCACGCGCCCCTGCCGATTTTTCTTCTTCGTCGGATACGGCGATAAACAGCAAGGTGAGTTCGCCGTCATAATGCTCCATCGCGGCCAGACCAGCCGCAAGACCGGCCTTCATGTCCAACAAACCACGACCCGGCAGAAAATCACCACTTTCGAAGTCACGAAGTGCCAAAGGATTTTCTGAAGTCCGTTTCAATCTCGCGATGGAAGCAGCAAGCAATTGTTCTGGCTCAAAAGCCACACGTTGCAAGTTGCCATAATCTTGAACCGAGACCACATCAAAATGCCCGGTCAGAACAATGGTGCGATCCGAGCGGCCCCGCTTCAAGGCAAACAGATTACTGCGCCTTGAACTGTCCTCCGGAATGGGGATCGTCCAGCTTCGATCAAAGTTCAAATGCTGCGCCAAATGGGTTGGAAATGTCGCTTCAGAATCAGACCCTGTTACCGACGGCCAGCGTGTCATCATCAGCGCAAGCTCTCGTGCGCGACGTGTGAGTTCAGTTGTCATCATTTAAGCCAATGCGATATCTGTGTGAATGAAATCGTTGCCTTTGCACAGCAGCGGCACCCGGTACACTTTGGCGCAAGCATAGGAAAAGCAATCTCCCATATTGAGACTTGCACGATGTCTGCCCTTGCCAAAACGGGCGTGGGCTTGCATCGCCTCAAAGCCAATGTCCGGGGTCAGGTCTATGATGTGAGCGCGGGTGGCTTGAAGCAGTTTCAGCACAGTTGCTTCAGCGTCGTTTGGATTGTTGTTTGACGCTCTCGCCAGACCAACACAGGCTTCGTAGTAGGCCAGCGGTGAAAACAAGACACGCGTCGCAGACGCAAGTTTTTCGGCAATCAGAAGGTGGTCATCTTCCTCAACCAAAATACCAATCACGGCGGAGGCGTCGAGAAACACTAAATATCACCCGATAATTCGTCAAAGAAGGCCTTATCAGCTTTCAGGCCTGTGTTGGGCCGTTTGCCAAACTCAGCCCGCAATGCCGCGAGTTCATCGAATACCTTTTTGCGACGATTGGGCCGGGCTTCCGCCGCAAGAGCTTCAGTCACGGCAGATCGCACAGCATCAGTCAGCGTGGTACCCCGCAGTTTCGCCAATTTGCGAACGGCTTTGCTGGTTGCTTCATCTTTCAAATAGATCGTCATGTATATACCATAACACGATGAGTATATATCGTCAAATCAGGCAAAGATTTTATCGTGCGCCAGTATAGCGTTGAGCAACACTTGGGTTCCCGCACCACATTCATCGAGTGTCGTCGACTCGGCTTCATTGTGCGAAATGCCACCAAGGCAGGGCACGAAGATCATCGTGGTTGGAGCAACCCGGTTGATATAGGCGGCATCATGGCCAGCCCCCGAAGCCATGTCGCGTGAGCTGTAACCCGCTTGCGCAGTGCCATCCCTCACACATTGGATCAGTTCTGGCGCAAATTTGACGGCGGGTGAATTCCAGATGCGTTTTTCTTCGAACTCCAAATTCAACTCGCCTGCAATTTTTGGAATGGCCAATTGATAAGCCGCCTCCATTTGATCGAGCACACGTTCATCGGGGTGGCGAAGGTCAATTGTGAAGAACACTTCACCCGGCACAACGTTGCGCGAGTTCGGGCGGTTCTCAATTAACCCCACCGAGGCAACACCGGGGAGATGCGCCATGCCGACTTGATGTATGGCTTCGATCATGCGTGATGCGCCAAGCAGCGCATTTTTACGAAGACCCATGGGTGTGGCACCTGTATGAGACTCTTGGCCCCGCACTGTGACCTCATACCAGCGCATGCCCTGAACACCTGTGACGACGCCGATGACTTTTTCTTCTGCCTCTAAAATTGGGCCTTGCTCAATATGAAGTTCAAACATCGCAGAAAATTTTATGGCCCCGGCTTTGTGTTCACCCTTGTAACCGATGCGTTCCAATTCATCTCCAAGCGTGATGCCTTGACGGTCTTCACGCGAGTATGCAAATTCCGGTGTGAACACGCCTGCATAAACCCCTGAGCACAACATGGCAGGCGCAAAACGTGATCCCTCTTCGTTAGTCCAGTTCACAATCATCAGAGGTGCATTGGATTCATACCCCATATCATTCAGTGTACGGAGCACTTCAAGCGGGCCAAGCACACCTAATACACCATCAAATTTTCCACCTGTCGGTTGCGTGTCGAGATGTGACCCCATGGCAATCGGTAAAATATCATTGCGCTTGCCAGGACGCGTTGCAAACATATTGCCGACTTCATCCACCTCAACAGTGCAACCCAGCTTTTCACATTCCGCCTTGAACCAGTCCCGCACCCGCTTGTCTTCGTCTGAAACTGTGAGCCGCTTGATACCGCCCTTCACTGTACCGCCAAATTGCGCGGTATGCATAAGAGAGTCCCACAAGCGCTGCGGGTTGATTGCAAGATTGCTGCCAGAGGTCATATTCACATCTTTGGCGTCATGTCTGCCACATGGGGCGCCATCAATGAAAGGTCAGCTGCACCCAGTCGCGATGCGGCATTGAGTTGGTGCCAATAGGGATAAATCAATGGTAACTGGCTCACCTCGTCCAGCAACTTGCGTTCTTCGGCTGTCAATACCAATGAAGCTGCTGCAAGATTATCTTTCAACTGCGCTTCGGTGCGGGCACCGATAATGATGGAGGCGACAGCCGGTCTGCCGGCAAGCCAAGACAATGCCACTTGTGCCGCCGATACGCCGCGACCTTCACCGACTTTCACCAATGCATCAATAATATTATAAAGCCGGTTTTCATCGCGGATCGGCGGTTCGCTCCAGCCCGATACATGACGCGACAATTGTGGTGGCGGCGCATTGCGGCGGAATTTGCCCGAGAGTAATCCGCCCGCAATCGGACTCCACACTTGAATGCCAACGCCTTGATCAATCGCAATTGGCATCAATTCATACTCGGCATCACGCGATTCAATGGTGTAGTGAATTTGCTGCACCACAAATTTTTCAAAATGATGTTGGGCCGCCGCCATCATGCATTTCATGATATGCCAGCCAGAAAAATTTGAGCATCCGATATAACGCACCTTGCCCTGCTTCACCAAAGTGTCGAGGGCGGCCATGGTTTCATCAACCGGTGTAGAGCCATCCCATTCGTGCAAATAATAAATATCGATATGATCGCGGCCAAGGCGTTTCAAACTGGCTTCGCATTCCTGAATGATGTGCCAGCGCGAATTGCCTTGTTCATTGGGACCTTTTCCCATCGGAAAGCGCACTTTGGTGCCCAGCAGCATTTGATTGGACTTGCCCTTGAGCGTCTGCCCAATAGCCTCTTCCGATTTTCCCGTGGTATAGACATTGGCGGTATCAAAAAGATTGACGCCACTTTCAATGGCAATATCGACAAGGCGTTGCGCCTCTTTGATCGACAGGCTTCCGACCATGCCAAAAAAGCCTTCGCCGGAAAAATTCATCGTACCCAATGTATGCAGTGAAACCTTGAGTCCCGAATTCCCAAGTTGCCGATAGTCCATGATCTTCTCTCCTGTGTGCAGATGTTCAATTGGCCACGGAACGGATCACGGGTCAACAGGTGGAGGTATATCATCTGGTGCATCTTTCCACGTCCAGATGAAAAACCAGAAACTGTAAACCCAAACCGCAACAGCAATCACGCTCCAAAAGCCGTCTTTGGCGATCATGAGTTCAAAAATCGCCCACATCGCAGTGGTCGCCACAATGGCTTGCCTGCGCCATTTCGGTTTGTAGAAGGGATGGTCGTGTACGCCAAAAGTCATGGTCAAACTCCGTTTCTGAACTGATAGTCTATCAACACTCACTTGGAAAGCATTGATTCTAAACTAGGAATAATTTGCTTGACACCGCGCGGTTCATCACCTATATATCCCTACATTGGCGGACTTAGGCAAAAGCCTTCAGTCCAATTTCGACAGGAGTGCAGCGATGCGAATGATCTGTCTTTTTCTACTCAGTCTTGTGGTTTTGCACTTGCCGGCGCGGGCGAGTGAATGCTTGGCTTTGGCACAAGGCTTGGGCTCAGTGCAACAAGCGTCGTTAAGTGTCACAGCACTTGCGGGCGATGAAGTGAGCATCACTTTCGTCGGGCATTCAACGTTTCGGATTGAAACATCAGGCGGTGTAACGGTTGCCACTGACTATAACGGCAATGCGGGTGGCCCCACACCCGATGTCGTCACCATGAACCGCGCCCATGCCACGCATTACACAACCTTACCCGACCCCGACATCAAACACGTGTTGCGCGGCTGGGGCGAAGAGGGAGCACCGGCAAAACATGATGTGCAAGTGGGAGACCTACGCATTCGCAATGTGACGACGGATATTCGCTTCGGTGCGGCAAACCGCGTGACCGACGGCAATTCGATTTTTATTTTTGAGGCGGCAGGCTTGTGCATCGGCCATCTCGGCCATTTGCATCATGAATTAACACCAGGCCACATTGGGTGGATCGGGCGTTTGGATGTTGTGATGGTGCCGGTTGATGGCCGGATGACCATGCCGCACCAAAACATGATGGGCGTTCTCAAAGAGATCAAAGCTGCAGTGATCATCCCCATGCATATTTTCGGGCCTGAAAGTTTGAGTGCCTTTTTGAGTGAAGCCCGAAAGTCGTTTAAAGTCAGCTTTGCGGAAAGCCGTACGCTGGTGCTGTCTTCAAAGTCTCTACCCACTGCGCCCACCGTCATGGTGCTGCCGGGCTATTAAGGCTTCTGCTAAAGGCGGGTAAATCCGGTCGGTTATTTTTTCTTTTGGCCCGCGACGGAAATGCGTTCCTGTTTCGTCTTATGTGCAGAAGGGGAAGATAAACATGGGAACGCATATCAATCCAACGACGTTGCGGGCAAGGGCGCTGCGGCAAGCACCAAACGCCGGGGAACAGGCTTTATGGGCCGTCTTAAAAGCCAGACAACTTGGCGGCTGGAAATTTATGCGGCAAATGCCGCTTGGTCCTTACTTTGCAGACTTTGTTTGTCGCGAACGCTGCATCGTGGTCGAAGTTGACGGCAGTCAGCATTTGGAACGCGCGGCTTACGACCGTGTGCGCGATGAATACATGATGAGAGCAGGATATTCAGTGTTTCGTGTGCCCGTAAGTTCGGTGCTGGAAGATGTGGATGCGGTTTGTGAGTCGATTTTGGCGGTGCTCGAAAACCGGATAGAAGATTTTGTCGAAGCGCCGGACTTGAGGTTTCGGCGGAGCTTTGCAGTGCCGGTGCGGCGGGGGTTTAACGCGCGGGGTGCGGTGAGACGGCGAGCGGGTTGGAGACCCCACCCCTGCCCCTCCCCGCAAAGCGGGTAGGGGTGAAGTGCGTATTCCACCCCTCCCCAATTTTTGGGGAGGGGCAGGGGTGGGGCCTTCAGTAGAGTTCCACCCCTACCCGCTTAGCGGGGAGGGGCAGGGGTGGGGTGCTTGGGCGAGGCGAATAATTAAATGCACTGGCACCGTAACTTTCTTCATGAACGCCATCACGGCACCACCTCAATCCGCTCAACCCCCTTCGGTGCACTCACACCCTTCCAAATCGCGTTGGCCACATGCACCGGTGCATTCGCCTTCCGCGCTACGAAATCACCATCGCCCGCTTTCGCCCGCATGTCACCTTGCTCAAACGCCACGATCCCGCGGGAGATCACTGTGCGTGGCACACCGGTGCAGACGTAGCCTTGGAATACATTGTAATCGATGCGGGAGAATTGTTTTTTGTGGGTGATGGTTTTGGTGGCTTTGGGGTCCCAGATCACGATGTCGGCGTCGGCACCCGCACGCACCACACCCTTTTGCGGATACATGTTCAAAATCTTGGCGATGTTGGTGGACGTTGCTGCTACAAATTCTTCTTTCGTCAAACGTCCGGTATTGACACCCGCTGTCCACAACACCGGCATGCGGTCTTCAAGGCCGCCGGTGCCGTTTGGAATTTGCGTGAAGTTTTTGGCTCCCATGCGCTTTTGTTGTTTGGTGAAGGTGGCGTGATCGGTAGCGACCACTGAGAGTGTTCCCGATTGCAAACCTGCCCAGAGCGAATCCTGATGTTTCTTGTTGCGGAAGGGCGGGCTCATCACGCGGCCTGCGGCATAGTCCCAATCCTTGTTTTGATATTCTGAATCATCCAGCACGAGGAACTGAATGAGCGGTTCACCATAAACCCGCTGCCCCGCCATCTTGGCGCGCCTTATGGCGTCGTGGGTTTCTTCGCAACTCACATGCACAATATAAAGAGGTGTGCCTGCCATATTGGCAATCATGATGGCGCGGTTTGCGGCTTCGCCTTCGACTTCCGGCGGGCGCGAATAGGAGTGGCCTTCAGGCCCGGTGACGCCACGCGCCAAAAAGTCTTGTTGCATGCGGGCCACCACATCACCGTTCTCGGCATGCACCAGTGGAAGCGCACCCAACTGGGCGCAGCGCTTGAACGAGTTATAGAGCTCGTCATCATTGACCATGAGCGCACCCTTATAGGCCATGAAATGTTTGAAGCTGTTGATGCCATAGGTCTTGACCACGGTTTCCATTTCATCATGGATCATTGGTGACCATTGAGTGACCGCCATGTGGAAGGAATAATCGGCCACCGCTTTCTCGGACTTGTGACGCCAGGCTTGATAGGCCTTGAGCATGGATTCGCCCGGTGCCGGCAAACAGAAATCCACCGTCATGGTGGTGCCGCCAGCGATGGCAGCCATCGTGCCGGATTCAAAATCATCGGCAGTTGTGGTGCCCATGAAGGGCATGTCCATGTGGGTGTGTGGGTCGATACCGCCCGGCATCACGTAACAGCCGCCAGCATCAATGGTGTTATCGCCGCTGAGGCCAGTCCCCACAGCGATGATCTTGCCATCGCTGATCAAAACATCAGCGCGTTCCGACAAATCAGCATTCACAACAGTGCCGCCGCGGATGAGTGTGGTGGTCATGGGGTAGCTCCTCTGTAGGTCACGAGAGATTTGATCATGGGATGAGGTTCGGCAAGAAATGGATTGATGATTGTGACGCCGCGCCAGCGAAATCCGTGTTGCATGTCTTCCGAAAGCAAGACATGCGCTCCTGCTTCGTCGGCACAAGCGAGAATGATGGCATCAAAGACTTGCAGGCCATGGGACGAAACGACTTGCATGGCCGCTAACATAACGTTTTCAGTCACGGCTTGCGCTGCATAGTTAGAAAGCCAAAACTGTGCTCTTTCACTGGCCTCGACACGCGGAAGCCTGGCGCGATTGATGAGCCAATACAAAGTTTCGGAGATTGATTGAATGGGTATCACAAGTCGATCGGGTGAAACGGCTGCGATAATGTTTTGGGCAAGTTCATTGCGATGGTCTTCTGTCAGGCCTTCTGCGTAAATCAGTATGTTGCTGTCGAGCGCAACTTTCATGGAAACAGATCGTCGTACAAGTCATCCCGTGTACCGCGCTTCAGCCCAGGGATAGGTTTTTGTGATCTCAGAAACGCCATGTGCACCTGTTTCAGGCGCTGCATGTCTTCCAGCGTGCGCTTCGCAGGCACGATTGATGCCACGATTTTCCCATGCTTTGTGATGTTCACGCTGTCACCATTTTCAACCTGTTCCAAAAGCTTGGAAAAATCGCGGTTGGCTTCTGTGGCTGTGATCATACGCATGGCAAAATTCCAATAGTAGTGAATTACCTACTTAGCAATAAAAAGGTGAATATGTCAAGGAAAACCAAGGTAAAATTCACTTCTCAACATTCTAAATCTGACTCTCAACTTCCGTCCCCACCCCTGCCCCTCCCCGCAAGGCGGGTAGGGGTGACTCGTTGTTTCCACCCCTCCCCGATTTTTGGGAAGGGGGTGGGGTCTTTGGGTGTTACATGCCCTTGGCCATATCCGTCACAACCGACGACCACGCACCTGCGGGTGCTTTGGTGATCACCGGTGCTTCACCGCCTGACGCCAAAAGTGTTGCCACTGTGCGGTCGGCTGCGGCTGCATCGAGTGAACCATCGGAGCCTTCGGTGAGCTTCGAGATTTCGCCCATCATGCGCTTTTGGTGATCGATGGAAGCGGCACCCGTCGCATCAGCATCAACCACAATTTGTGCGGCTTCGTCGTTGTTGGCACGGGCATAGTCCCAGCCCTTCATGGAGGCTTTCACAAATGTTGCCATGGTTTTGACGAAGGCTGGATCCGCCAGTTTGTCCTCCATCACATAAAGACCGTCTTCCAGCGTGGCCACACCTTGATCTTCATATTTGAAGGTCACCAGTTGGTCGGCTGCAAGGCCTGCATCAATCACCTGCCAATATTCATTATAGGTCATGGTCGACACGCAATCGGCTTGCTTTTGGATGAGCGGGTCAACGTTGAAGCCCTGCTTAATCACCTTCACACCACCAGCTGAACCATCGGTCTTGTAACCGAGCTTCGACATCCATGACATGAAGGGATATTCATTGCCGAAGAACCAGACGCCCAAGGTTTTGTCCTTGAAATCTTCAGGAGCTTTAATGCCGGTTTCGGCGCGACACGTCAGCATCATGCCGGACTTTTTGAACGGCTGGGCGATGTTCACAACAGCCTGGCCTTTTTCACGGGTTGCAAGGGCTGATGGCATCCAGTCCACAACCACGTCAGCGCCGCCACCGGCCAGCACTTGTTGTGGGTTGATGTCAGGGCCGCCTGGCTTGATCTCAACTTCAAGGCCAGCTTCTTTGTAGAAGCCTTTGGCTTGTGCCACCATGTAGCCCGCAAACTGAGCTTGCGTCACCCACTTCAATTGCAATGTTACTTTTTCGGCCATGGCTGAACCGGACGTGGCCAGCAAGGCAGAGGCTGCGGCTGCTGCCATCAGATATGTCTTCATGTGTAGTCTCCTTTTTTATAGTTACGATGATACGTCCTACGTTCGGTAAGACGGATGCCAGAATGTGATTTTGCGCTCGGCCAGAACCAAGAGTCCATAGAACAATGATCCTGTGACCGCCGCCATTGCAATTTCCGCCCAAACCAAATCCAGGCTTTGGCTGCCCGACCCCGTCTGAATACGAAAACCCATGCCTGCAATCCGTGTTCCAAAAAACTCGGCTACGATGGCACCGATCATGGCCAGTGTCGAATTGATCTTGAGGGCGTTGAAAATAAACGGCATGGCGGCGGGAAGTCTGAGTGATGAGAGGCTTTGACCCCAGGACGCGCCATAACTGCGCATCAAATCCCGCTCTAAATGCGATGACGCTTCAAGCCCTGCGAGTGCGTTGATGAGCATCGGGAAGAACGTCATGATGACGACAACAGCAATGTTGGGAGCAACCCCCACTCCAAACCACATCACCATGATGGGAGCCACACCGACCAGCGGCAGCACCGAAAAGAAGTTGCCAACGGGCAGCAACCCGCGTTTGAGGAAATCAAAACGATCACACAACAGCGCCACCAACACGCCAGCGCCACAACCAATCAACCAGCCGGGAATGACGGCTTGAATGACCGTCATGAAAAAATCGAGGCGCAAAGTGGGCAGCTCACTGATAAGACGATGCCATATCACCGAGGGTGCGGGCAGAAGAATGGGCGAGATCGGAATGAGGCGGCAGGCGAGTTCCCAGAAAATGAGAAGTGCAACACCGAGGATTGCTGGAGCCAAAAGATCGCGTAGATTTTTCATGTGGGTTTTACCCCCATGCGTGTGAGGGTTTTGCTCTCAGCAAAACCAACAAGCCAAACCAAAAGAGCGGCCATCACTGAGGCTGCAACCAATGCACCCCAGATCATCAGCGTGAGGCCGTTGTAAGAACCAACAAGCAAACGCGCACCAATCCCTGCAACTGCACCCGTCGGGAGTTCACCCACAATGGCTCCCGTCAACGCAATTGCGATTGCGACTTTCAACGAGGTAAAAAGATAGGGCACGGAAGCTGGCAAGCGCAGCTTCCAGAACACTTCAGCCGCACTCGCATGATAGGTGCGCATCAAATCGCGATGGATAATGTCAGGCGATGTGAGGCCCTTTACCATGCCGATGGTGACGGGGAAGAAGCAGAGATACATCGAGATCAGCGACTTCGGCAAAAGCCCCGTCAATCCCATCGACCCCAACACGACGATAATCATTGGGGCAATGGCGAGAATGGGAATGGTCTGTGAGGCGATGATCCATGGCATCAAGGCCTTCGACAGAATTTTGGAATGCACAATCAAAACTGCGAGCACAATACCCAGCAACACGCCTAAGCCAAAACCGAGAAGCGTTGAAGAAAGTGTGACCCAGCAATGAAAGAAAAGTGACTTTGGCTTCCAAGGTGCGACCGTGAAAAGCGTCGTCCACAGTTCATTGATAATTTGATGCGGCGCTGGAATGACGGGCCGCGTGTGATTCCAGGATTCTTGAAGCGTCGCCGCCAAACCGCCACCAGCAGCTTTGATTTTAGCTTCGGCAATAACGGCATTCAAAGGAATGCAGGCGAGGTACCAGATCGCGATGAGCGCGAAGCACACTGTGAGGACGGGGATGACATTGCTCTTGGTGGCAAGACTAATCCTCATAGCTATGCCCTGCCCGCAATCCCTCACGCACCCTCTGCGCCACCTTCAGAAACGCTGGTGTCTCGCGAATGTCCAATGTTCTGTTACGCGGGAAATTGGTTTCGATGATGTCGATGATGCGGCCTGGACGCGGTGACATCACAATGATCTTGGTCGACAAAAACACCGCTTCTGGAATTGAGTGGGTGACAAATACAACGGTCTTTTTTGTGCGGTCCCAGAGTTCCAGCAATTGTTGATTCAATTTATCGCGCACAATTTCATCAAGCGCCCCAAAGGGTTCGTCCATCAACAGGAGCTTGGGATCAAAGGCGAGGGCGCGTGCAATCGACACCCGCTGCTGCATGCCGCCTGAAAGTTGCCAAGGAAATTTTTTCTCGAAGCCGCCAAGATTGACGCGGTCGAGATTGCGTTGCACCCGCGCTGCCGCATCAGCAATCCCCATAATTTCTAACGGCAGCGCCACGTTGCGCTCCACCGTGCGCCATGGAAATAGCCCCGGCGCTTGAAACACGTAACCATAGGCGCGGGCCAAGCGGGCTTGTTCCGGCGTCATGCCATTCACATTTATGGAACCGCCGGTGGCCTGTTCCAGATCGGCAATGACCCGCAATAAAGTCGTTTTCCCGCAGCCCGAAGGGCCAATGAACGAGACGAAATCTCCATCCTCAACCTTGAGGTTAACCCCCGAAAGCGCATAGACAGGCCCGTCAGCCGTGCTGAAGGTCAAGCTCAAATCCTTGGCATTAATCACCGCCGCCAATGCCAACTCCCTTGGTATTCTTCTTCGTTGTGTTAAACGCTATCTTCTCTTGACCAATTGATCAAGAATTAAGAGAATAGGCAATGCCTAAAAAAACAGCATCGGCGGTCCAGAAAACCCGCATCCAGAACCAGAATGAAGCATTAATCCTCGATGCAGCACTCGACGTGTTCTCAGTTTACGGTTATCGCGGTACAACAGTCGACCAGATTGCATTGAAGTCCGGCCTTTCCAAACCCAACCTGCTTTATTACTTCAAGCGCAAGGAAGACATGTATATCGCAGTGCTAGAACGCACCCTTGCGCTCTGGCTCGCACCTCTGAACGACCTGGACGCAAACAAAGATCCAATCGAAGAGCTCACCCGCTATATTTCAGCCAAACTCGATTTGACGTTTGAGCGCCCCGAAGCCTCAAAACTCTTTGCCAATGAAATCCTTCACGGCGCGCCGCACGTGGCAAGTTTTTTGAAGGGCCCGCTCAAACAACTCGTAGCAGCAAAAGCCACCGTTATCAGAGGTTGGAGTGCAGCCGGCAAAATCAATTCTGTTGATGCCGAACATTTGCTTTTTGCCATTTGGTCGGTGACACAGCACTATGCTGATTTTGGCGTACAGGTGGAAGCTGTGCTGGGAGAAAAGCCGAATATAAATAAATTAAGGCCCGTAATTCTCGATCTCTTGCTCAGGGGTCTGAAAACTGAAAGCAAGGCTTGAAGTTATTTTTTCTATAAAAAAATATCTTTGCCGCTTTGGCGAAGCAGCTCAGTCAGTTCCTTCACATTCTCACTAAAACCACGACGCACAATCAGCACCGCGTCTGTCGTTGTGATAACAATCAGATCGTCACATCCAACAACTGTCGTCATGCTGCTATCAGACTGAACAACCACATTTCGCCCAGCAACGATCATGCCTTGGCCGGTTATTGAATTGTTGTTTTCGTCCAGAGGTAAAGTCGTGGCAATTGCGTCCCACGACCCGATATCACTCCAGGAGTATGTCACGGGCAGAACCGCTGCACGTTTGGTTTTTTCGATGATCGCCACATCCACTGAAACCGATGGGCCCCCGGAAAACGCCGTCTCTGACAAACGCGTAAAATCAGGATCGCGCTGGGCGTCCCTTATGGACTGCGTGACCGCCGCAAAGACCAAAGGTGCCAGGTCACGAACTTCGTCAATAAAAATGTCTGCGCGAAACAGCAAATTGCCACTGTTCCAGAGATAGCCTTCCGCCAGATATCTCTGCGCCGTATCAACATCCGGTTTTTCAGCAAATCGCTGTACTGGCGTTACGATGTTACTCTGCTGATTTTGTTGGGGGAGAATATAGCCGTAACCTGTGGCAGCGAATTGAGGTTTGACACCAAAAGTGACAATTTCACCCTGCTGAGCGGCCTCAACTGCAAGACGAACCGAAGACCGGAAAGCTTCTTGATCAGGAATATGATGATCAATTGCCAATGCCAAAACAATCGCTTCCGGATCGCGCTCAAAGGCCAAAAGTGCTCCTGCTAAAACAGCAGCACATGAGTTTCTCCGACACGGTTCCAAAACAATATCTGCTTTGACATTCAACGCCTGCAACGTTTCCAGTAACACCCCCCGATGTTCAAGCCCACTCACAATAATTGGCCGATCATCAAACAGTGGCGAATGGCAACGACTAAGTGTTTGCTGGAAAAGCGAGGGGCCGCCACCAAAACTTTGAAACTGCTTGGGCGACTTCGCGCGCGATACCGGCCACAGCCTTGCGCCTGCTCCCCCCGAAAGAATGACGGGAATAATCTTCGGCCTGTTAACCATCAGTTTTCGACTTCCAATTTGGCAACTCATCACGCTGGGCCGAATAAATTCAGCAACTTTGCTATATTGTAGAAAATTTGAGCGAAAGCACCAACACTTTAGTGGAAACTCCTCTGCTACCTTCAGCAACTGAAACGACTTATTGACAAAATTTATCCCAATAACTGCCACCTTAATTGATTGAAGTCAGCCGGAGCTCAAATGCCTTTATCTTCTTGGTCGAACCTACAAGTTATCACGCAAATCGACAGTAATTTCCAATGGACGACTTCGACGATAACCTATGCTTTCGCAACGTCGACGACAGGTTTGGCAGCAGGTGGTGGTGAAACAGGCAGTTTCGCAGCGTTCAATGCCGACCAAATCTCCAAAGCAACCATTGGCATCAATTTGTGGGACGACATCATTGCGCCCGACTTCTCCCTGGTCACCACGACCAACAGCAATGTCGAGTTTGCAACTTTTCTTGACAGCGGCTTGAATGATTATGCTCATGCCTATTACCCTGTTTACGGCACGGTCTGGCTGAACCGGGCCTTCGACGGTTCCGATCCCAACATCGGCAATGATGCCAATAATAATTTGGTGAACCCCACCATCGGCAAACATGGTTTTGTAACTTTGGTGCATGAAATTGGCCATGCTCTCGGCATGAACCATCCCGGCAACTACGAAACCAATGGTGTGACGCCTTCGAATTTCCGTGACAGCACAGTCTATTCAGTCTTGTCCTACTTCGGCCCAAGCTGGGGATCGATTGGTGAACCTACATTGGTTGCCTGGGCCGACTGGGTCGGCAGCGACAATCTACTCTATAGCCCACAAACCCCTATGATTGATGACGTTCTGGCGGCGCAAGCCATGTATGGCGTTGAAACAACCACACGCAACACCGATACCACTTATGGCTTCAACTCCACGCTTTCATCGGTTTATGCCGGGCTTTATGATTTCAACCAAAACACCCAACCCATCATGTGTCTGGTGGATGGCGGTGGCATTGATACGCTTGATGTGAGTGGCTGGAACACCGTCTCGCGCATTGACCTCAATTCCGGCACCTTCTCGTCCGTGAATTCCATGACGAGCAATATTTCAATCGCCCATAGCGCCATCATTGAAAACGCCACAACGGGCGGCGGCAACGATGCCTTAACGGGGAATAGCGCCAGCAACATCTTGAATGCGGGTGCAGGGATCGACATTCTCAACGGCGGGCTCGGCAACGACACCTTGATCGGTGGTGCCGGTGGCGACCAGATGGACGGTGGTGGCGGCATCGACACGGCAAGTTATTCTGCTTCAACGACAGGGGTAACAGTAAACCTGACAACAAATGTAAATGCCGGCGGCGACGCGGCCGGTGATTCTCTGCGGAATTTCGAAAATATTACTGGCTCAGCCCATGCGGATAATTTGACCGGCAACACTTTGGCAAACATACTGACCGGCGGTGGTGGTATTGACATCCTCAACGGCGGGGACGGCAACGACACGCTGGTTGGCGGTACAGGTGCCGATCAAATGAATGGCGGCGTTGGAATCGATACAGCAAGTTATTCTGCTTCAGCGGCAGGTGTCACCGTGAATTTGACCACAAATGTGAATTCAGGTGGTGATGCGGCAGGTGATTATCTGCGGAATTTCGAAAATATTATTGGCTCAGCCCATGCGGATATTTTAACCGGCAACACTTTGGCAAACATACTGACCGGCGGTGACGGACATGACACATTGGCTGGCGGTGCAGGTGCGGATAAAATGGACGGCGGTGTTGGATCTGATACAGCAAGTTATTCAACATCAATTTCAGCTGTCACCGTGAATTTAACCACAAATGTCCATTCCGGCGGGGATGTGACAGGTGATACTCTATTGTTCATCGAAAATATCACCGGCTCGGCCTACGCGGATATTTTAACCGGCAACACCTTGGCAAACATACTGACCGGCGGTGCCGGGGCGGACCAGATCAATGGTGGCGGCGGAATTGACATCCTCAACGGCGGGGATGGCAACGACATCCTGACCGGCGGCGCAGGGTCAGACCAGATCAATGGCGGCAACGGCACACTGGATATTGCCTATTATTCGGGATCAACCGCCGCTGTAGCGATCAACCTTGCTTCAGGCGTGAACACCGGTGGCGATGCAGAAGGCGATACTTTGAGCGGTGTCGAGCGCATTTACGGTTCAGTTTACAATGACAGCATTACCGGCGACAACCAGAACAATTACCTCTACGGCAACAGCGGAGCCGACCTTCTGAATGGCATGACTGGGAATGACGTATTTTATGGTGGTGTCGGCAATGATAAATTCTTTTTCTCAGCCGTAAATGGCGGTACTGACACAATCGCAGACTATGTCGACAATGCAGACAAAATCCAGTTTGCATCAGAAGTTGCGGCAGGCTTTGGCGAGTTGTTGTTCAGCGGCCAAGGCACCACAACAGTCACCGTGAGTGGGTTTGATGGCGCTGCTCAAATCATCGTCAAATCGGCAAGTGCCTTCCGTCTGGAGTTGGGTGATTTCATATTTGTTGTATGATGTTGCGTTGCAGTTCGAAGACCAAGCGATCTAAAATAGCTTCTGATACCAAACGTCATTCGGAATGACGTTTAGTGTATAACTTTTTAAATCTGCCATACACCGCGCGTATCAATGACGGTATGAATTGGCGGCTTGTTAAGTTTGAACTCCTTGTGGTCCACGAGCAAAACACCAATCTCGGCTTCCATCGCGCTTTGAGGCGACGTCAGGACTGCCCGCCCCAGCCCCTGCGGCAACGCCTCAATATTGGGCTCCACCACCATTATCGGTCCTTTGTGCAAGCCCACCAATTCCCGCACAATCTCTAACGCCGGGCTTTCGCGCATGTCGTCGATATCGGGCTTAAACGTCAAACCATAGCAGACAATCGACACATCGGCGGCAGTCTTTCCGGGGTTGGCCATGAGATAGGCGCCAATGGCTTCCTGCACTTTTTTGATCACCCATTTGGGTTTGGAGTCATTGACTTCCCGCGCCGTGCGGATGAGTTTGGCCACTTCGGGGGCCGAAGATACGATGAACCACGGGTCAACCGCAATGCAATGTCCGCCCACGCCGGGGCCTGGTTGCAGAATGTTGACGCGGGGGTGGCGGTTGGCCAAGCGGATCAATTCCCAGACGTCCATATTTAGTTTGTCGCAGATCATGGAAAGTTCATTGGCAAAGGCGATGTTCACATCGCGAAAACTGTTCTCAGTGAGTTTTGCCATTTCGGCCACGCGCGGGCTGGAGGCCACGATGCATTCGCCTTTCACAAAGCTGCGGTAGAGGGCTGCTGCCGCTTCGGAGCATTTCAACGTCATGCCGCCAATGACACGGTCATTGCTGATGAGTTCTTGCATAACCTTGCCGGGCAAAACCCGCTCAGGGCAGTGGGCAATGCGAATGTCTGATGCTTCGCCATGCTTTGCCGGGAAGGTGAGATCTGGCCGCAATTCTGCCAACCAATCGGCCATTTGCTCGGTGGCGCCAACTGGCGACGTTGACTCGATGATGACGAGATTGCCTTTTGCCAGAACCGGTGCAATCGACTTGCAGGCTGCATGAATATAGCTGAGATCCGGTTGATGGTCTTCATCCTTAAACGGGGTAGGCACCGCAATCAGGAAAGCATCGGCAGGTTCCGGCACTGTCGTGGCTTTCAAATATCCTTGATCCACGACCGATCGTACCGCGATATCGAGATCAGGTTCCACGATGTGAATTTCGCCTCGGTTAACGGTGTCAACCGTCGCCTTGTTGACGTCGACGCCAATGACTTTGATTTTGCGCGATGCAAACATTGTGGCCGTGGGTAAGCCGATGTAACCAAGACCGATGACCGAAATTGTTTGACCTCTAGAGTTTGGCATAGAATGTGTCCGTTTAGGCGTTGGTCGCGAAATGTTTTGCGATAATATCGGTGATTGTTTTGGCCGCAGTGCCATTACCGTAAGGATTTGTCGCCTGCGACATCGCCTTGTAGGCGACAGGGTCGTCTAACAGCAAGTTCGTTTCGGTTACAATTTTTTGGACGTCTGTTCCAACCAGCTTTACAGTGCCCGCAGTCACTGCTTCTGGTCTTTCTGTATTGTCCCGCATGACCAATACCGGCTTTCCAATGGAGGGTGCCTCTTCTTGCACGCCGCCTGAATCCGTCAATATTACATCGCTGCAGTTCATCAGATGCACAAATGGCAGATAGTCCTGCGGCGCAATCAATTTCACGTTTGGCAGGCCCCCTAAGAATTTCTCAACGGGCCCCTGCACATTGGGGTTAAGATGAACGGGATAAACGATCTGCACGTCTTTGCGTTGCGCCAGAATTTTCAAAGCTTCACAAATGCGTTCAAAACCCCCACCAAAATTTTCCCGCCGGTGACCTGTCACGAGTATGGTTTTTCGGGATGCATCCAGACTTAACGCGGCATCGAGCTCTTGCACCATTGCATTGGGCTTTTTCAAACCTTCGACAGCCAAATGCAGTGCGTCTATCACCGTGTTGCCGGTGATATGAATGTCGTGTGGCGAGATGTTTTCTTTGAGTAGATTGTCGCGGGCTGAAACAGTCGGGGCAAAATGTAATTTTGCAAATGTACCTGTCACGCGTCTGTTCACTTCTTCCGGCCAAGGTGAATAGACATCTCCCGTGCGCAGGCCTGCCTCAACATGCCCAACATCAATCCGTTGGTAATAAGCACAAAGTGCTGCTGCCAGGGTGGTCGTCGTATCACCATGGACGAGGACAAGATCAGGTTTTTCAGCGACCAATATGGGAGTCAATTTGGTGAGAATTGCGGACGTGATATCGGCAAGAGTTTGGCCCGCTTTCATAATGTCGAGGTCAAAGTCGGGAACAATCTCAAACAACGATAGAACTTGATCGAGCATCTGGCGGTGCTGTGCGGTTACGCAGACTTGTACTCTGAGTGTTGGGTTTTGCTTCAATGCCTTGACCACAGGTGCCATCTTAATAGCTTCAGGGCGTGTTCCGAAAACACACATAACTGACTTAGCAGGCATCATATTTTCCAGTTTTCCGAGGTGACGAATGGAACGGCATTTACCATTCAAACGAAAGAAGCAAGTTCAAAAACTTTCTCTACTTTTCCAGCCTGATCAAGAT
>JAYUQS010000193.1:0-22972 GCA_043756645.1 Hyphomicrobiales bacterium | reverse complement strand
GGTGGCAACAGCTGGCGTCAGGTGACAACCGCATCGGGCAAGCAAACCGCCGAACTCTGCCCCAGCATCACCAAGTATGAATATGCCGACGGCCAGGGTGATACCCAGAAATCGATCTCGGACATCAAGTCGATGGCCGCCAAGGGCATTGATGCGCTCGTGGTCTTCGGCGATGCCGGTCCAGCCGTGCTGCCCGCCATCACATCCGTGTTCAAGGCCGGCAAGGTCATCGTGCCTTACCGCGTTGATGTCGGCGGCAAGGAAGGCGAGAACTACACCAAGTTCATCGGTGCTTCTTTCGTCAATGACGGCGAAAACTGGGGACGCTGGATCAAGAGCATCCTTCCGTCAGGCGGCAACGTGCTGTTCCTCTCGGGTCCGGCTGGCAACAGCCAGGGTCTTGATGAACTCAAAGGCCTGAAGAACGTGCTCGGCGCAGAGTATGTCTTTGTGAATCCGGAGCCTTTTGCCGTGACGAACTGGGACCCTGCGCTGACTCAACAGGTGTTGACAGCCGAAATCGCCAAGAACGCCAAGATCGACGTCATCGTGTCCGACTTCGGTCCATCGCTTGTCGGCGCTCTTCCGCAATTTACCAAACAGGGCAAGTCCATTCCGGCCCTTGCCACATCAGACGGCAACTCGCTCGCCTGTTTCTGGGAAGAAATGAAGGGCACCAACCCTGATTTCAAACTCTTCACAGTGGCAACCGGCAACGACAACGTTCGCCTCGCCGTGATGCATGCTGTTGCAGCAGCAACAGGTGGCACACCACCAGCAGAAAACATCTTCTCAGCTCCCATCTATGAAGATTCAGTTTCTGGCAAACCAAACCCAGTCACCTGCCGCAAGGACTTGCCAGGCGCAATCTACCTGTCGTCAGAACTTCCTGACGAAGCGCAAGCCAAGGCAGTTGGTCAGTAAGTAAAATAACCACCTACTTCACCCATAACAGGTGACGTGGGTGGCGCTCTTCACGATACTTGAATCCCCTCCCCCTTGTGGGGAGGGTTAGGGTGGGGGTCGCTCAGACGCCCGAAGTTGCAAAGAATTTCCCGCAATACTTCAAGTGCTGGAGCGACCCCCACCCCGGCCCTCCCCACAAGGGGGAGGGAGCTATCAGAGCAACTTCTATCAGTGCGGAACCCAAACGTGGCGGCAAGTAAAATAACAACAACCAAAGGCAGCGCACCTCCTCCCGACGCTACCATTCGCCTTGCCAACATCTCAAAAGCCTTCTCCGGTGTCCTCGCACTCCGCGACGTCACAGTTGAATTTTATCCCGGAGAAGTTCACGCCATTCTCGGTGAGAACGGCGCTGGCAAATCCACCTTGATGAACATCATCGCAGGAACCTTGCAACCAACACTCGGCGAAATCACTTTTGAAGGTCAACGCATCGCCGAGATGACGCCGGAAATTTCCTCGAAACTCGGCATCGCCATCTCCTTCCAACACCCCGCCATTCTCGAAGATCTTTCGGTGTACGAAAATCTGCGCGTGGCATTGCCCGATGACATTTTCGCAGGCCGCCCGGCACAAGACATTGCTAAAGATATGCTCGCTGCTGTCGGCCTCGACGTGCCGCTGCGCTTGCGTGCTGAAGGTCTAACCGTCGCGCAAAAACATCTGCTCGAACTTGCAAAAGCACTCGCTCTCAAACCCAAACTGCTGATCCTCGACGAACCTACAGCCTCTCTCGATCAAGACGCCACCGACATGCTTTTTGGCCGCGTGCGCGACGTGGTAAAGTTAGGCACTTCCGTCATTTACATTACCCATCGCCTCGCCGAACTTCGCCAAATTGCCGACCGTGTCACCGTGCTGCGCGACGGGCGCTGGCGGGGTTCATCACTGGTGAAAGACATTACCGATACTGATCTCCTCGCCCTCATCGTCGGACGCACGATGGGTTCAGCTTTTCCGATGAAAGCAAAAGACAACAGCAAAGACGTCAGTTTCTCCGTCGCAAACTTCAGTGGGCGCGGCTTCAAGGACATTTCATTTGACGCGCCACGCGGCCAGATCATCGGCATCGCAGGCGTAGCAGGCAACGGCCAGTCCCGCCTCATGCGCGCTCTCGCAGGCCTCGTACCTTCAGAAGGCAAAGTCACATTGCGCGGAATAGACGTGAGCGCCAAAGAACTCCTCGGCAAATCCGCTTACATGCCTTCAGACCGCCACACCGAAGGCTTGGCCAGTGGCCTCACCGTGCGCGAAAATGCAGCCTTCGGCGCTCTCGAAAAATTCGCCACCAACGGCATTGTCAGTCGCAAAAAGGAACTGGACCTCGTTACCAAAACCTTTGGCTCTCTTGCGGTGAAAGCCCCCAGCATCGAAGCACCGATCCTGTCGCTCTCCGGCGGCAATCAACAAAAAATCGTGATGTCGCGCGCGCTGTTGTCTGAACCGGGATTGATCGTCGCCGATGAACCCACCCAAGGTGTGGACGTCGGTGCCCGCGCCGAAATCTACCGCATCCTCCGCGATGCCTCGGCTCAAGGCACCGCCGTTATCGTCAATTCGTCTGATGCCGCAGAGCTGGAAGGCCTGTGCGACAAGGTCATTGTCATGTCGCGGGGCCGGGCCGTTGCAACACTCATAGGCGCTGACGTCACTGAAGAAAAAATCGTAGCAGCAGCAGTGAGTGCCGCAACCCATGCAGGCGATGGCATGTTTGGTGCGGCGGGCAAAACAGCCATGGGCGGCGTCCGCCATTTCTTGCAGACCGACAATGCGCCAGCCCTCGTGATCGCCGTCATGACAGTGCTGCTCGGCCTCTACATCAATGTCCAGAACGACAACTTCCTGTCGGTCTACAACGTCTATAATATTTTACTTCTGGCCACAGCTCTTGGCTTTATCGCACTGGGCCAAACCGTGGCGCTGCTCATGGGTGGCATTGACCTGTCGGTTGGTCCGCTTACCGGCTTCCTCGTCATCATCGCGTCTTTCTTCATGAACGACGACAAGTCAGGTGACATGGTGCTCGCAGGATTCGTGCTGATGTTCTCAGGCGCACTCGCCGTCGGCACCATCAATGGCCTGCTCATACGCTACGCTAATTTCACCCCCATCGCCGCCACCATGGTCGTGTATTTCGCGATTTGGGGATGCAGCTTAACGCTTCGCATCCAGCCCGATGGTTACATCAGCTATTCCATCATTGACTGGATCAACTGGCAATGGGGCCCTATTCCGGTAGCCTTTCTTGTGCTTTGCCTTGTTGCCACGTCGCTGGAATATCTTTTGCGCAAACATCGCACCGGTTGGCGACTGCGCGCCATAGGCTCCGACGAAGAATCCGCAAGGCGAATGGGTATCCGCACTGACCGTACCTTCGTGACAGGCTACCTCCTCTGCTCGCTCCTCACAGCTTTGGGAGCTATTATCTTCATGGCGCAAATCGGTGTGGGCGACGCACGCCAAGGCCTCAGCTACACCCTCGCCAGCATTACCGCCGTAGTGCTGGGCGGCACGGCTTTGACAGGAGGGCGAGGCACCTTCATCGGAACAGTATTGGGGGCAGTGTTGTTAACGGAAGTATTGAGTGCCGTGACGTTCTTAGGTCTGACGCAGATGTATCAATATCTGTTTCAGGGTGCGCTCATTGTGGTGGCAGCACTGGTATACTCAACAACGCGGAGACCGGTGGCGGGGTGAAACCTTGAGAATTTGCTTGTCATCCATTACCATCAGATAAACTATTGATGGGGGAGAGGAACTTGACTGAGCGGGATGAGCAATCGACAATATGGGACTATTACAAGCCGCGCCACACGCACTCTTGGAAGATGCTTGTGCTCTCTTGGCGTGACCTCGATCAAGTAAACATTCATGAAATAGAATATCGCTGGGAAAATTTTATCATTCGTCTTTGGCTTTATCGAACAACTATCAAAACCCTAACGGCACTTCGTGTTGTAAAGCCTGAAGCTTTGAGAGTTTTGTGCAACTTCGACAGCCAGTTTGACATTAATGGCCAAAATGGACTCAAAGCCATTCGCGATATGATTGAGCACTTCGATGACTATGCTGCCGGCACAGGTAGAGGTCCGGGCGAGCGCGATCGCGATTTAGACCCATGGCGTGCCGTGTCAAAGGAACAATTTCGACGGGGTGCATTTATGCTTGATCGTAGCAAATCCTATGAAGCAGCAATCAAATTAAGGTTCGACGCAAAACAGGTGAGCGACAAGTTTATCGTATGGTATAAAAGTACTAACTGAGCTTTTCTCTCAACCAACACGATCTTTGACCACTGCCGCCTCTACCACATCCGGTTCCGTCTCAATCACCGTCATCAGAATACTCGATGCCACATCCAGCTTGCGACCCTGTTCCCACCCCTCAACAGTGCGCGCTGGTATACCAAAACGACGTTCGAAATCCTTCGGGCTTTTGGCCAATGCTGTGCGGATAGCCTTGACGCGCTGCGCCGACAGCACATCGAAATTCCGAGATGGCAAGGCAATCTCGCCACGCCGATGGGCCTGCACTTCCTTCAAGGCCTGCATCAGGTCAGAACCAAATTTTGTGTCTTTCTTGCTCATTCAAGTTCCTCAATAAACGCCAAAATATCTTTGCGTTGTTTTGCTGAGAGATCAGTCTGTTTTGATTTGCCATAAGCCAACAACAGATAAATCGTATCCTCAATCGCTAAGACCAAATAGATGCAACGCCCACCGCCTCGTTTGCCTTTTCCACCAGTGGCAAAACGGATTTTCCGAACACCCTTCAAACCCTGGATAACATCACCTGCCTGAGGGTTTGTTGCAATTTCCATTTCCAAAGTTTCAAGCTCAACCTCAGTCACTTTCAGTTTGGAAACCGCTTTGTTGAATGCCGAAGTGCGGATGAGCTGCATGGGTGTACTTTATACGCTAATAGCGTATCCTGTCAATGGGAATCAAGTTGAAAACAAAAACCCTTTTTACAACCCCCACTGCCGCTCACGATAGCAGCATGGCCGATGCGGGTGCCGGCCCTCTCTCATCTGTGCCCTTGCACGCTTTCGCGCTGGGGGTCTGCGAGGTGCATCAGGTGTGGCCGAAACCTGTCGCCCCTCACGAGGGTCAGCCGCGGAATTCTTCCTTGGCCAACACTCCATATGGAGGTGAGCGGCTTTTTTGATGGGTCTCGCTCCTGACCAGGTTCAGCAATGTAAGAACAAATATAGAACAATATTCCCGGAAAGTCAAGAACTTTTTTTCTCTTATGATATCAATAATATCCCGCTGCCCGCATCGCCGCATCGATGCGGTTTTGGCTGCGGGTCAGCGCCTCTTCGTCCGAGCACACACCACTCAAGGCGGCAAAAATTTCCTCGCCCAGTATTTCTTCAATCACGTGATATTCAGGCACTGGCGGTCTTTGCCAGTGTTGGATTTTATTCTGCTTGGCCAAGCGATCCACAAAGCTCACAATCGGGGTTGAAGCCGCAGCTTCCGGGTCGGCACTCACGCTGAAACGCGGTGCGACGGGGACACCGTTTTTCACATGCTCTTTCATCGCCGCCGGAGAGGCCATCCATGAAATTGCTTCAAACGCGAGATGGGCGCGGGCAGGCGGAAGTGAGGCCGGCACGCTCAATAAAAATCCACCAATCGGCGAAACACTTGTTCCCCCCGGCCCTGCGGGATGTGGATGATAGGACACTTTGCGTTTCACCATGGAATGAATATCATATTCAAATCGTGCCGCCCGCATTGTCCATGAATAGATCATCGCAGCGTGGCCACTCATGAAATAATCATGCGCACGGTTCCAATCAATCGAGAGAATGTCAGGTGGTGAATAGGCCAGAAGTTCATGCATATATTTCAGCGTGGTGCGCCCGGCCTCACTCAAGATGCGCGGACGCATCGCTTCGCCCTTCAATTTGCTATAGTCCACATGCAAGCGGGGTGTTGGAATATCAATCACCGCACCGCCGCAACAGCCCATCAGAAACATGAATGAGTGCGAAACCGGCATGCCTTTTGACGCATTCCAAACCACGCCATATAGACCCCGCTTTGGATTATGTAACACCTTCGCGGCTTGCAACAGCTTTTCAAAACTTGTCGGACTTGCAAGGCGGCGTTCCTCAAACAAATCTTTCCGCAAAGCCAAGGCCTCAATGGTGCAATAAATCGGCACGCCAAATTGCGTGTTGTCCCAATGGCCGGTGGCCCAAATATTGGGATGAAAGTCTAACGGGTTGATGCTGCTGCTTTTTAGAAATTCTGTAAGCGGTTGGGCCACATGATTGGTCACACTCTCGCCGAGCCACGGCATATTGATGGCAATCACATCATATTGGCTCTCGCTGCGCCGGGCATTGGCAAACACCTCTTCCCTTAATTCCGGGAGGGATAGCAATTTAAAATTCTTGCGGGCGGAAAGTTTGCTGCGAAAGTCCGACCACATATCGCGCATGCTGGCGAAATAGTTGTCGTCATGCAGCAAAAACCGAAGTTCAGGGCCGGTCTCTTCGCGATGTTCCATAATTTCCAATGGCGGAATAATCTGGCCCGCAAGATAAGACCCACCAAAATAATAATCTTCGGAGTCAGTGCTGCCGGTTTTCAGACCGAAAGTATCCGCCAGCAGCCCTTTGACCTTGGCCGCATAATTCGTGAAACCAATGGCCAGTTGGCGACTGGGTTCCAGATAATGTGATTTGCCTGTCGTGCCACGCTTGCGCAGTTGTATATCGCCATCTTCTATTAATTTGTGAATACGGCGCATCGCACTGGCGAAAGGAATGTCGGCGGCAGAGGCCAGCGACGACATGGTAATATTCTCGCCGCGCAGATGGCTCTTCATCAGATAGAGAATGATATTCCAGTTGGGATCAGGCTCCGCAGCTTTCAACAATTTATCATAGGGTGTACGCATGCGTTCAAGAAACGTTATGATCCGCAATAGCTCGTATTCAGTCATGCTTGACAGTCGTGCCTATGGTGTTGGAGACGCTAAGAGAACTTGTATTCTTTCACGCCGGATGTAACGTCTTAGCATATTTCAGCGGGAGTTTTCTATGGCAGAACGCGTTTACGGCATGCATCATATCGGCATCACGGTGCCAAGCATCGACGAAGGCATAGCGTTTTTCAAATTGGTGTTTGGTGCGGTAGAGGTGTTCCACACCGGTGCTTTTGATGTGGACAATAACTTCATGAAAGGCAAGCTTGGGGCCGCACCCCACTCCCGCATTCGCGATCTGGTTTTCTTGCGCTGTGGCAATGGCACCAGCGTTGAACTTTTTGAATATGATGGCGAAGACAAGAATGCCCCACAAAAGCGACCATCGGAAGTCGGTGGCACGCATATTTGTTTTGAGGTTGAAGATGTATTTGCATCAGCTGCGCGGATGAAAGCCCAAGGCATCGACATGCTTGACGGACCCAACACCGTTGATGCCGGGCCGCTTGAAGGTTTCAGTTGGATTTATTTCCGAACGCCATGGGGACAGATACTGGAAATCGCCAGCTTTGATCAGTTAGGCTATGAAAAAGACACGCCTCACCGGCTCTGGCGCGCAACGCCTTAGATTATAAATCAGCAATTTTCATATAGGTCTCAATCATTGCCTTTGAATTTTCGGGACTGGCCTCGCGGGTCCCATTTTCAATCTCAAAACCGAGTTCGACGACGCGCTGGTTCATCGGGGCTTCGCGGCCATGACTGCGCAAAATATCAACCACCCAGCCATTCACCTCCTGCACTTCGGCACGGCGGCCTTTTCGCCAATCCTGCAGCGAAGTCACCAAGGTGTCAGGCTTTGAAAACGTCTTCAGCACCTCATCAAAAATCTGGTCGACATAGCGCTCCGGATGATTGGTGGTAATCGCCGGCATGCCGATGATGGGAATGATTTTTGCACCATCAGCCAGTGCGGCCTGCATGGCCTCATAGCCAGCCTGACGCATCACCTCCAACATACCGGGATAACGCGCAGCATCATTCAAAGGCAGGTTAACGATGGCCGATGGAATGAGTTCGGCGGCGTTCACCACAAGCTTCATCCATTTTGCAGAACGAATGTCATCCATCACTTCCACCCGGCCGGAGTGACGTAGCAACTTGGCCACACTCTCAACCCGCTTTTGTGTTTCAGGATCAAGCGCACCCAACGCAAACCACGATTCATCCACATCATTTTGGCGGTTGGTGACACCCGGCACCCACATGTTCGAGGCAATCTCAATCACCGCGCCAATGGTGCGCTCGCGACCTAAAATATTGGCAATATCTTCATGCGTCATACCGTTTTGCAAACCGACAACCAAGCCGTCATGCGCCAGAACCGGCCTGATCATTTCACAGGCCCATTTGGTATCGTAAGCCTTCACAACCAGAAACACGAGATCAAACGGCTGCTTCACCTCCGCGATTTGACAAAGATGCAAAGCGGCAACTTTCGCATTGATGGTGCGCGTTGGTAAATTCACGGTAATGCCATTCTTGCGGATGGCTTCTATGTGGTCTGGCCACTGATCAATGAAAGTGACATCTAATCCCGCCAAAGCAAAATCAGCCGCAATCGAAGCGCCCTGTGCACCCGTCCCCAGAAAGGCAATCCGCGGCCCGGTTTCATTGTTCCAGCTCATATTGCAATATCCTATGCGGTAAAAAAGCCAAGTGTTGTTTGGAAAAGCCATCCTGTCAATCAATGATACCAAACGTCATTTGAAATGACTCTTTGTATTTGACCAGCAGTGCCACGAAATCCCCTCCCCCTTGTGGGGAGGGTTAGGGTGGGGGTCGCTCAAACATTTGCAATTGTGCGTAATAATTCATATGACTCAAGCGTCGGAGCGACCCCCACCCCGACCCTCCCCACAAGGGGGAGGGAGAAAGAGGGTGATTTCAAATGACGGTTGGTAAGACTTGAACATGACGCAATGGCGCAAACAAATTGAATTCGGCAAACGACTTTATGGAGCTTTCCGCAAACTGATCCCGCATATTCAATTCGAGAACTGCTTAATCAAAAACTGACAGTTGCGAAATAAGTTCTGGCAAGTCTGCCATTGACTGCACCGCATGGAAACGTGGCGTATCTGCTGGCACATCTTCATGCTCATGGTCCCAAAGAATTTTGAACGGCACATAGATGCCGTAACCACCGGCGTGAATGATTGGCAGCACATCAGAGCGTATAGAGTTTCCGGCCATCACCATGCGTTCCATCTTGCCGCCATGCCGCGCACAGATTTTTTTAAAGGTCTCAGGCTTTTTATCAGAGACGATTTCAACCCCTTCAAAATAGTGGGCAAGTCCTGACGCCAATACTTTTCGCTCTTGATGATGCAAATCGCCTTTGGTGATCAGAAACAATCGGTGCGTGCCATGCAGCGCCTCCAAGGTTTCCCTCACATGCGGCAAGAGTTCGATGTCATGGTCCAACATATCGCGGCCCATATTGATCAGTTTGGAAATGGTTGTGGCCTCAACCGAGCCGCCCGACAGTTCAATCGCCGACTCGATCATCGAGAGCGTGAAACTCTTTACCCCAAAACCAAACAAACCAATATTGCGCTTTTCCGCTTCATTGAGTTTGGACCGCGCTTCCTCTGCGGGCAAATAGTCTGAAAACATTTCACCAAAACGAAGTTGTGCCCGATCAAAATGCACGAGGTTATGCCACAGCGTATCATCCGCATCAAAAGCAACCAGATCAAGCCCGCTCATAACCGGCTCTCAATCGCATCCCAGATCATAACGGCAATATCATTGCCGCCGAAGCGTTTGACCTGCCGGATGCCCGTGGGCGAGGTTACATTGATCTCGGTCATGTAATCCCCGATCACATCAATGCCGGTGAAAATCAGTCCGCGTTTTTTAAGGTCCGGCCCCAGTGCTTCGCAAATTTCTTCTTCGCGTTTGGTCAATGTGGTGGGTGTGGCTTGCCCGCCTGCATGCATATTGGAGCGGTGGTCATGTGATGCCGGCACGCGGTTAATCGCTCCCGCCACTTTGCCGTCGACCAGAATAATCCGCTTATCACCAAGGCGCACGTCCGGCAAATAACGCTGGGCGATGAAAGGTTCAGGATATAGCTGCTGGAACATCTCCATCAGCGAACCAAAATTCATATCGTCACGCGAGGTTTTGTAAATACCAGCTCCACCATTGCCATAGAGCGGCTTCAATATGATTTGGTCGTGTTCGCGGCGGAAAGCTTCGATTTCTGAAATGTCCCGCGTGATCAAGGTGTCCGGCATGAATTGCTGATAGTCGAGCAGATAAAGTTTTTCCGGTGCATTGCGGACTTCCGTCGGATCATTCACCACTAGGGTTTTGGGGTGAATACGGTCGAGCATATGTGTCGCTGTAATGTAGCTCATATCAAAAGGCGGGTCTTGCCGCATGTGAATGACGTGTTGTGAAGAGAGATCAATTCTCTCCGGTGCCGAAGCCGAATAATGATTGCCCATTTCATCACGTACGGTGACGTGTTCGCCACGTGCTGTCAGCACGCCACTGTGCAGCGCCAGTGATTTCACATGATAATGAAACAGCGCGTGACCCCGCCGCTGCGCTTCCAGCATCAAAGCGAAAGTTGAATCACCCGTGATATTGATCGACGAAATGGGGTCCATTTGTACCCCGACGTTCAGTTTCATGGCTCAATGGTTCCCCTCATAGGCATTCTTGATATGTGTAGGCCAGAGGTAAGAAGGAACGGCGACAATGTCAAACCTTTGAAAGCCCATTGCTGCCCTGTTGTCTTGTCCGGTGTAAAATGCAGCCGCGTCAGAAATGCGGCTGCTTTGATAGTCCGTCACGGAAAGTACACCCTGATCCACTGTGGCGCGGGCTTTGACTTCGATAAACACCGTGGTGTTGCCGCGCCGCATGATGAGATCAATTTCACCTGCCGGTGATTTATACCTTCTTGCCAACAAACGGTATCCTTTGAAGCGTAAAAACCAAACGGCAATCGTTTCGGCCCGGTGGCCATGCGCGTGAGCCGCCTGGCGTGACCGCTTCACGCTTTACCTTTCAAAGTTAAAATACGCGCGTAAACATCATCGCGCGAAAGCCCTAGTTTTTTGGAAACCAATGAAGCCGCTTTGCTGGAGGGGTGATCCAGAAGGGCCGCTTCAATGGCCTTCATAATCTCAACATCAGTGAAAGTCTCAGCAGCTTTTTCTTGCGCACCAATGATAACGACGAACTCACCTTTTATACTTGGTTTGGCGCTGAGTGTTGCGGCAATGCTCGCAGCTGTGCCGCGCAAGGTTTCCTCATGCAGCTTCGAAATTTCGCGTGAAACGGAAAGCGGGCGCTTCCCTAAGACAGTTTCAATATCCTCCAACGCCTCAAGAATGCGATAGGGCGATTCATAAACCGCAACTGTTTCCGTGCGCTGATCAATTTCGCCCAGTGCTTTCAATCGCTCATTCTTTTTCTGCGGCAGAAAACCTAAAAAACTGAAACGATCTGTAGGAAGGCCGGAAAGTTGCAAAGCCGGCAACAAAGCTGACGCGCCGGGAAAAGCCTCGACCTTCACACCAGCCGCCACACAATCGCGCACCAAGGGAAAACCCGGATCAGAAATCAGCGGCGTTCCGGCATCGCTGACGAGTGCAATAACCTGCCCTGCTTGGATGGCTTTGATAATCGCGCTCCCCGCTCCATCACTGTTATGATCATGATAGGGCTTCAATTTGTTTTTGATACCGAAGCGTTCAAGAAGGCGCGGCGTGACGCGGGTGTCCTCACAATAAATCACATCGGCAACCGCCAGCACATTCAAGCTGCGCAAGGTCATATCACCCAAATTGCCGATGGGGGTTGAGATCAGATAGAGTCCCGCCTCAACACTGTTGGCAACAATCGCTTGCGCTCCGATATGGTAAGTTTTCTCGCTCATACCAGCTAGCTTAAATCAATCCGCCAATTCAGCAATAACCGCATTGAGAACGCGGCGACCGGCAAGTGTGGCAGCCAATCTTGCATTGCCGCGCATTTCAACCAAACCTAAATCCGCCATCGCCGTGATCTTGCTTTGGTCCATGGTTTTTCCGGCGAGTGTTTCATAGCGGTTGAGGTCAATGCCCTCGTCGATGCGGAGGCCCATCAATAACATTTCGCGGGCCTGTGCGGGTAAATCAGTAGCTTCATTCTGAATGAGGCCGTGCCCTTGTGACTTAACGAGTGCGCGCCATGTTTCAGGATGCTTCTCGGTTGCCGTGGCAAAAGCCAAATCACCTTCGTGCAAGCGCCCATGAGCACCGGGGCCGACACCTGCATATTCGCCATAGCGCCAGTAGAGCAGATTATGTTGGCTTTGATGGCCCGGCTTTGCGTGGTTGGAAATTTCGTAACAGGGCAAGCCTGCTTTGTCGGTCAGCTCTTGTGTGAGGTCATAAAGATCAGCTGAGAGATCATCACTGGGGATGATCAGTTTTCCGACATCATATAAATCCGCATAGCGTGTCTCAGGTTCGATGGTGAGTTGATAGAGTGACATATGGCCCTGCTGTTCACCAAGAGCACGTGTCAGCTCGTCTCGCCACTTGTCTAATGTCTGATGCGGGCGCGCGTAAATCATGTCAAAAGATACGCGCGGGAAAATTTGTGCCGCGAGTTTGAAAGCGGCGAGGGCTTCGTTTGGCGTGTGTTGACGACCTAGGACTTTCAGATCATTTTCATCCAAGGCTTGCACACCCACCGACACACGGTTGACGCCTGCCAAACGGTAGCCACGAAAATTCTCCGCCTCCACGCTGGTGGGGTTGGCTTCGAGGGTGATCTCAGCATCCGGCAAAATCGGCCACAGGCTTGCAACTGCATCCAAGATTTTTGCGACGGCTGTGGGCGGCATGAGCGATGGCGTGCCACCTCCAAAAAAAATCGATGACACGCTTCGGCCCGGAGTGCGTGAGGCCGTGTATGTGAGTTCAGCGACAAGCGCATCGGCAAAGCTTGCCGTATCAACCGCCTCATGGCGCACGTGGCTGTTGAAATCACAATAGGGGCATTTGGCCTTGCAGAAGGGCCAATGGATGTAGAGGCCGAAGGCGTTCAAAACAAATCTTTCAACGTCAACGCAACTGCCCGCGCCCGGTGCGAGATTTTATTTTTCTCTTCGTGGGTCATTTGCGCGAAGGAAACGGTTTTTCCTTCCGGCACAAACACAGGGTCATAACCGTGGCCATATGCACCCACAGGCGGCCAGGTCAAATGCCCCGGGGCCGTGCCCACATAAATCCGCTCCGTGCCATCAGGCCACAACAAAAATAGCGTACAATTGAATGAGGCTGAACGTTGAGAGGGCGTTGCCGCTCCTGCTGCTTGCAGCTTTTCCTCAACTGTTCGCATGGCCATCATCCAGTCGCGTGACGGGCCTGCCCAGTCAGCGGTGTAAACGCCGGGGTCACCATTCAAGGCATCAACACACAAGCCTGAATCATCAGCCAGCGTGATAAGCCCCGTTGCTTGCATCGCGGCTTTGGCTTTGATGCGGGCGTTGCCGACGAAGGTATTTTCAGTTTCCTCAGGCTCAGCCAAATTGAGTTCGCCTGCACTTGTGACCTCAACACCCAATGGCCCCAGGATTTCGCGGAACTCCTCAAGCTTGCCCTTGTTGTGGGTGGCGATGAGGATTTTTTGCCCGCGTAAACTCAAATTCATGCAACCGCCTCGTTTTGCTTGGCCACCAAATCAGCGATCCCGTTTTTGGCGAGTGTCAAAAGTTCGTGCAATTGTGCTTCGCTGAAAGGCTCACCTTCAGCAGTACCTTGAATTTCAACAATACCGCCGGAGCCTGTCATCACGAAATTCGCATCAGTACCTGCATCGGAATCCTCGGGGTAATCCAAATCGGCGACGGCCACACCTTTGTAGAGGCCACATGACAAAGCTGCGACATTGTCTTTGAGCGGCCATGTTGTGAACAGCCCCCGCTTCTCCATGCCTTTGAGGCAATCGTAAAGGGCGACCCAAGCGCCGGTGATCGACGCCGTGCGTGTCCCACCATCAGCTTGCAACACATCACAGTCCAAAGTGATCTGGCGTTCTCCCAAGTGTTCCAAATCCACCACGGCCCGCAGTGAGCGCCCGATGAGGCGTTGGATTTCCTGGGTCCGTCCTGACTGCTTGCCGTGCGCGGCTTCACGCCGCGTGCGTTCATGGGTGGCGCGGGGCAGCATGCCATATTCGGCTGTAACCCAACCTTTGCCTTTACCCTTTAACCATGGCGGCACCTTTTCATCGAGCGACGCGGTGACCAACACATGGGTGTCACCAAATTTGACAAGGCAGGAGCCTTCGGCGTGTTTGGTAAAACCGCGGGTAAAGCTGATGTCGCGGAGTTGGTTGGGCTTACGGCCGGATGGGCGCATTTGGAATTCCTTTTTCTGTTGGCCGTCTTCTAAACAACGTCACTTGTAAAGGAAAGCGTAGACACACTATCCTGCAACCATGACAATGCAAAAGCCAACCGATGCCTCAACCTCGCTTTTAACCTCCATGGACCAGCGGGCGCGGGATGTATTCAAGCATTTGGTGGATACTTATCTGGAAACCGGAGAGCCGGTGGGTTCCCGCACCATTTCCAAAGGCATGCCTGCGTCGTTGTCTCCGGCTTCCATTCGCAATGTGATGATGGATTTGGAAGAGGCGGGCCTCATTGCCTCGCCTCATACTTCAGCTGGCCGTATTCCTACTGATATCGGGCTTCGGTTTTTTGTCGATGCACTGTTGCAAGTGGGAACACTCTCATCGGATGAACGCGCCCGTATTGATGCGCAGGTCAAAGCCTCGAACCGCCAGCGCAAGGTTGAGGATGTGTTGGGTGATGCAACGTCGCTGCTCTCTGGATTATCGCAACATGCGGGTGTGGTGTTGACGCCAAAACTTTCGGCGCGTTTGAAGCATATGGAATTTGTGAACCTCTCGGCAGGTCGTGCGCTGGTCATTCTGGTGACGGAAGACGGCAATGTGGAAAACCGTGTGATTGATGTGCCGGCGGGTTTACCTGCATCAGTGTTCATGCGGGCCACCAATTATTTGTCCGCCAAGGCCGAAGGGAGAACTTTGGCTGAGGTTCAAATTTTCGTCGCGCGTGAAGTTGAAAACCTGCGGCGTGAATTGGATGACGTGTCAGCGCGATTGGTGCAAGGTGGACTTGCTGTGTGGTCTGGTGAAAACAACCCCGATGACAAATCACTGATTGTGCGGGGTCAGGCCAATCTGATTGAAGATACAAAAGCCGTGGCTGATCTCGAACGTATCCGAAGGCTTTTTGAGGATATCGAAAACAAAAAAGAACTGGCGGGGCTTTTAGGGTCTGCCGAACAGGCTGAGGGTGTGCGGATTTTCATTGGGGCCGAAAGCCGGATGTTCTCGATGTCGGGATCATCGCTGATTGCGGCCCCTTTCCGCAATGAAGATGATAAGATCGTTGGCGTGCTTGGGATTATCGGGCCAACGCGCTTGAATTACGCGCGGATTATCCCGATGGTGGATTACACGGCAAAAGTCATGGGCAAACTGCTGTCTTGATTTTTGATGTCCCACAGCCGATATGCAGGTTTCAAACCCTTTGACTTTTCGGAAGTGATGCATGAGTGATACCCCTGAACAGGACAACGTGAACCTTGAAGCCATGAATCTTGAGGACATGGCTGATGAGCTTCTTGCAAGTGCTGAAGTTGATCCACGTGATGAAGAAATCATTGCCTTGAAAGAAGAAGTGGCTGCCGCCAAGGATCGTTTGCTGCGTTTTGCGGCTGAATCTGAAAATGCCAAGAAGCGTTTGGAACGCGAAAAGGCTGAGGCAACTTTATATGCGGCTTCAAACTTTGCGCGGGATTTGCTGGGTGTTGCGGATTCATTGTCGCGCGTTTTGGCCGCCGTGCCTGAAGAAGAGCGCGAAATCATTGATGACGTGATGAAGAAGTTCCTGGACGGTATTGAAATGACCGAACGCGAACTGAACAACGTGTTCCAGCGCCATAATCTTCGCAAGCTTGAAACCATCGGTCAGAAATTTGATCCGAATTTTCATCAGGCAATGTTCGAAGTACCAACTTCGGAAAAACCACCAGGCACCGTGATGCAAGAAGTGCAATCTGGCTATGCGGTGGGCGACCGCTGCTTGCGTCCTGCATTGGTCGGCGTGGCCAAGGCTGAGTAATTATGTCATTCTCAGGGCAGGAAAATAATGCTTGACACCGCGCGGTTGTTCGGGTAGTTTCAGGCATAATCCAGAATTGGGTGAAACCTTCCGCTGCCAACAACAGTCTTGAGCCAATCATGAAGACGACGTTGGGGCGTGGTCAATTTCATAAATCATGATGCTCATTTACACTCAGCATGTCATTGCCGCACCTGTTCCTATTAGCGCTAACTTAAGCCAATCTCTCACCCCTCTCCCGCGCGAAGCGTGGGGAGGGGTGAGAGATTGGCTTAAGTTAGCGCCTATGAAAACAAGTCCGGCAATAACAATAAAAGAGGATAAATGAGTGAACTGACGTTAGTCGTTCAGCGGTGGAGCGAGTGAAGGAAATTCAGAACTACCGCAGCCTCCGTGGTGCCACGGCTGTTGCTGTCAGCGGGTCTTCTGGCCATGAGTGTTTTGGATAACGCCCGCGCATATCTTTCCGCACATCGGGATAACCTTGCAGCCAGAATGTTTCGAGTGATTGCGTGACTGCCACTGGCTTCATGCCGGGGGACAGCATGATGATTTTGAGGCGTGCTCTTCCGTCTGCCACTTGCGGGGCGGATTGTAGGCCGAACATTTCCTGCAAGCGCACGCTCAATACGGGGTCACCTTCGACCTCATAATCAATGCGGTAACTGCCACCACCAGGAACCGTCATGCGTAAAGGTACCAACTTGTCCAAGCGTCGCAACACATCGCCCGGTATCAGTCCTTGTAAAATCTGCAACATATCAAGACGCGCCAAATCGCTTTTCCGCATCATGCCCTCGAGGTAGGGTAACAACCATTCTGGAGCACTCGCTAATAATGCGTCGTCGTTGAGATCTGGCAATTCAAGTTCCGGCATCACGCGGGCCAAGAACTTTATGCGGGCTTGAAAACCGCGCGCCGCCTCGGTCCATGGTAGCGCGTTCAATCCCATGAAGCGAACACCCTCAAGCATTGCGGCGGCGGTTTGCGTGGTGTCGATTGTCAGTGCTGGTTTTTCCTGCAGCACGATTGCACCGAGCTTCCGCGTCAACCCCGCCTTTACGGCATTGGCTTTGGCGTCCCAAAACACACCCTCTGATTCAACAATGAGGTCGCCCAAATATTTTTCAATCTCGCGATCAGTGAGCGCCGCCGCCAATCGCGCCTTGCCGTCCCCCGCAGCACCATCCAATGTGGCGACAACAATCCAGTCGGATTTGTTGAGGTTGTCGTGTTCCGGCAAGACCGCTCCGCCGCCACCAGAGAGCTGGAATCGTCCACCCCGTTTACGGCCAATGCGATCAGGATAGGCGAGAGCCACGAGTACGCCGTGCGGGACATCTTCGGTGTCGTCTTTCAAAGACGCTTGGTCTTTGATCTGCCGCACCGTCTGCTTCCACCGATCTTTGGCAGCGCCCCGCAACATCATCAACCGCTGTTCCACATCAATCGACGCATCACGGGCCGCGCCATCACGCTCTGACAACAAGGCTGCAATCTCTGCAGCCGATTGTCCTGCACCCAAAGCTTGGGCCCCAATCACCATATGAGCAAGGCGCGGATGCAGCGGCAGCTCTGCCATGGCGCGACCATGGGGCGTGATGCGGTTGTCGTCGTGAAGTGCGGAAAGTCGCCGCAACAAATCCTGCGCCTGGGCAAAGGTGGCTTTTGGCGGCACTTCATACCACGGCAAGCCATCAACGTTTGAAACACCCCAACGCGCCAATTCCAACACCAAGCCTGATAAATCCGCTGATCGTATTTCCGGCTCATCATGGGCCGACAGTGCCCGCGTCTCGGCTTCCGGCCACAAGCGATAACACCGTCCCGGACCCAATCGCCCGGCGCGTCCCTTGCGCTGTTCAGCAGAGGCTTGTGACACCCGCACGGTTTCAAGTGATGTCATGGCAGCAGCGGGATCAAAGCGCGGCACCCGTTTCAAACCCACATCAATCACGGCCTCAATGCCTTCAATGGTGAGCGACGTTTCTGCAATGGTTGTCGCCAACACAATCTTGCGCCGCCCTGGAGGTGACGGCTGAATGGCTTGGTCCTGTTCAGCCAAAGCCATGGCCCCATACAAGGGCCGCACATCGGTGTTTGAGGCCAAGTCCCCGCGCAGCAATTGCTCTTCAACCCGTCGTATCTCACCTTCGCCCGGCAGGAACACCAGCAAGCTTCCCTTTACCTCGGATAATGCGCGACGCGTGGCTTTCACCGCATCATCGGCCAACGTAAAGCGCGAGGCTTTTTCCAGATGCACCACGTCAACGGCAAACATTCGGCCTGAAGCTGAAATCACCGGTGCATTGTCAAGATGCGCCGAAAGTTTCTGCGCATCCAGTGTCGCCGACATCACGATGATTTTGAGGTCATCACGAAGCCCGCGCTGCACATCAAGTGCAAGGGCCAAACCTAAATCCCCATCCAGAGATCGTTCATGAAATTCGTCGAAAATCAGAACACCAATGTCTTTGAGTTCGGGGTCATGTTGAAGCCGCCGTGTGAGAATGCCCTCAGTCACCACTTCAATGCGGGTGCGCGCGGAAACCCTTCGCTCCAAACGCACCGTATAACCCACAGTCTCACCCACCGCTTCGCCCAACGTATCCGCCATGCGCTTGGCCGCCGCCCGTGCCGCAAGGCGGCGTGGCTCCAGCATGACAATGCGCTTGCCGGAAAGCCAAGGGGCATCAAGCAACGCCAAAGGAACCCGCGTGGTTTTACCTGCCCCCGGCTCCGCCACCAGCACAGCGCAAGGCTGCGCAATCAATGCGGCCTTGAGGTCAGGGATGACGCGGTCAACAGGAAACTCCATTTAACCTCCGTCATTCCGGCGCAAGCCGGAATCTTTCAACAAAGAGATCCCGACGTCCGACGGGATGACAGTTTTGCGATTAAACTTCATGTGCCCATGGCGGATCAGCACCAAAGCGTGACACGGTGACAGCAGCGGCCTTCATGGCAAATTCTGCGGCATGCATCAATTGTGTGGCTTCAATCGCGGCCATGGCTTTTTTGGTGAGCAGCGCATTGCGATGTAAATAAGTGAGGAAGCCCGCAGTGAAAGTATCGCCAGCCCCCACAGTATCAGCCACTTTGACTTTGGGAGCTGCAAGCGACAGCGAATGCAGTTTCGTGAAGACCTCAACACCTTCGCCACCGCGTGTGATGGCAACAATTTTTGCACCATCTTTGAGCCAGGCTTTCGCGACTTTGGCAAACTCCTGTTTACCGGTCATCCATTTCACGTCTTCATCCGAAATCTTGATGAGGTCAGCTTTGCCCATCAAACGTTTCAATCGCGCCAGATGCTTTTTCTTATCCTTGATCAAGGTCGGGCGTATGTTGGGGTCGAGTGAGATGACATGCGACTTCGAAGCCTTCTTCAGCAACGCCTCATAAGTGCCGCCACAGGGCTCTGGGATCAGCGAGATAGAACCAAAATGCAAAGCCGCCATCGCCTTCGACAGTTTCGGCATATCGCTTTTTGTCAACATGCGTCCGGCTGATCCCTCATCAATAAAGGAGTAACGAGCATGACCATCGGTTAATTTTACCAGAGCCAATGTGGTGTGCAGGTTTTTGCGCTTCACATGTTTGGTGGAAACACCGGCAGCCTTCAAACCATCCAGCAAGCCGTCACCAAAAAAGTCCTCAGACAGTCCTGCGAAAAATCCAGTCGGCGCGCCAAGCCGCGCCAAAGCCACAGCGGTGTTGTAAACCGAGCCACCTAAGAACGGCTGATACACATCAGCGCCTTCAGCACCTTTGCGTGGCAACATATCAATCAACGCTTCACCGCAACATAAAATCATGGTTCGAACTCCCGCAACATCAGCCCAAAGCTTAGCTATGCCGTGAGCGTATGGCAATAAATCACTTGGCTGCATTTATTGTATTTGTCGCAACAGGGGTGTAATTGGCAGCCCATGACCACACGCATCATTCCCGTAGACGATTTCGACTTGGTGATTTTTGGCGCAACCGGCGATTTGGCGCAGCGCAAATTATTGCCAGCCCTGTTCCACCGTGACGTTCAGGGCCAATTGCCGCCCGGTGCCTGCATCATCGGCACCTCGCGCCGCGCCATGACGCGCGAAGAATATCAGGGCTTTGCCGCCAAGGCCATCGACAGCCACGCCAAGGCCATGAACGCAACACCCGAAGTGATTGAACGCTTTCTCAATCGCCTGACCTATTATGCCGCCGAAGCATCCACGCCAGATGGTTGGGTCGCACTCGAACAGGAATTGTCGAACCGCAAAGATGTTGTCCGCGTTTTCTATTTGGCCGTTGGCCCGGATTTATTCGGCCCGATCTGCGAACGCTTGGGATCGCACAATCTGGTCACCGAAAAATCCCGTGTCGTTGTGGAAAAGCCGCTTGGTAAAAACGGGGCATCCGCCGAAGCCACCAACAATGCCATTGGCAAAGTCTTTGCCGAACCTGCGATCTATCGCATTGACCATTATCTCGGCAAAGAAACCGTGCAGAATTTAATGGCCTTACGCTTTGCCAATCTGCTGTTTGAACCCGTATGGAATTCGGCCCACATCGACCATGTGCAAATCACTGTCGGCGAAACGTTGGGGGTTGAGGGGCGTGCTGGATATTACGACACCTCAGGTGCTTTGCGCGATATGGTGCAAAATCATATTCTGCAATTGCTGTGTTTGGTTGCCATGGAACCGCCGTCATCAATGGATGCTGATGCGGTACGTGATGAAAAATTGAAAGTGTTGAAAGCACTGAAACCCATCACACCTGAAAAAATGGACCAGCATATCGTGCGGGCACAATACAGAGCTGGTGCCTCTGCAGAAGGTGCGGTGAAGGGTTATTTGGAGGAATTGGGAAATCCCGATTCAACCACTGAAACCTTTGTCGCTGTGAAAGCTGAAATCGGGTCATGGCGCTGGAACAATGTGCCGTTTTATTTGCGCACCGGAAAACGCTTGCCATCACGCGTGTCGGAGATTGTCATTGAGTTTAAGCCGGTGCCGCATTCCATGTTTGGAAAATCTGCCGGGCCGATTTCGTCCAATCGCTTGGTCATCCGCTTGCAGCCTGATGAGGGTGTGAAACTCTGGCTCATGATCAAGGATCCCGGCCCCGGCGGCATGCGATTGCAACATGTGCCCTTGGACATGAGCTTTGCTGAAGCGTTTAACGTGCGAAACCCTGATGCCTATGAACGCCTGTTGATGGACGTGGTGCGCGGCAATCAAACCCTGTTCATGCGCCGCGATGAAGTGGATGCCGCATGGAAATGGATTGATCCGATTTTGGACTATTGGAAATCTTCAAACGATGTGCCGAAAGCCTATACCGCAGGCACTTGGGGGCCAGCGGCCTCCGTGGCTTTGATTGAGCGGGACGGTAACACGTGGCAGGAATCCACATCGTGATTTCCCAACGACACAATTTTGAAAATCGCGAAGCTCTCGCAAAGGCACTTGCCGACCGTGTGGCGCGAGGGCTTTCGCGGGCCATCTCGCGGCAGGGTTCAGCCGTGCTTGCGCTGTCAGGCGGCATCACGCCTGCCCTGTTTTTTCAGCATCTTTCAAACGAAAACATTTCGTGGGAAAAAGTCACCGTAACTTTAGTGGATGAGCGCCAAGTCGATGAACACAGTCCGCGCTCCAATGCGAAGTTGGTGAAGCAAAACCTGTTGCAAAATCAGGCCAAGGCCGCAAAATTTGTGGCCCTGTTTCAGAATGCAAGCGTTGCCGAAAAACTAACGCTCGATGTCGTGGTGCTGGGCATGGGTGAGGACGCCCACACCGCATCATTCTTTCCGGGCGGAGATAAATTGGCCGACGCCTTGGATATGGATTCAAAAACCAAAATCTCAACCATGCAGGCACCGGCAGCAGGAGAGCCTCGGTTGACCTTCACGCTACCTGCCCTCATGCAGGCCAAAGTTTTGTGCTTGCATCTGGAAGGTCAGAAAAAACACGAGGTGATTGAAACCGCGATTGTCGGCACCGATGTGATGACCATGCCAATCCGCGCTGTGCTACAAGCTGATACACCGCTTGAAATTTTCTGGTGCCCATAAAGGACAACGCCTATGCCCCGTAGCGTCACGACAACCATTTCCGCCGTCACCGAACGCATCATCACGCGCTCGAAGCAAAGTCGTGGCAGATACTTGGAGCGCATGGCCGCACAACGCGCCAATCAACCCAAGCGCAAATCCTTGGGCTGTGCAAATTTAGCTCACGGCTTTGCCGCCTGTGGCCTGGAAGACAAAGAGCAATTGCGCAATGGCGACGGCCCGAACCTTGGCATCGTGACAGCTTATAACGACATGCTCTCAGCCCACCAGCCGTTTGAATATTATCCTGAGATCATTCGCAAAGCTGCCCGTGAAGCGGGAGGTACGGCGCAAGTTGCAGGCGGTGTTCCCGCCATGTGCGATGGCGTGACGCAAGGTGAAACCGGTATGGATTTGAGCCTGTTCTCACGTGACGTGATTGCACTCTCAACCGCGATTGCGCTCTCACACCAAATGTTCGACGCTGCGGTTTATTTGGGCGTCTGCGATAAAATTGTGCCGGGCCTCATCATGGGGGCACTGAACTTCGGCCACTTGCCCGCCGTCTTCATTCCGGCAGGCCCCATGACCTCCGGCATGAACAATGAAGACAAAGCCAAAGTGCGCCAGCTTTATGCTGAAGGAAAAGTGGATCGTGCGGCCTTGCTCGAAGCTGAAGCACAATCCTATCACGGCCCCGGCACGTGTACGTTTTACGGCACCGCCAATTCCAACCAGATGCTGATGGAAATCATGGGCCTGCATTTGCCGGGCTCCACCTTCGTCAATCC
>JAYUQS010000192.1:0-8026 GCA_043756645.1 Hyphomicrobiales bacterium | reverse complement strand
ATGAAAATGATCAGCTCGCCCAATTGGCCATTGCTGAAAACATGTTGTCGCAAGGTTACAAACTGCTGCTCGTGTCACCACAAACTGACTCAAACCTGCAGCCCGCCGTTGAGGCCGCCGAAAAAGCCGGTGTACCTGTGATCAATGTCAACGACGCGGTTATCCCGTCAGCCAAGAATTATATTGGCAACGTGCAAAAGGACAACGGTGTACGTGCTGCCCGCTGGTTCATCGCCAACCGCAAGGATGGCGGCAAGCTGGCGGTGATTGAAGGTATGGCAGGTGTTTATGCCGCTGTGCAGCGCACCGCAGGCTTCAAGGAAACCATTGCCGCTGAAGGTAAGGGCTTTGAAGTTGTCGCCAGCGTTCCTGGCGACTGGGACCGTCAGAAGTCATATGATGCTGCCACCAACATCATGTCGCAGAACCCTGATGTGATCGGCTTCTATTGCAACAATGACGGCATGGCCCTGGGCGTTGTCGAAGCCGTGAAGGCAGCAGGCAAGCTCGACAAGATCGCCGTGATCGGAACAGACGGTATCAGTGATGCTTATGCGTCGATCAAAGCCGGCGAACTCACAGCGACTGTAGACAGCTTTCCCGTGCTGACAGGTGAAGTGGCGATGGAAGTTGCCCTTCGTCTACAAGCGGGCCAGAAACTGCCACGCGTTGTGGCAACACCACAGGCTCTCGTGACCAAGGACAACATCGCCCGTTATACCGGCGATGAAGCCATAGTACGGGCAAACCTGATGGAAGACTCGAAGATGTAGTCGATTGGGGCGTGATGGTTGGCTCCCTGGCCTTACTGCGCCCCGCATTTTCGATTACGATGCCAGCTTCGCACCAGCGCGGAGCTGGCTTTATGATGGAATAGTGTATGGCGGACGGTTCAACATTTCCTGCTATTGCTCTTGAGGGCATTGCGAAGGGGTTTCCCGGCGTTCAGGCGCTGCAGAACGTCAGTTTTGCCGTCGAGTGCGGCCAGGTGCGCGCATTGCTGGGCGAGAATGGCGCAGGCAAATCCACACTTCTGAAAATACTTTCCGGCATTTATCACAGCGACAGCGGGGAAATTCACATCAACGGAAAGCGGGCTGATATCAGAACGCCAAAGTCAGCAAGACTCGCAGGTATTGCTCTCATCCATCAGGAGCTGCAGCAGGTGCCCGAGCTTGATGTGGCCCAAAACATGTTTCTGGGAAATCCATTGCGGAAGTTCGGCATATTGACCGATCGCACAACGATGCAAAAGCGTGCCAGAGAATTATTATCGCAACTTGATCCAACAATTGATGTGACTGCCAAGATCAAAAATTTGCGTGTGGCTCAGAGACAGATTGTCGAAATCGCCAAGGCCTTACTTGCTGAAGCGCGCATCATCGCCATGGATGAACCAACTTCGAGTCTCACACCAATTGAATTTGAAAAGCTTGTCAGCGTGATTGACCGCCTCAAAGCCAAGGGCGTGGCCGTGATCTATGTCTCGCACAAGTTGGATGAAGTGTTTCGCGTTGCTTCCCATGCCACGATTTTGCGTGATGGCAAGATGGCGGGTGACGTTGAACTTGCGAAAACGTCAATGGATGCTGTTGTCAACATGATGGTGGGCCGCAGCCTTGATATTCCTCCTCATAAAAGTCATGTTCAAGACCACGTCGTATTGTCAGTGAAAGGCCTTGGTCGCGGGAAACACGTGCGCGATGTTGCGTTTGAACTTCGTAAAGGTGAAGTGCTGGGTATTGCAGGGTTGGTGGGTTCGGGCCGCACCGAACTTGTCAAACTGCTCGCAGGGGTGGATCGCCCCACGTCTGGCAGCATTACCCTCAAAGGCAGGACAGTCGCTTTTGCAAATCCGCGCAAGGCCATTGCCGCAGGCATCGCTCTCTTGCCGGAAGACCGCAAGAAAGAAGGCATCATCCCCCTTCGTTCAGTCACCATCAATGCGGCCATGCCAAGCTACCGCAAACTGACGCGCTTTGGTTTCATCAAGACGGCTCAGTTGGAAAAGCAAGTTGACGAACTTGCCACCACTGTAAAACTCCGCCCCCACGACATTGACCGCGCCATTCGACTGTTTAGCGGCGGTAATCAGCAAAAAGCCATTCTCTGCCGCTGGTTGATGGCGGGTTCGGATATTCTGATCTTCGACGAACCGACACGCGGCATTGATGTGGGGGCGAAGGGCGAGATTTATAAACTGATTGAATCTCTCGCAGCCGCAGGCCGCGCGATCATCGTTGTCTCGTCAGAACTGCCAGAGATATTGCGACTATCAGACAATGTCATCGTGATGCGTGTTGGCGCAATGGCAGGTCGCCTTACGCGCAACGTACTCACCGAAGAATCTGTCATGAGCCTCGCAGTAACAGGCAAGCTTGCGGCTTGAGAAGAAATGGGAAACGCTACATGAATTCTACAATTGCAGACAGGCTGGGTGGCTGGAAAATCAGTTGGCGGGACATGGGAACCGTTCTTGGCCTCATCATCATGGTCGTCATTTTTTCGAGCATGACGCCTGTGTTTTTGACCGAGCGCAACCTCATCAACATTCTGCAGCAGTCCAGCATCAACGCCTGCATTGCCATTGGCATGACACTGGTGATCATCAGCGGCGGCATCGACCTGTCCGTTGGTCCGGTGGCGGCCCTCGCAGCGGTGATCAGTGCGAGCTTGTTGATGGCAGGCTATCCGGTGCCAGTGGTGCTATTGTCGGCTCTGGCGGTAGGCCTTGTCTGTGGCGCAGTGAATGGCGCACTGATTGCTTATGGCGGGCTACAGCCGTTTATTGTCACGCTCGGAACGTTAAGTCTGTTCCGTGCCCTGGCGCTGATCTACACGGGCGGCAATCCCGTGCTTGGCTTGCCCAATGAGTTCAGGCGCTTATTCACATCCACGTTGTTTGGCCTGCCTGTACCCGTCATCGTTGTTGCTGTTGTGGCTATTGCCGCCACCATACTGCTGAAGAAGACACCGCTGGGCGAATATATTTTGGCAGTGGGCGGCAACGAAGAGGCTGCCCGTGTGAGTGGTGTTCCCATCGAAGCCACTAAAGTTTTGACCTATATGATTTCCGGCGGTTTGGCTGCACTCGCTGCCATCATTTTAATCGCACGTCTTGGTGCAGCCGAACCCATTCTTGGAAACCTGTGGGAGTTGGAAGCCATTGCCGCCGCCGCAATTGGTGGCGCTTCGCTCATGGGTGGCAAAGGATCGATCATCGGCACAATCCTTGGGGCCATCGTTCTGGGCGCCATGCGCAATGGTTTGACATTGCTGAATGTGCAGGCTTTCTATCAATTGCTCGCAACTGGTATCATCATCGTGCTTGCCATGTTGATAGACCGATTTGCGCGCGGCAAGGGGTGACACCATGAATTTTGATCCTCGAACCGTTGGTCCCCGCATCCGCATGCTGCTGCCGGAGTTGACGGCAAGTGAAGCGCGCGTCGCAGAGATTATGTTGCGGAGTGGCGCTGACGACCATTTGCCATTGAAGCAGGTTGCCGCCGATGCTTACATCTCAGAAGCTATGGTGGTCAAAACAGCAAAACGCCTCGGCTTTAATGGCTTCCGTGAATTGCGGGCCGCACTCGTCGCCTATAAGAAACAACCCAATGTCGATCTCCATGAAGACCTTGGCGAACATGACAGCGCTGAAGTTATCGTCCAAAAAGTATTCCGCACCGCCATCCAGGCGCTGGAAGAAACACTCGCCATTCTTGACATGGATGGATTTCGCCGCGCCGCTGACTTGATCCATGCTGCCCGACAACGCGATTTCTATGGCTTGGGTGGATCAGCGCAAATTGCACGCGATGTCGCCCACAAATTCCTGCGCATCGGTATTCGTGCATCGGTTTATGACGACACCCACATGATGGCGATGTCCGCAGCCTTGCTGGAGCCGGGAGACGTGGTCGTAGCCTTTTCACACTCTGGCCGCACAACCGGTGTTCTCGAAGCCACCCAGATCGCGCGTGACAAAGGCGCAAGCATCATCGCCCTCACCAACTATGAGTCTTCTCCATTGGCAGATCACGCAGATGTGGTCCTGTGTTCCACAGCACTTGGCTCCCCGCTCACCAGTGAAAACGCCGCTGCCCGCATCGCGCAACTCAACATCATGGATGCCATCTTCATGGCTGTAGCCCAGAAGAGTTATAGCGCAGCCGAAGAGAACCTGTCGCGCACCATGTCAGCAGTCACGACGAAACGGAGACAATAGCTTTCAGCGCATTCATGTGGCGCTGTTTCTTCCCGTTTCAGGTTGATCGTCATAAAGTCCTCCTGTTGCAATGATGCTATCAGAAGCCCCTCCACTTTTCCCGGGTAAGTCCAATTTGGCGTCATACAAAAAAATTGGAAGAAATTGGCGTGTTTGGCGCTGAGCTTGAAGTCGTTCCTGACCGCGTGGCGAAGTTCCTGTCTGAGAACTCTTCCCTGATCATGCTTGGCATGGGCGCTGGCAAATACGCCAACGCGCAATGTCTCTTCACCGAAGACGTTTGCGGTTACGGTCAACCCCAAACGACACCCCGACCAAAAATCAGCGCATCGAGCTTAACGTCGATCTCGTCGTAACCATCTGAAACTGTTATTGTAAAAATGGTGCCCAGAGCCGGAATTGAACCAGCGACACGCGGATTCTCAGCGAGGCTGGGAATTGTTTCAAGTCGTTGCAAATCGCTTCAAACCGTAACGCAACTGCATGAAGTGGAATCCAAAATTCTCGGTTTGGAATGTTCAAGTTGTTTCACATCGTTCCATATTGGTTCAGTCAAGCATCCCCACCTCCACCACCCCGGCGACACCCAGAGTGAAATCAATATCGCGCCAATTCCGAAAAAAGCCTTGTCAACACAAGATCGGCCACTAAATCGGCCAAAGTTGATATTCAGTCAGACATTCTGTATGTAGTTCAATACATTGCCTCATACACAGATCGGCCAAGTTATGCTTGAGACACCACAGCGCATTGAGCCTGCCCGACTTGAGGATGTGCCCGAGGCCGTTTCTGATCTTGTGGCCGAACTCGCCACGGCTGCAACGAAACTCGAAACCGCATTGCATCCAAAAACCGTAGCAAGCCTTGCGCACCTCGTGCGCATCATGAATTCTTATTACAGCAATCTCATTGAAGGCAACAACACAAGGCCCCGTGACATAGAGCGAGCGCTGGCAGGGCAGTTCGACAATGATGAGCGCCGCAATTTGCAAATCGAAGCCGCTGCCCATGTGCGCTTGCAAGCTGAATTGGATCGTCAGTTTGCAGTTGGAAAATTGTCTGAACCAGCATCAACTGAATTTGTGAGTTGGCTTCACAAAGAATTTTATCGAGGCGCGCCACCCGAAGCAATGATCATCAAGGCCGACGGACGCACCATCACAATGCTGCCCGGCCAAATGCGTTCAACGACAAACGAAGATGTTTCCGTCGGCAGGCACCAACCTCCATCAAGCGAACAGGTCGCAGAATTCATGCGCTACTTTGCCGGGCGTTATCAGTTTGAACGCTTAGGCAGAGCTGCCCGCATCCTTGCAATTCCCGCTGCACACCATCGCCTTAACTACATTCATCCCTTTGCCGACGGCAATGGACGCGTCAGCCGACTCATGAGCCACGCCATGGCACAGATGGCAGGCATCGGTGCTCACGGGCTGTGGTCAGTCTCGCGCGGCCTCGCCCGTGGCCTCGAAAGCCGCACCGACTACAAACGCATGATGGACCACGCCGACATGCCAAGGCAGGGTGATCTTGATGGCAGAGGCAATCTCTCGCAACGCGCTTTGATCGAACTCACCACTTGGTTCTTGAAAGTGTGCCTTGACCAAATCAATTTCATGTCGAGCCTGTTTGAGTTCAAAACGCTACAGCGTCGCATCAAAACCTACGTCGAGAAGTCAGGCACGCTGAAACCTGAAGCCGCACGTTTACTCGATGAAGCATTGATGCGAGGCGAATTTGAACGCGGCGAAGCCTCACGCATAACAGGCCTTCCTGAACGAACGGCGCGGCGCATACTCAACGATACAATTGCAGCTGGCCTGCTCACTTCCGATACCCCAAAGGGCCCAGTGTCATTGCGCTTCACGGTAGAGGCACAAGACATTATGTTCCCAAGACTCTTTGCCGAGTCTTGACAAACAGCAACAAGCGTCGCGTTCTTTCTTAATGCAACATACCGCTTCATCCTGTTCCTTGCGAGCTGTGTCGCGGCAGGATAGTACACTCACACGAAGTTTGAAAAAATGGTGCCCAGAGCCGGAATTGAACCAGCGACACGCGGATTTTCAATCCGCTGCTCTACCAACTGAGCTATCTGGGCACACGGGCGGTTCTATAAGCAAGGCTTATGCGCTTGTCCAGTCTTTCGCCAAAACTTGTTTTGAATTCTTTTGAAGCCAGGTTTGCTGTCGAAACCCAGCCTTTTCCCCATGAGTCCAAAGTTGAATTAAGCGCGCTCCCTCCAAATGCTAGACTAAATCCAGCGCCTGGCATTTTCGTGAGGTGTATTCAGAATCGGGGTTAACCCGGGACTTAAAATGGGAGAAACGAATACATGGCAAGTACAGACACACTCAGTGCGGTGGGCTCGCGGTCGCGGGCTATGACGGCTGAAGAAAAGAAAGTGATCCTGGCGTCTTCTGCCGGCACCATTTTCGAATGGTATGACTTTTATCTTTACGGGTCGCTGGCTGCCATTATTGGGGCTCAGTTTTTCACATCATTCCCGGAAGCAACACGCAACGTGTTCGCACTGCTGGCCTTCGCCGCGGGCTTTCTTGTCCGTCCTTTCGGCGCTCTGGTTTTCGGCGCTTTGGGTGACATTGTAGGTCGTAAATATACCTTCCTCATGACGATTATGATCATGGGTCTTTCCACGTTCCTTGTTGGCTTGCTTCCAAGCTACAGCACGTGGGGTGTTGCTGCTCCGATCATCTTGATCGCATTGCGCATGTTGCAAGGCTTGGCACTGGGCGGTGAATATGGTGGCGCAGCCATCTATGTGGCCGAACATGCTCCAGCAAACCAACGCGGCTATTACACCTCGTTTATTCAAACAACGGCGACCTTGGGTCTCTTGCTCTCGCTCATCGTTATTTTGATGGTGCAAGGTTACGTCAACGGCAACTATCCAGACATGCCTGTGCTTGATGCGGCAGGTGCTGCCGTGATGGGCGCTGATGGTAAACCTTCCATGCTCAAGGCATTTAACGCCTGGGGCTGGCGCATTCCGTTCCTGATGTCGATTTTCTTGCTGGCGATCTCGCTTTACATTCGCTTGCAAATGGCTGAATCGCCTGCCTTCAAAAAAATGAAGGAAGAGGGTCAAGCATCGAAAGCTCCTTTGACTGAAGCCTTTGGTCCTGGTCGCAATGCTCTTGTTCTTTTGATTGCGCCAATCGCTTTCTTGGCTGCATTCTTTACAGGTGCAATGACGGGAACCGTTGCTTCAATCATCGGCATCGCCTTTGTTGCAATCGCCTTGTTCTGGGGTTGGAAAAACGCCAGGCTCGCCGTGATTGCTTTGATCGGCCTCACCGCCGGTCAAGCTGTGGTCTGGTATTCAGGTCAGTTCTACGCTCTGTTCTTCCTGCAGAACGTGATCAAGCTCGACAGCTTCACAGCCAACGTTATGGTGGCCTGGTCGCTGATCTTGGGTACAGCTGGCTTCCTCTTCTTTGGTTCACTGTCAGACCGGATTGGCCGCAAGCCCATCATTCTGGCAGGCTGCCTGATTGCAGCACTCACCTACTTCCCGGTGTTCAGCATGTTGACCAAGCTGGCCAATCCAGCGCTTCATGCCGCCCATCAAACCAAGGTGACGGTCACCGCCGATCCTGCGGACTGTTCGTTCCAGTTCAACCCAACCGGTACTTTGAAATTCACCAAGTCCTGCGACGTGGCCAAGGCCCAGCTCGCTCGTACCTCCGTGAATTACGAAACTGTTGATGGTCCGGCTGGCAGCATTGCCGAAGTCAAGATCGGCGACGCTGTTGTGAAGTCCTATGATGCTGCCGC
>JAYUQS010000191.1:0-8030 GCA_043756645.1 Hyphomicrobiales bacterium | reverse complement strand
GGAGCAGGTCGCGGCAGAAACTCTGGATGAAGGGTGAAACCTCAGGCGAGACTTTCAAGGTGGTGGAGATGCGCGTCGACTGCGATCAAGACTGCTTGATTATTCGCGTCGAAGCAGAAGGCAAAGGCAATGCTTGCCATACGGGACGGCGAAGTTGTTTTTACCGATGGGTTGAAGGCACTACTTTGAAGTTTGAATGAAACTCCCTCATCCGCCCGTTGGGCACCTTCTCCCGTCAGAAGAAACGGGAGAAGGCAAAAGTACTTGGCCTTCTCCCGCCCTTTGCGCGGGAGAAGGTGCCCGAAGGGCGGATGAGGGACGGCGCACTCAAGCCGCCCCGGAGATATAAGCCTTCATATCTTCAGCTTCGCGCTCAATTGACTCAATGCGCAGTTTCACGACGTCGCCAATTGAAATCATGCCGTTGAGTTTACCGTCTTTCACCACCGGCAAATGACGGATGCGGCGTTCGGTCATCAGCGTCATCAAATCCCGTTCGCTGTCGCCTTCTTGGCAGGTGTGAACATTTTTGGTCATGATCGCCGAGGTGGGTTTTTTGAGCACCGCAGCACCCTCGCCTGCAATCTGGCGCACCACATCGCGTTCTGAAACGATGCCAGCGATGTGGCCCACGTCATCAGTCACGACGACCGCTCCTATTCGCTTTTCGCTCAGAAGTTTTGCTACGGCTTCCACCGTATCGGTGGGGCGCACAGTAAAGACGTTGCGACCCTTAACGCCCAGAATATGTGAGACGGCCATGCCTGCCTCCTTCCAAGAACGTGAACTGGTGAGATGCTAACACGGAAATCCGAGTCAGAGAACCTGCTTTTTGTCCAAAAGGTAAAACAGCAAGAGGCCAGCAATGAAGCCGCCCAAATGGGCTTCCCACGCAATGTTGCGCTCTTCCAAAAAAGCCGTGCCGGTCATGGCCATGCTGGCACCCGTTAAAAGCGTCATCACCAAGAACAAGGCCGCAAACGCCAGGGCACTGGGGTTAGTCATGAATGCGCGCGGCGAAAGTACATGCAATCGCTGATAGTCAACCAAATGCGATGCCCCCATGCGAAAACCTGGTGCAAACATAATCGGAATTGCTGCTGCGAGTACGGCCGAAACGCTGGCGGATGCTCCCACAATGATAAGGAACTCGCCATAGTGACCCGGCAACATGGCCGCTGCACCAGCTGCAGCCGCGCCTGTTAAAAGCAGCAAAAAGCGCCAAGCCCCCAATCTTCTCGCAACGGGCGTCGAGAAGATAAGCAGCCAAAGGATATTGGAGCCCAAATGAAAAACATCCGCATGCAGCAGCGCGTAGCTGAAGAACGTCCAGATTTGAGCGCCATGCGGGAAAGGAATGGGATCTCCCCCGCCTAGACGTATCGGAATGAACGACAAGGCATACAGCGACCAGACCTGCGCACTTTCGCCCAGCACCCAGAACAGCGCGTGAATGACAATCAGAACCCCAACAACCAGCAAAACAACACGCGGAACGTTAATTGCAGGAGGCGTTTCTCCTTCTAGTCGGTTTTCCGTCATCTCGTCCTGCTTTGGCATGTGACGTGCAGTTCTAGCATCAATCGTTTCCAATTGGCACAGGCAGTTTTCTGCAAGTGTCGCAAGCTTAAGGACAAAACACATGTTGCAGGACACACAAGATCAAAATCACAGCGATTGCCAAATTCTGCATCCCGGTAGCCGTAAACTGTTCAGCTATTGGGAAATGCTGCGGGCTGAACGTGCCTGCCCGACACGTGAAGAATTTGACATCGTCCCTTTGAAGACCATGATGCCTGATATGGTTGTGATAGATCGCGATTTCCTGCGCAATTCATTTAAATTCCGTCTCGCTGGGACTGCCGTGTGCGCCTTGTTTAACCGCAATTTAACCGGCCAGAATGTGATGGATGGCTGGGGTTCATTTGAATCTGATGTAATTTCACGCCATTTGCTGACTGTGCATAATCAACAGCAACCAGTGGTGATCCGCACACGTCTGACGACCGACCGCGGCCAAGTGGTTGCAGCCGAATTGATTGCTCTTCCTGTGCAAATGCGAGAATCGCATCGCATTCAAATTATCGGAGGCCTGTTCCCGTTCCGCACTGCGTTGAGCTTGGGTCATTCTGGCATAACCCAGCGCGAACTGGTGTCGGCCCGTGTGATTTGGACTGAACATGAAACGCCAACCACATTTGTTGAACCCGATAACACGATGCCACCCATTCGCCAGACCATGCGGAATTTCCGATTGATTGACGGTGGGAAACTCTAACTGTCGCATAATCACTACAACTTTTGAGAGTTTTTACATTTTGTGCAATTTTAGTTTGCACATTAACTCTTGACCTTAACCCTTACTTTACTGCCCTACCCTTAGAGTATTTTTACGGCGGATGGTCTTCATCCGGGCTTCGCTCTGGGGAGTGCGAGAAAAAATGAATGTTGAGGTCACATTGTGAGTTCGGTTTCTGTTGAAGATGATATCGCTCCCGAAGCTGTGAAGGGCGTTGTGTTTGGCCGCTTCATGCTGCCTGATATGTCAGAACATGCTTGCCAAGTTTTAGATTTGACCACGGTGGGTGCTACTTTCATCACCAGCGACGTGCCGCCTTCGGGACTGGCTATTGTTGCTTATCTGGAAGATTTGGGCCGCATAGAAGTTCTGTCCGGGGCCCACATTCCCGGTGGCTTTAAAATTACCTATGCTGCCACGGGTGCCAGACTAGACCGCTTGCAACAGCGTATCATTTATCTGGCAGAACGCGCGGCAGGTGCACCCGACCATCGTCGTCATCAGCGTTTTGAACCTAAAGACAAACATTCATCAATCACTATGCCAGACGGGCGCACTTACAGTTGTGAAGTTTTGGATATTTCTGTTTCAGGCGCCGGAATCAAAACCGATATTTTGCCCGCTATGGGGACTTACTTAATGGTCGGAAAAATGAAGGGCCGCGTTGTCCGATATTTTGAAACCGGTTTCGCCATCGAATTCGTCAAACACGTGACACAGCCACTTGAGTCTTCGGCGGCTTATAACTGAAATTTGAATGTGGACTAACGTAGGGTGCCATTTTAAAGATCCACTACGTCCACCACACCATGCACCGCTTTCAATGCGCCTTTGATCTGTGGCGTCATCACAAAGTTTTTGCCGAGCTCAACATCAACTTCACGGCCGGACTCTGTAATCAGAGTTAGTAGCACAGGCGCTTTGCCTTTGCGTTCTAGACGCTTGGCAATCGATTCAACTGGCGTTGCGTCCCGCACGAATATTTGAACGCCTTGCACGACGGCAGCGGCGGCTTTGTCAAGGGCTTCAACACCCTGCAAACGCAGCTTCACCTCTTCGCCCTCAACATCGGCTTCAACACTCACGATAACTGAAGTTCCAGGCTCCAGCAATTCACGCGCGGCATTCAGCGTATCTGAAAAACAAATGGCTTCGAATTGGCCGGTCGGATCAGAGAAGCCGATAAATGCAAAACGGTTACCGGCTTTTGAGCGACGCTCTTGTCGGTGTGTGACGGTAGCCGCTAGCCGCGCAGCTTTCACTCCACCAGACAATGCCTTTTGCGCAAACTCGGCATAACTATCAACGCGCATGCGGCGCAGCGATGCCGCATATTCATCCAGCGGGTGGCCAGTGAGATAGAATCCCACCGCTTCAAATTCATGCGCCAGCTTTTCCATGGGCAACCAGTTGTCACGTTTTGGCAGCATGAGTTCCGGTGCTGAAACGGCACCGCCTGAGAACATATCATTTTGGCCTGCTGCTTGCTCATTGCTGGCGCGGTTCGACAGGCCGATGATTTGATCGATGGCATCAAACAGCTGGGCGCGGTTTGGCGACAGGCTGTCGAAAGCGCCGGCCTTGATCATGCTTTCCATGGCACGGCGGTTCATGGCTTTGGGGTCGACGCGCCTCGCAAATTCGGCCAACGATTTGAAGGGGCCACCCTCCTCACGGTTGGCAACCATTTGCTGAACAGCACCACCGCCAACGTTTTTCAATGCGGCCAACGAATAAACCACAGCACCATCTTTCACGCCAAACTCAACGCCGGAGGCATTTACAGAAGGTTGCACCAGTGGAATTTTCAGGCGTTGAATTTCCTGTTTGAAAAGCATCAATTTATCAGTGTTGCCCAAGTCCAACGTCATCGACGCGGCGAGGAATTCAACGGGATAATTCGCCTTCAAGTAAGCGGTTTGATATGAGATGTAAGCATATGGTGCGGAATGGGATTTATTGAATCCATACTCCGCGAATTTGGCGCAAGCATCGAACACGGCATTGGCCACGTCTTCATCAACTTTGTTGGCCAGCGCCCCCTTGATGAACACCTCGCGCTGGGCGTCCATTTCGGATTTGATTTTCTTACCCATAGCGCGGCGCAGAAGATCGGCTTGTGCCAAGGTATAACCTGCCATATCGCGCGCCGTTTGCTGCACCTGCTCCTGATAGGTGATGATGCCGAAGGTTTCTTTGAGAACCGGCTCTAACATCGGATGCAAATAGACAACTTCTTCCTTGCCCAGTTTGCGGGCGCAATAAGATGGAATATTCGCCATCGGGCCTGGACGATAGAGCGCCACCAGTGCGATCAAATCTTCAAAGCGGTCGGCCCGCATGGCGCGCACGGCGTCGCGCATACCCGCACTTTCAAGCTGGAACACGCCCATGGTTTCACCCTGTGCCAACATGGCATAAGTCGGACCATCATCGAGAGGAATCTTGGACGCGTTGAAGTCCGGCACGCGGCGGCGGATCAGGCGTTGGGCTTTGTCGATGACCGTCAGGGTTTTCAAACCGAGGAAGTCGAACTTTACGAGCCCTGCCTTCTCGGCATATTTCATATTGTATTGTGTCGCCGGAATGGTGGAGCGCGGATCGCGGTAAAGTGGCACCAATTGCTCCAGTGGTCGGTCCCCAATAACGATGCCTGCGGCGTGGGTTGATGCGTTGCGATACAAGCCTTCCAGCTTCAGCGCGATATCAAACAACGCCTTTACAGCAGGGTCACGATCACGCTCTTCCTGCAGGCGCGGTTCCGTTTCTATCGCCTGCCCCAGCGTGAGCGGGTTTGCCGGATTCATAGGGATCATTTTCGATAGACGATCCACCTGACCATAAGGCAGTTGCAACACGCGGCCCACATCGCGTGTGACCATGCGGGCTTGCAACTTACCGAAGGTGATAATCTGAGCGACACTCTCCTTGCCGTAGCGTTGTTGCACATAATTGATCACCTCGTCGCGGCGATCCTGGCAGAAGTCGATATCGAAGTCGGGCATTGAGACGCGGTCAGGATTGAGGAAACGCTCAAACAGCAAGTTGAATTGCAACGGATCCAAGTCAGTAATCACGAGGCAATAGGCCACAAGCGAACCAGCACCCGAACCACGCCCCGGCCCCACCGGAATATCCTGCGCCTTTGCCCACTTGATGAAGTCGGAAACAATCAGGAAGTAACCGGCATATTTCATCTTGAGAATAACAGAGAGTTCAAACGCAAGACGATTGTCATAATCCTCTCGCGTCATGCCTTTTGCCAAGCCAGTTACTGCAAGCCGCGCGTCCAATCCGGCCTTGGCTTCCTGCTGCAACATCTGCTCTTCATCTTCGGCAAAGCGCGGTAAAATTGGCTTGCGGCCTTGCACACGATATGCGCAGCGCCGGGCGATTTCGACGGTGTTTTCAATCGCCTCGGGAATATCGGCAAATAGTGTTGCCATTTCTTTTTGTGAGCGGAAGTAATGTTCGTGAGTTAAGCGACGACGTTCGTCGGCGGCAACAACTTCACCTTCTGCAATGCAGATCAAAGCGTCATGCGCTAAGAAGTCGTCGGGCGTGGCAAAAAACACTTCATTGGTGGCGACCAAGGGAATGCCGATGTCATAGGCGATTTCGACCAAACCATTTTCGGCGGCACGTTCGGTGTCGAGGTCGTGGCGTTGCAGTTCAATATAGAAACGGTCGCCCAGCAATAGCAGCAGACGCTGTGCAAGATCACGCGCCAGTGGCATTTGGCCTTGCACCAGTGTAGCGTTCAGCGGCCCGGATGGTCCGCCTGACAGGCAGATTAAGCCCGCACTGCATTCCTCAAACAGCGCCCAAGGCACATGCGGTTCCTCTTGCGCCGAAATATCCAAAAAGCTGCGGCTGACCATGCGCATCAGATTGGAATAGCCCTCTTCATTTTGCGCCAACAAAACGAGAGTCTGAAAATGCTTGATGCCGATCTGTTGTTTTTGCGGCGTGCCGTCGGGTTGTGAGAAATCCACTTTCAATGCCGTGCCGACGATGGGCTGAATGCCCTTTTCCATCATAGCATCAGAAAATTCGAGCGCGCCAAACAGATTGCCCGTATCCGTAATCGCCACCGCAGGCATGTCATGCTTTATCGCAAGTGTTGCCATCTGCTTGACCTGCACCGCACCTTCGGAGAGCGAGTAAGCGGAGTGGACGCGGAGGTGAATGAATTGCGGTTGGGGCATCTGAGTGTCTTCTCCCTCCCCCTTGTGGGGAGGGTCGGGGTGGGGGTCGGGCAGTCTCATATATCAGTCAAAGAAAAAATTGTCTGACGTTGGAGCGACCCCACCCTGGCCCTCCCCACAAGGGGGAGGGAAAAGGAGAGATCAGGTCACGAATATCATAAAGTTGACGAGATCGATGAACGATCTGACGTCTTATCACCGGTTTTTTCGCACCACACACGGCAGTCCCACCGCCGAAAATCTCGCGCATAATTGTTGCGCATCGCCTTGGTTTTTTGCGCCCACCATCACAAACGCCATTTTCTTGCGGCCGCGCGATAGATTGGCTTTTCTGACGACGGATGGCTGTGCGCCACCCAGCACTTGCGGAAAACGCAGCTTCAAGCGTTTGAACATGGTCAAAGCCCGACCTTCACTGAAATCAGCCGCCAGCACGGCCCCCCAAAGCTGGGCCCTGACGCGATTTCCAGTAGCGACACCTTTGACTGATACTGGATTGGACTTGCGCGAGGCCAAGTCGATGCACTGGCTGTAAAAATCCCCTGCTTTACCAAGAGCAGGCATGGGATAAGCGGCGGTTTTGTCTTTCCAATCATCTGCGGCCTTGCCGGTGATGGAGGCCACATAACCTTCGGTTTCATCTGGCAGCCCGCTGTTGCCCGCCAACCAGCGGTCGATGCGCCCTTCACCTGCATTGTAAGCAGCTGCTGCTAAGCCTAGGTTTCCGAACTGTTTTTTGAGATCAGACAGGAATGATGCTGAAGCCAAAATGGCAGCCATGGGCTCAAACGGATCCTCCAGATTACGCCGCTCCGCCGTGCCTGGCATGAATTGCGCAATACCTTGGGCGCCAGCCGGGCTCACGGCATTGGGGTCAAACAAACTTTCTTTCCACAACAGGCGTGTGAAGAAAACGCGGTCGAGATTATGCGTTGTAGAAGCTTTTTCAATTGCTGAGCAAACGGACGTGGCAAAGGCTTTGCGGTCAAGCTGCTGGGCGGCTTGCGCGGGTGCCGCAAGCACCAGCACAATGGCCAGAGCGTTAAGCGTCCACCAATTTGCCATGCTGCAATACCGTTGTTCTCGTCATACTACGAGCAAGCTCAAAGTTATGCGTTGCAATAAGTGCACCAAGCCCCTCCTCACGTATCAACCGCATAAATTCAGCATGTACCAAAGCAGCGGTGTCAGGATCTAGATTACCAGTTGGCTCGTCAGCTAGCAATAGAAGCGGGCGATTGGCCAAAGCGCGTGCAATGGCCACGCGCTGTTGTTCGCCGCCAGACATTTCAGCGGGGCGATGTTGGAGGCGATGAGAAAGCTTCAAACGGCCCAACAAATCCTTGGCGCGGCTTTGCGCTTCCGCCTCTGACGCACCTGCAATCAACTGCGGCATCACAACATTTTCAATGGCTGAGAATTCCGGCAGCAAATGGTGAAACTGATAAACAAAGCCGACGCCAATCCGGCGGATGCGGGTACGGGCTTGATCGTCCAGCTTGGTGCATTCCTGGCCCGCAATG
>JAYUQS010000190.1:0-8035 GCA_043756645.1 Hyphomicrobiales bacterium | reverse complement strand
CCCTCTAAAACACCACCACCGTGCGAATGCTCTCACCCCGGTGCATCAAATCAAATGCCTCGTTGATGCGCTCCAGCGGCAGCGTGTGAGTGATCATCGGGTCGATCTCGATTTTGCCGTCCATATACCAATCCACAAGCTTCGGCACATCCGTGCGCCCACGCGCCCCACCAAAGGCCGTGCCGCGCCACGAACGTCCCGTCACCAATTGAAATGGCCGCGTCGAAATTTCCTGACCCGCACCCGCCACACCAATGATGATAGATTGTCCCCAACCCTTATGCGCCGCTTCCAGCGCCACCCGCATGACCTTCACATTGCCGATGCATTCAAACGTGTAATCCGCACCTCCGCCGGTGAGATCCACCAGATGCGCCACGATATCGCCAGTCACCTTCGAAGGATTGACAAAATGCGTCATGCCAAACTTGCGTCCCCACGCCTCACGGTCGTCGTTCAAATCAACACCCACAATCATCCGCGCACCCGCCAGCCGCAAACCCTGCAACACGTTGAGGCCAATGCCACCCAGACCAAACACGATTGCCGTCGAGCCCACTTCAACCTTGGCGGTGTTGATGACAGCGCCCACGCCGGTGGTGACACCGCAACCGATGTAACAAATCTTGTCAAACGGCGCGTCGCCGCGCACCTTGGCCAAAGCAATTTCAGGCATCACCGTGTGGTTCGCAAAAGTCGAACAGCCCATATAGTGATGGATCATCTGGCCCTTGTAGGAAAAGCGCGACGTGCCATCCGGCATCAGGCCCTTGCCTTGTGTGGTCCTGATCTTCTGGCACAGATTGGTCTTGGGGTTGAGGCAATATTCGCACTCCCGGCACTCCGGCGTGTAAAGCGGAATGACGTGGTCACCGACTTTCAGCGAGGTCACACCAACCCCAACCTCGCGCACAACCCCTGCCCCTTCATGGCCCATGATGGCGGGGAACAAGCCTTCAGGGTCCGCCCCCGAAATCGTGAATTCATCGGTGTGACACACGCCTGTGGCCATGATCTCAACCAAAACCTCACCTGCGCGAGGTCCTTCCAAATCCACTTCAACCACTTCAAGTGGTTTACCAGCTTCAAAGGCAACTGCAGCTCTGGTCTTCATGTGTTTGATCCATCTAGTTTATTGATTGCGTCTACATTGCTGGCCGAAGCCCCTTTGGGGTCAAACGACGCGGCAAGATATGTATCAACAATCGCCTTGGCCAATTCCGGCCCGATGACGCGCGCCCCCATGGTGATGATTTGTGCGTTGTTGGAAGTCGCGGCCTTGCCCGCCGAATATGTATCATGGGTCAGAGCCGCACGGATGCCCGGCACTTTATTCGCCGAAATGCAAACCCCAATGCCAGTACCACACACCAGGATAGCACGGTCATGCGCACCGTTCTTGACGGCCCGCGCCACTTTGCCCGAGAGGTCGGCATAGAATCCGGCCTCACTCATATTGGTCACGCTCAAATCGGCGCGCGTTTTCAGATGTGCTTCTATCACATCAAGCAACGGCTTTCCGGCACTATCGGCACCAAGGGCAATTTTCATGAGACTCTCCATTTCGTTTCAGAGGGAGATAAGCCAAAGATCTGTCAACAAGCAAAAGGAATTCACAAGTTTGAAGCAGGGGTGTCAGGCCGAAATATAATTCTCAAGCGTCTTCTCAGTGCCATCCCGCCACAGCATATTCAACCAACCACTGAAGGCCGCACGGAAGCTTTCGTCTTTGGCCACGTCGCCATAAATATCGTCCATGCTCAACCACTGCATCGGATCATCCTTGGCTTGACGCGACAAGCTTTGCAAACGGTCCCACACCGGATCATTGGGTTCAATGATTTTGCCGCTGTCACTGACGCCGTAGCAATAGCGGCACCACAACGCCGACTCGAGTGCGAGTCCTGAAATGCTGCGGCCCGCTTTCAAATTATCTGCAATCACAGGCACAATAAATTTGGGCTGACGGTTCGACCCGTCAAGACACAAGCGCCGCTCGGTATCGCCGATTTTTGGATTGGAGAAGCGCCGGTCAATCAGCTTGTAATAATCTTGAATATTGGTGTTGGGCACCGGCATCACCGACGGGATGATTTCCTGCTGTTCGACCTTGGCAAAGAAACCGCGGATCAGCGGGTGCTGCATCGCCTCATGCACATAATGCACATCGAGCAATCCACCGGGATAAGCAATCACGGCATGACCGCCATTGAGGATGCGGATTTTCATATACTCGAAGGGTGTGACGTCCGAAACAAACTGCGCACCAACTTTTTCAAAAGCCGGACGCCCCGCCGGGAAGTGATCTTCCACCACCCACTGTTTGAACTCCTCGCAGAACACCGGCCAATTGTCTTCAATGCCGAATTTCTCAAACGCAATCTTGCGCTCGCGGTCTGATGTGGCAGGCGTAATGCGGTCCACCATGCCATTGGGGAAAGCCACGTGCTTTTCCACCCAATCGGCCAAAGCACCGTCAGTTAATCGTGCCAAACCGGCAACCGCATTGCGGGTGACAACACCATTATGCGGAAGGTTGTCACAAGACATGACGGTGAATGGTTGCAGACCTTTGGCCTTGCGGGCTTTCAGCCCATGTAGAATCAAACCGAATGCGCTTGTGGGATCATCGGGATTTTTCGCATCATGTTGTAAGGCCGGATGCGATGGATCAAACGTGCCCGTAGCAGGGTTGATCATATATCCGCCCTCCGTCACCGTCAACGAAACGATACGGATTGCAGGGTCCGCCAAGGTTGTGAGCAAGCGCTGGCGTTGTGACGGCGGGATAAAATCAATCATCGGCCCTGTCACACGCGCCGACGAGTAATTGGCATCCTGCTCGACCACAGTCGTCAGAAAATCCTGGGCTTTAAGTTTCGCACACATCACCTCATCGCTGGGCATAACCCCGGCCCCGATGATCGCCCAATCATGGTCCAGCCCCATGTTGAAAAGATCATCAAGATAAACCGCGAGATGGGCGCGATGAAAATTACCAACCCCAATATGTACAATGCCAGGTGTGAGTGAGGTGCGGGAATAGCGCGGTGTGGCGACCTCGGCTTGAAGCCCGCGCACCGTCACAAGATTGAGTTTTGTCATTTGCTTCAGCTCATCCACTGGCCGCCATCAACATTGAATGTCTGGGCCACAATATATTCACTTTCCGAACTGGCTAAGAATATAGCGCAGCCCACGAGGTCTTCCACTTTACCCATGCGGCCGAAGGGAACGCCTTCTCCGACGAGTCTTTTCTTTTCACCAAGCGGGCGGTTTTCATATTTGGCAAACAGCCCGTCCACCACATCCCACATCGGCGTATCGACAACGCCAGGTGCAATGCCATTGACGTTGATGTTGTGCTTGATAAGAGCAAGCCCTGCTGATTGCGTGAGCGAAATGACGGCAGCCTTGGATGCACAATAAACCGCAACCAAAGCCTCACCACGACGACCCGCTTGTGAGGAGAAGTTGATGATCTTGCCGCCTTTGCCTCTCGCTATCATCGAGCGCGAAACAGCGGTCATCATAAAAAGTGTACCTTTGACGTTGACCGCAAATTGCTGATCATAGCTTTTCTCAGAGGTTTCCTGAAAAAGCTCCATGTCAAAAATCGCAGCAACATTCACCAGAATATCAACACCGCTTGCTTCGTTTTCTACTTTCTTGACGCAAGCTTCAATCTGATCAAGTTTCGTAACATCCAAATGAAAGGCAAAAGAATCATTGCCGATATGCTTTGCAGTTTCCTGTGCAGCGGCAAACTCAATATCAGCAACACAAACCCGCGCACCCTCTCGCACATAGGCGGCAGCAATTGCAGCGCCAATACCCCGGGCACCACCTGTGATGATCGCCGTTTTGCCTTTGAGCCGCATTGCGAATACCTTTGATTGTCTGCAGCGTTACTTACCAGTGCGCAATTCTGGTTCAAGTCCAATCTTCACAAGCGCTGCCAACCTGTGACCGTTTTAATTCTGATGCGCAACACGGCAACCGCCATCAAAGTCAGACCAGCTGGTGCATGCGGAACCAATGCGGGGGTAACACTGCTATCGTAGAACTTTCTGCGAGCCATCCTGAAAAACATAGGTAATGTCGGCCATGCTATCAGCAGCGAAGACGTAAAATATTCTCAAACTGTCCGTGCCACTATTGGTAAGCGCATGGGGGGCGTTGCCGGGAATAAAGATGACAGTGTTCGGTTTGAGCAGATATTTCGTATCTTGAATTTCGACTTCGCCTTGGCCCGACAAGACATAATAAATTTCAGGCTGTGCATGCCAATGCAACTTGCCCAAGGCACCTGGCATCATGTCGATGACCCCTGCGGTCATTCCACTGCTGGGCGTGAGGGCCTTGTCCAACATTGTGCGCCAACTCAGGGCGGTACCATAGTCGCTGCCACCACTGACAGGACAATCCTCTACTTGCAGGACGATGGGATTATCTGCATTCATTTCGCAACCTTCATACCCTCGGGTGTTTTGTTTGGTGACAAGCGATAAAATCCATCCGCCGCAACGACCTGCCAAGGGCCTCGAGTGCCATCGGACCAGAGTACACGAACTTCGACATTGGTAAAATCGCCCAATCCAAAATGCCACCAGCCCAAATGCCCTGACGCATGGCCACCGCCTGAAGTGATTTCGCGCCGCGTGATGACGTCACCGCGCTTCACTTCAACCCAAGCGCCAATGCCATCTCGGTTGGCACCGGGCTGCTCCAATTTCACTTGCAACCAATGGCCCGCAGTCTTTGAACTGTTCCGCCAGATTTGCGTTGCTGTTCCACGGTTCACCACCACCAAGTCAAGCAACCCATCAAGATTGAAATCAACCAGCATGCCGCCGCGTGAGGTTTCCATACTTGCGACACCAGCCTTGTCGGCGACTTCCATAAATTTGCCGTCGGCTTTTCCAAGCAGCAAATTGTTGGGATCCTTCGCCGCAAAGTCCGGCATCTCCGCCACATTGCCTTTGGCCACAAACAAATCATAGAAGCCATCATTGTTCACATCTTCAAACTGCGCATGCCAAGCCGTCGAATTGCGGAGGTCGTCCCCCATAAAAGGCCGATGCGCCGTCACTCCTGATGGCCAAGCCGTGTCTTTATAATCAGGCTTTGGCTGCCCGCCCGCTGGAACTTCCTTCAGGAATTGCAGCTTGTTGTCACCCATCGAGGTCAAATAATAATCAGGGTATGTGTCGCCGTTCAAATCGGCTGAGGCAATGCCCATACCCCAAATCCGCAACCGCTTCCAACCGTCTTTATCGGAATAAAGGGTGGGCGCTTGATCGGGGGCAAGCTTCCACATCTGCTCTTCGCCACCTTCATAATATTCACGATCATTCGACACACGAAGCGACGGCGTGCCGGAGCGGTTCCAATCTGTGAACAGCATGGAAAGAGCGCAATAGCTTGGCGTCAAGGGAATGGGTTTTGTAAATGCAAAGGGCGGTTTTTTTTGATCAATGCGCGCCCGGTGTAACCAGTTATCAGTACACGAGCCCCAAGGCGAAAGTTCTTCCTTCGGGTTGATGTAATTGCCAATCGCAATCGAAGGCCAGGACGCGCCGTTTTCAAACGTTGCGGCATAAGATACCGACCAGGCATCACCACCATCAAAATTCCAGCGCTTATTGGCCACTTCAAATTTGCAATTGCCAAGCCCACGCATCACTTTGTTTTCGCCAACGCGCAACAAAACCACATCAACATGGCCATCAGCATCTATGTCCAAAGGGTAAGCCCCTGAGACTTTGTCTAACTCCAGGCCACTTTTTTGTTTTTTAAATGTGACAGCTCCGCCGCGCTTCGAGGTGTTGCGAAAGAATCCTGCTCTGCCTTCACCACCCGCCGTGAATAAATCCGGCGCGCCATCTTTGTTGCAATCAAACGTGGCCGCACCACCGCCCACCATGAAAAAATAATCACCGGAATAAACCGAAGCAACACCTGAGGATTTTGTTACCTCTTCAAAGCTTGGAATGACAGGTGCCGCATCTTGTGCAAAGGCGGGTGTTATTGTCAGCAATACTGCAAACAAAAATCTGCGCTTCATGCTGTCACTTTCGTTTTCAACGCATTGACAGCCATGCCAACACAACGCCCCTGCTCCAATCCACGCTCCACCGCAGCGCGGAAATGAATACCGCCATAGAGCCGCGATATTCCCGCTTCATTGGCCGCATCCCAGAAACTCTTGAAAGGCCGGCCTTCAAATTTCTCTCGGACATGGGTCTTATCTTCAAAGTCAAAATTCTCACCAAACAAAGTTGAAAGCACCGTCGCCGCCGCACCCGATTGCGTACTATGTCCCGATGGATATTCTGGAAACGGTGGTGTGATCAAAATCGGTTCCCACGTCTTGTCGATGACGTTTTTGATGTAAGTCACAGGCCGCAGCAGGTCGTAGTCAAATTTGCTTTTCCAGCAGGCCACAAACGCATCTGACAGCGCAAAGCCCAACCGCGCCAACACATCCGCATGCTCTTCAAGTGAAGCGTCTTTCGCTTTCAAAATATCCAATGCAATAAACAGCCAGTGCCCCGGAGGTGTGGGCGACAGCATCGGGTCATCCGACCAGAACCGTGCAATCAGCTTTTGCTCGGGCGTCAAGGTTTTGGACGTTTCGTAAACTTCCATCGCCTCTTTGTAGAATTGCGAGGCCTTGTCTTCGCTATAGGATGGTGGTGGTGGCAATGAGCACGAGGCTGCCGTGGCCAATGCAAACGTCCGGTTATCGCCCCACTTAGGCAACAGCGGCAATTGCTGTAAACGAATGGGCCCGGTTGGTTTCCAGCGTCCTGGCGCATCATCAACTTTATAGTCACTGGCAAAGCCCATCAGTTGAATATCAGCCCCGCCATCATTTTTCGACCATTCAAGAATATGCACGGCAACGTCCTCGCCATAGGCCAGGCTGCGCTTCAACGTCGATGCTTTGACTTGACTTGTCAAAATAACGTCCAGCTTTTTCGCATTTGCCGCCATGGCGCGTTGGCCGGTGGGGCCGGTATTTGCAAAAAGCGCTTTCACGGCAGAAATGAATGCACCATGCAAAACTGCTGCTTCATCATAACGCAACCTACCGTCACGCTTTGGAACAGTGGTGAGCTGCGGCAACTGCCCTGCCAAACTCGATAGCTGTTTTGAACCGGAAGCCACAGCTTCAAAAGCAATAAGACCCAAATAACCAAAAGCCCGCGAAGCAACGGGAGGTGTGTAAGTGGCGGTGTGGCGCACCAGTTCGAGCGTCAGGTCATACCAAGCGAGCAACAAGGCCTGTGGTGTGATGTTTTTTTGAGCCAACGCAGGTGAAGCCGCAGCAAGGGTGGCCAAACCTGTCATCGCCAATAAGCGCCTGCGATCCATCTGCAACCTCTGCCAGAGTTATTTCGTCTTTCGAAATTAATAAGCACGGCGGGCATTCGACTGGCAAGTTAAACCAAAAACAAATGGGGAGCATCCATGACGGAGGCTCCCCACTTTTTACAAACTGGCGTCCGGGTACGCAGTACCTAATCCCGAACCGCCGGTGACACTTCCCCGCTCAGAGGGTTACGCGTGTCGTGAAGGCAGAATAGCGAGACTTGGTTTCGAAAGCGTTTCCAACTGGAAAAATTCCACTTAACAACGGGTTACCAAACTGTTCAACCACGACGCATCTGTGCCACCACGACACAAGGTTCCCGTTCCATTCCAAATTTTTTGCACTGCAAAAATATATATTTGTGAGGGGTTCCCATTGGCGCAAAGCACTGCTACACCCCGCCTCGCGTCTGAACGTCATCGTTCCTACACAATGACGCGGGATGGAGCAGCCCGGTAGCTCGTCAGGCTCATAACCTGAAGGTCGTCAGTTCAAATCTGGCTCCCGCAACCAAAATAAAGCCCGCTGTCTCAATGAGATGGCGGGTTTTCCTTTTGAGTGCGGACGTTGTCGTTGGGAAACATCACAATTTCGCCTACAATAGGAAAATAGGACTTGACACCGCGCGGTGGTTTCGCTATATCTCGCTACACTCCG
>JAYUQS010000189.1:0-3022 GCA_043756645.1 Hyphomicrobiales bacterium | reverse complement strand
AAGACGACAAGATCAAGCGCGTCGTCCTGTGCTCCGGCAAGGTCTACTATGATCTTTATGAGGAACGCGAAAAACGCGGGACCAACGATATTTATCTTCTGCGCATCGAGCAGCTTTATCCCTGGCCCCACAAGGCACTGGCCCAAGAATTGGCGCGTTTTAAAAACGCTGAAACCATCTGGTGCCAGGAAGAGCCCCACAATATGGGGGCCTGGACCTTTGTCCAGCCCGGCATTGAGCGCGTACTGGAATTCATCCGGGCCAAAATCAGCAGGCCTCGCTATGTCGGCAGACCTGCGTCGGCCTCGACAGCAACCGGCCTGATGAGTCGGCATTTGAAGGAACTGAAAACCTTCTTGGATGAAGCACTTTCATAAACAATCTTTCGCCTCCCCTTCGGGGGGAGGAAGCAACTACACAAAGGCGATAGCAAGATGAGCAAAGACATCAAGGTTCCAACCCTCGGCGAAAGCGTGGTTGAGGCCACCATTTCCAAGTGGTTTAAAAAGGAAGGTGAGGCGGTGAAAGCCGATGAGCCATTGGTTGAACTTGAAACCGACAAGGTGACGGTGGAAGTGCCAGCCCCCGCTTCCGGCAAGTTGGAAAAAATCGTGGCGGCGGTTGGATCGACCATCGCCGTAGGTGCGCTTCTTGGCACCATTGCAGAAGGCGAGGCCGGCGTTGCGGCAGCGCCTGTCGCAGCGGCCCCTGCGGCAATTGCCGCTGCAACAGCCACACCAGCCCAAACAGCGGCCCCGGTGCTTTCACCCGCCGTACGCAAAGTCATGGCCGAAAACAATCTGAAGTCCGGCGAAATTCCCGGCTCGGGCAAAGATGGCCGCATAACCAAGGGCGATGTCATCAACCATCTTGAAAAACCTGTGGTTCCCGCACCCCTCCCCGATCTTCGGGGAGGGGCAGGGTTGGGGCCTTTACCACAGGCAACCTCAGGCGCCGAAGAGCGCGTGAAGATGAGCAGGCTTCGCCTGACCATCGCCCGCCGCCTGAAAGATGCCCAGAACACCGCAGCGATGCTAACCACTTTCAACGAGGTCGACATGACGTCTGTCATGACGCTTCGAAATTCCTACAAGGATGTTTTCGAAAAGAAGCATGGTGTGAAACTCGGCTTCATGAGCTTCTTCGCCAAGGCCGCCATTCAGGCCCTGAAGGATGTTCCCGCCGTCAATGCTGAAATTGATGGCGATGATATTGTTTACAAGAACTACTACCACATCGGCGTGGCCGTCGGCACCGACAAGGGACTGGTGGTTCCCGTCCTGCGCAATGCCGACATGCTAAGTTTTGCCGGCATCGAAAAAACCATATCAGATTACGGCAAGAAAGCCCGCGACGGCCAACTGACCATCGCCGACATGCAAGGCGGCACCTTCACCATTTCCAATGGCGGCATCTATGGCTCGCTGATGTCAACGCCTATTCTGAACGCGCCGCAATCCGGCATTCTGGGCATGCACAAAATCCAGGACCGCCCCATCGCCGTCAACGGCCAAGTCGTCATCCGCCCAATGATGTATCTGGCCCTGAGCTACGACCACCGCATCGTCGACGGCAAGGAAGCCGTGACATTCCTGGTGCGAATTAAGGAAGGTTTGGAAGATCCGCAACGGGCTTTGCTGGATTTGTGAGTTGTTACTACATTGACGTTATAACAGAAATGTAGTAACAACATGAAACGAGACTTCGACTGGGATGAAGAGAAAGCGGACAGTAACGTCCGAAAGCATGGCATCACTTTTAAGCTAGCCGCGAAAGCATTCACCGACGACCGTGCCTTGATCGAATTTGACGACTATCATGGTCGGGAAGACCGTTGGCATACCATTGGTAAAGTTGATGGCGAACTTTTGCTTCTTGTGGTGCACACCGGATGGGTAGACGGCGATGTAGAAGTCATTAGAATTATCTCGGCTCGTCATGCCGACCGCAAGGAGCGTTTGAGATATGAAGAAAACTTACGTCAGATATACAATTGATCTCGATAATCCTCCACCTTTGACCGCGGCGGAGAAAAAGCAGATTGAAGCACTTCGAAACATGCGTGACGAAGATATTGACTACAGCGATATTCCTCCGCTTACGGAGGAATTTTGGAAAAATGCCAAGCCATTTCGCGACGGTCATCTTTTCAGACCGAGAAAAGAATCAACAACTGTTCGCCTTGACGCCGATATTTTGGCTTGGCTTAGATTGGCAGGCCCCGGCTATCAAACCCGCATCAATACAATTCTCCGCAGTGCCATGTTGAAAGATGAAAAAAAGTAAATGTGCCAAGAAGTATTTTGCATAAATCTACAACCACCGCATCGTCGACGGCAAGGAGGTCGTGATGTTTTTGGTCAGGATCAAGGAAGGTCTGGAGGATCCGCGGTGGACGCTACTGGATTTGTGAGACAATGCCAACGATTGCGATAGTGGACGGCGTGGCAGTGGTCATATATCCCAATGACCATGATCCGCCTCATGTCCATGCAAGTTATGGCGAATTTGAGTGCAAATTGACAATAGTGGGCGCAAGGTTGATGAGCGGCGAATTACCAAAGGCCAAGCTGAAACTGCTTCGGCGGTGGCTCGTTTTACATCATAGGGAGGTGTCGTTCGCTTGGGATGAAATCTATAGCGGGCGCGGATACAAAGGTCGAATCACATGAGAAACCGCATCGTCAGCGTTGAAGTTCCCCACTTTCCGGTCCTCAGGGTAAAGTTTAAGGATGGCATCGAAGGAGATTTGGATTTGGGCGAAGAGATTCGTACCATGCCCATGTTTGAAGAATTGAGGGATGAGCAGTTTTTTCGCAAGGTTGCATTGGGCGACAAGGGACGTTGCCTGGGTTGGAAGCTGGACAAGATTGGCGAGGAAATAGACCTTTCAGCCGATGGCATCCGCACTGACATTGAAACACAAATTGTCAAGCGCTGGGCCGAGGACTACAGGGCTTCTCGCAAGGCTGCCGAATAGGTCGCGATAAATGTCCCACGATCTCATCATTATCGGCACCGG
>JAYUQS010000188.1:0-8182 GCA_043756645.1 Hyphomicrobiales bacterium | reverse complement strand
ACCTCATCCGTCTTGCGCTTCGCGCAATCCACCTTCTCCATTTTCAATGGAGAAGGGACGACATGTTGGGGTTTGTCCCTTCTCCATCGCAGATGGAGAAGGTGCCCCAACGGGGCGGATGAGGTCCCTTTGGCCATATGCGATAGCCCTGCGACCTTCGCCGGGATGACGGACTAAAAAATTCAAACAACAATTGAGACAGATTTTAGTGGGCCTGTTTTTCGAAGTTCCTATCGCCCCCAACAGATGTGTGATACCCGAGGCGAAAAGTCCAAAATTCACGACTTAAGCAACTGTATTTAATATATATTTATGCCATTCCCACGTCGTCTTCATGATCGGCTCAAGACTGTTGCTGGGGTAAGGGACAATTCAGATGCTTTTCGGGAGTATGCCGATTTCTAGCTGATCAACCGCGCGGTGTCAAGTTGTTTTTTCCTACCGTGCGTATTTAGGCTTCACCTATTGACTGGCCAATCGATTCTCGGTGCAAAATTTTCATCCTTCGGTTGAGTTTGGATATTTGCACTTCAAAACGATCAAACTATATTTTCACAATCTTCACCCCTCCCCCTCTTGACGGCTGTCAAGCTTAACCTCTCATTAATCCACTGTTTCAGACTGACCTGTGGCTTATATCGTTGTTCCTCTTGAGCTTCCCCCTCGAATCGGAGGATGTAGGAACCATCAAGGATGGTCATGCGTTGTGACCTACAAGATGTGGTGTTAACCATTTGTTAAGACACTATTGGTTGACGGCAGATTGCGGTTGTCATAGTATTGTCGTCCAAGGGCTGCGAAGCCAAAAGGCAGTAAGCCGAGTGAATTTGGGGGGACTCCAAATTCCGCATCGCAAGTGTTGGCGGGCGTAACAACGCCAAAACAGGAAGTAGCGTTAAACACGGGTTGGGTTTCACTCCGTGGGCATATTCGTGCGCCCACGGTCAATAATTCTGCGGATGGACAGCATCCGCGCCAGGAAAGCTAAGGGGAAAACTATGAAGATTGAACGTCGCTATACGGTTGAAGGTCAGGATGCGTACACAGGTATCGATTTTCGGAATGCTGTAAGCGAAATCAAAAATCCGGACGGATCGATTGTGTTTCGGTTGGCCGATATTGAGGTCCCCTCCTCCTGGTCACAAGTGGCCACGGATATTCTGGCGCAGAAGTATTTCCGCAAAGCCGGAATCCCCAAGGCGCTCAAAAAAGTTGAAGAAGAAACCATTCCATCTTGGCTTTGGCGCTCCGTCATGGACGAGGATGCATTGGCAGGTGTTCCCGACAAAGACCGGATCACCGGCGAGCGTTCGGCCAAGCAAGTGTTCAACCGTTTGGCTGGCACGTGGACCTATTGGGGCTGGAAGGGCAAATATTTCGACACTGAAACTGACGCCCGCGCGTTCTACGACGAGCATTGCTTCATGTTGGCCCGCCAGATGTGCGCACCGAATTCGCCACAATGGTTCAACACCGGTCTGCATTGGGCTTATGGCGTAGATGGTCCGGCGCAAGGCCATCACTATGTGGATTTTGAAACCGGCAAACTGACAAAGTCAAAGTCGGCTTACGAACACCCACAACCCCACGCCTGCTTCATTCAATCGGTGGCTGATGATCTCGTCAACGAAGGCGGCATCATGGATCTTTGGGTGCGTGAAGCCCGCCTGTTCAAATATGGTTCAGGCACCGGTTCCAACTTCTCTTATCTGCGCGGCGAAGGCGAAAAGCTGGCGGGCGGCGGTAAGTCGTCGGGCCTGATGAGCTTCCTCAAGATTGGCGATCGTGCTGCAGGTGCGATTAAATCAGGCGGCACCACGCGCCGTGCGGCCAAAATGGTCGTGGTTGATGTCGATCATCCAGATGTCGAACAATATGTCGAATGGAAAGTGAAAGAGGAGGAGAAAGTTGCCTCTCTCGTGACCGGTTCCAAGGTCGTCAAGAAGCACATGACTGCCATCATGAAGGCCTGCGTCAATTGCGAAGGCCCGGGCAGTGATTGCTTCGAAATTGAAAAGAACCCTGCCCTGAAGCGCGCGGTCAAAGACGCCCGCAAGTCGATGGTGTCTGACAATTACATCAAGCGCGTCATCCAATTCGCCCGCCAAGGCTATACCGAGATTTCATTTGATACCTATGACTCGGATTGGGATGGCGAAGCTTACCGCACCGTTGCTGGCCAGAACTCCAACAACTCCGTCCGTGTCACTGACGCATTCTTGAAAGCCGTTGAAACCGATGGCGATTGGAACCTCTTGGCCCGCCGCGACGGCAAAGTGATGAAGACCATGAAGGCCCGCTCTTTGTGGGACAAGATTGGTTATGCCGCCTGGGCTTCGGCTGATCCTGGCATTCAATTCCACTCCACCATCAATGACTGGCACACCTGCCCGGCATCCGGCGAAATCCGCGCGTCCAATCCGTGCTCGGAATATATGTTCCTCGACGATACAGCCTGCAACCTCGCCTCGCTGAACCTCATTCAGTTCAAACGCGCCGATGGTTCATTCGATATCGAATCCTACGAACACGCGGTTCGCTTGTGGACCATCGTTTTGGAAATCTCGGTGTTGATGGCGCAATTCCCGTCGAAGGAAATTGCCAAGCAGTCCTATGAATATCGCACCCTCGGTTTGGGCTTTGCTAATATTGGTGGATTGCTGATGACGTCAGGCATTCCCTATGACAGCCATGAAGGCCGCTCGATCTGCGCTGCCATCTCGGCCATCATGACCGGTATTTCCTACGCAACCTCAGCCGAAATGGCGAAAGAACTTGGCCCCTTCTCCGGCTTTGCCAAAAACCGCGAGCACATGCTGCGCGTCATGCGCAACCACCGCCGCGCCGCCTATGGTGCAGCCGTTGGCTACGAAGGCATTGCAACCAACCCGGTGCCGCTGGACGAGAATGACTTGAAGGACAAGTCACTCGCCGAAGCGTCGCGCAAGGCGTGGGACAAAGCCGTATCAATGGGTGAAGCCCATGGTTACCGCAACGCCCAATCCACCGTTGTCGCCCCCACCGGCACCATCGGTCTGGTCATGGATTGCGACACCACAGGCATCGAGCCAGACTTTGCTTTGGTGAAGTTCAAGAAGCTCGCCGGTGGCGGTTATTTCAAGATCATCAACCAGGCTGTGCCTGAGGCGTTGCGCTTCCTCGGCTATACCGCTGATCAAATCGAATTGATCATCGGCTATGCAGTGGGCCACGGAACACTGGCGGATGCACCTGGCATTTCCCATGCGCAACTCAAAGCCAAAGGCTTCACCGATGAGTTGATTGCCAAGGTCGAGTCTGGTTTGGCCTCAGCCTTCGATATCAAGTTCGTCTTCAACAAGTGGACGCTGGGCGAAGACTTCTGCAAGTCGGTGTTGAAAATCACTGCTGAGCAATTGAATGACTTCGGATTCGACATGTTGGCGCATCTCGGCTTCTCAAAAGCTGACATCGACAAGGCCAACATTCACGTCTGCGGCGCCATGACTTTGGAACAAGCGCCGGGCCTGAAGGACGAGCACCTCGCCGTCTTCGACTGCGCCAACCCGTGTGGTCGCATCGGCAAGCGTTTCTTGTCGGTTGACAGCCACATCCGTATGATGGCCGCATCGCAACCTTTCATCTCAGGTGCAATTTCGAAAACCATTAACATGCCAAACGATGCGGCTGTTGAAGAGTGCAACGCTGCTTACATGTTGTCGTGGAAACTCGGCATCAAAGCAAATGCGCTTTATCGTGATGGCTCAAAGCTCTCGCAACCCTTGTCGTCACAACTCATCGCTGATGAAGATGCGGATGAAGATATCGGCGAAACCTTGGCCGCAAAGCCCATGCAAGCCCGCGTCGAAACTATTGTGGAGCGGATTGTCGAGCGCGTCGTTGAACGCCAGTTCGAACGCGAGAAGCTACCCTCACGCCGGAAGGGCTACACCCAGAAGGCCGTCGTCGGCGGCCACAAGGTTTATCTCCGCACCGGTGAATATGAAGATGGCAAGCTCGGCGAAATCTTCATCGACATGCACAAGGAAGGTGCGGCCCTTCGCGCCATGATGAACAACTTCGCCATCGCGATTTCTGTTGGTCTGCAATATGGTGTGCCGTTGGATGAATATGTGGATGCGTTTACATTCACAAAATTCGAACCCGCCGGCATGGTGCAAGGCAATGACTCAATCAAGAACGCCACGTCGATCCTCGATTACGTGTTCCGCGAGTTGGCGGTGTCTTACCTCGGTCGCAACGACCTTGCGCATGTAGATACATCCGAACTCGGCTTTGACTCCCTGGGTGCCGGTGTTGATGACGAAGTGGCAGCCAAGCCAGCAAAGCAATTTGTATCAACAGGCTTCGTGCGCAAATCCAACCTCAGCAATGTGGTGATGATCCCGCAAAGTGTTGCTGTTGCAACATCAGCAGCTCACGCGCTTCAAATGCGCGCCGCTGACTCTGTTGGGTCGCTGGCCTTGGCCATCGAAGCCAAGGTCTCTATGCCCGAACCGGTCGTCATGCAACACATGGACCGCCGCACCGAAGCCAAGCTGAAAGGCTACGAAGGCGACTGCTGTGGAGAGTGCGGCAACTACACCATGGTGCGGAACGGCACCTGTATGAAGTGTGACACGTGTGGGAGCACGAGTGGGTGTTCGTGAGGAGAGACCGATGAGAAAAGCTTGGGAAAATAGCAGTATCGCTCAGCTAGCTGAAGACCTCAGGAAGTTTTTGGGCATACCGCTATGGATGAGAATTGATGTGAAGGCCTTAATTCTGAAATTTGAGCATCATTCAGATGAGCGCAAACGCATTCGTTTTGTTGAAATGCCTGCAGGTTACCTCAAAGGATTCTCAGCTAAAGCACGTCCCAAAGATCGGACAATTTTTTACAAAGCTGGTTTGATGGATCAAGCTATAGCAGGGGTGGCAAGCGCGATAGCGATCTTTATTGAGGAGATGGGGCACTGTTTCTTACATAAAACCGTAGACTCGATTGATCACGCAGAAGGAGCAGACAGTAGGGCTGCAAACTTCTTTGAGTTTCAAGAGATGGAAGAAGAAGCGCGAAAGTTTGTCTTTTACACCTTTGCTCCCGTATCGGAGGTCTACTCAGTTACAGACCCAAGTTTCCTCATTGAGAAATTTGGCATGCCCGCAGACTTGGCAACCGAATATGTAGAACATCTCAAAGAAACTCGGAGAGAAATTGAAAAACTTCCCGCCTCGGACAACGTGGTACGGTATCGCAAAAGCCGGAGACCTGAAAAGAAGTCGTTGGTCAAAAAAACCAGAGGAGTAGAACCAAAGCCTTGGCTATTTACTGCGCCTGCGAATGCTAACATGGCAACTGCTATTCACAATCCTTTTGCCGGATTTCTTGATGAGATTTGTGACTCGTGCAGCAACAAGACAATGCGCAACATTGGCGGTTGTAAACAATGCCTTTGCGGACAATCGAACGGTTGTGATGACTAAGCCATAGTGTGATTCATAGCATGGCCGGAGGAAACTCCGGCCTTTTTTGTTTGCACTTCCTCCAAAATTGTCATTGCCGGACTTGTTCCGGCAATCCATGGTTCAACACTGACAGTCTTGCAGGCGTGCGCACGGCGCACGCGTTGACAGTCCGCTCGTACCACGATGGATCACCGTTGACGGTGGTGCAGGCGTGCGCTCTGCGCACGCACTGGCATTCCGCTCGCACCACGATGGATCACCGCAACACGTACGGTGATGACAGAGTTTGGTTTTGGCTTTGCCGGACTTGTTCCGGCAATCCATGGTTCAACGTTGACAGTGGTTCTGGCGAGCGCCCTGCGCACGTGTTGACAATCTACTTGAACTACGATGGATTGCCGGAACAAGTCCGGCAATGACATGTCTGAGAAAACAAATGTACGAAGAGCAAGTCTATGCCGTTTATCTCCTCGCCTCAAAACCTTACGGCACTTTATACATTGGCGTAACGTCAAACCTTGTAGGCCGTGCAACACAACATCGCGAAGGTTACTTCAAAGGCTTCACCAAGCGATACGGAATTCATCGTTTGGTTTGGTACGAAGAGTTTGGAGAGATTGATGATGCTATCCAGCGCGAGAAAACGATGAAGCATTGGTCACGCGCTTGGAAAATCAATTTGATTGAACGTGACAATCCGCATTGGGAGGACTTGTATCCGCGCTTCTTCACCGTTCCTTCGAGCATGTTTTAGTCTCTAACAATGTTAGTGCTGGTGCGTTGAGTCAAAAATAATTGTGGACAACTACCGCTCCAACACCAGATGGCAATTTCACATTACGAAAACACGACGCCATATTCGCATTTCATCCGCTTACGGATCATCCTTGTTTTTTATTGTTTTTTGATGAGTGCTTGCGCCGTAGTTATTTCATCCGTCCACGGAATAAAATTAATATCAGCCCTTTGTTTACCACTTGTTAGGCAGATTCAACGACAACACAACATATGGTTCGGTATCTTGCCGAATCACACAACAAGGTTCAGAAAGATTTTCAGTGACAAGCGCGTTTATGACGATGAGTTATGCACTGCGATTGTATCACGATAGTAGAGCCTGCGTTGTGGGGCAAAAACAACTCAATCATCTAGGAGATGAACATGGCTGCGAAAAAAGCTGCTGCTAAGAAAACCGTAAAGAAGGCCGCCAAGAAGGCTGCTCCTAAAAAGGCTGCCAAGAAGGCCGCTCCTAAGAAGGCTGCCAAGAAGAAGGCACCTGCGAAGAAGAAGGCTGCTGCAAAGAAGGCCTAAGCTTTTTTTGTTTGAGAGTTTTCTCTCGATCATCGGCTCCAGTTGGTTCACACCACTGGAGCCGATTTCGTTTATTGATAGACGTAGATTTTAGCGCCGACTTTAACGCGGTCATACAAATCAATCACGTCGGCATTCATCATGCGAATGCAGCCCGAAGATACCGCACCACCGATCGACGCTTCATTATTAGTGCCGTGCACACGGTAAATCGTGCCGCCAATATACATGGCACGTGCGCCGAGGGGGTTGCCGGGACCACCTTCCATGAAGGGTGGCAGGTCCCTGCCCTTTTCAGCTTCGCGTCTGATCATTTCATCGGGTGGAGTCCAGGATGGCCACTCGGTCTTGCGGCTGATGCGGTTTTGCCCGCTCCACTGAAAGCCTTCTTTGCCTACGCCCACAGAATATCGAACGGCTTCACCTTTCGCGCTGATGAAATACAAAGCGCGTTCTGGTGTGCGGATGATGATTGAGCCCACGGGGTAGCGCGTCTCATTCCAGTCGATTGATTGGCGGGATTTACGCCCGGATAAACCTGCAGCACTCAAAGACGCATATTGCACGGGGCGGCCATTGGTCGTAACGCGCACTTTGCGGCTGCCAAACAAACATTGCATAAAACCTTTGCAGTCTTTGCGCACGACATCGCGCTTCTGCTTTTCAAGTTTTTGCAATGCAAGTTTTTGGTTTTGAATTTTCTTCACCGCATCGGCGCGTTTTTCTGCTTGCAGCAGTTTTTTCTTCTGTGCCGAAGCCGCCAGCTTCTTCTTTTTCAGCACCAGCGCTTTTTCGTTTTCGGGCTGGGGTGCTGCGTAAGCCATGGGGGCCAGGCTTGTCACAGCAAAAGATACGGCCACGGTTGCAGCCATTAGATGTCGCATCATTCGTTTCGTCCTCGATTAAAGCTCAGGCAGAATCTCTGGTAGCCCCCACGATTCCGCTTCTATAGTTAATATCAGGTTTCCGGTAAGTTCAATCTTATGTGAAGTTCACGAAGTTGCTTGGGTGTTGCATCCGAAGGTGCCCCCATCAGCAGGTCTTGGGCCTGCTGGTTCATGGGGAAGAGTGTGATTTCGCGCAAGTTGCTGGCGCCTACCACCAACATCACAATGCGATCCACGCCGAAGGCCATGCCGCCGTGTGGCGGTGCGCCATATTGGAAGGCGCGATACATGCCGCCGAATTTTTCTTCCACCACGGCTTTGTTCATGCCGGCGATTTCAAACGCCTTCACCATGGTTTCAGGCGAATGGTTGCGGATGGAACCTGAAGCGATTTCAAAGCCGTTGCACACCATGTCGTATTGATAGGCCTTGATTGTGAGCGGGTCTTGGTTTTGCAGCGCGTCCATGCCCCCTTGTGGCATTGAGAAGGGGTTGTGGCAGAAGGCGACGTGCTTTTCCTCGTCGTCCCATTCGTA
>JAYUQS010000187.1:0-3027 GCA_043756645.1 Hyphomicrobiales bacterium | reverse complement strand
GCATATGGCTCACCGCATCATTTCACGCGAGCGCCGCATGACAGAATCAGAACACCAGGCGCAAAGCGATCCGGGCTATTCGACCGCAGCGCTGATCTTTGTCTGGCTGTGCGGCCTCGCACTCGGCGTCTCCGGCGTCATGAGCCTGGTTATCTATATGAAAATAGTGGATATTTAGGCTGGGACCTCACGTTACAATTTGAAACAGCAATTGATTTAGGCCCAGCCCGCCGCCCTGCTAGAAAAAGTCCAAGAAAAAACCGTAAAACGGACTGGGGTTAAGGCATGGCGGCGCTAGCGTTAAGGCAGGACATTCAAGGGGCGCGAGAACTGTCGCGCACCCCGCGCAGCAATCATCATCGGGCGCAGCGCCTGGGCGATTTCCAGACTCTGGCCGAAGGTTTGGACTATGCTGCCCAAGGGGTTACCGGATTCAATTTTTACTCGCCCCGTGGTTCCCTCCAGCATGTGATGACTTACGCGGATTTGCGCAAACAGGCGCTGTCGCTGGCCGCCAAGCTGTTGTCACTGGGCTTGAAGCGTGGTGACCGGGTGGCGGTTGTGGCCGAAACCGGGCCGGATTTTGTGGCCGTGTTTTTCGCCTGTCAATATGCCGGGCTGATTCCCTGCCCGATGCCCTATTCCATGTATATTGGCGGCAAGGACGCTTACATTTCAAAAGTTGCGGGCATGTTCCGTGCAGCTGATGTTGCCGCTGTTATCACGTCGGAAGATTTGCGCGAACACATCACTGCGGGTGCCGCAGACGCAAAAGTAAAGCTGGTTTATACCCACACTGAATTGCAAGCCTTGCCTGAAGCCATGGCGCGTTTACAAGGCTTTGAACCTGACGACGTTGCTTATGTGCAATATTCATCGGGATCCACATCCGCACCGAAAGGCGTGTTGATCAAGCAAAGTGCAATCATGGCCAATACCAATGGCATGGTGCGGCATGGATTGAAGGCGCGGCCGGATGACCGGGCATTTTCATGGTTGCCACTTTATCATGATATGGGCTTGGTGGGGTTTTGCTTGGCGCCGATGGTTGCACAAGTCACGGTAGACTATTTGGCCACCACATCATTCGCGCGCCGCCCAGCCATGTGGCTTCGTTTGATGAGCCAGAATAAATGCACGATCTGTTCATCGCCATCCTTCGGATATGATCTTGCGGCAAAACGTATTGCCGGAGATGCGATTACTTTGGACCTTTCGCATTGGCGTGCTGCCGGCATTGGTGGTGATATGGTGCGGGCTGATGTGTTGAAGCGTTTTGCTGAGACACTCTCAGTTGCGGGTTTTAATGCGAAAGCCTTCCTGCCAAGTTATGGCATGGCCGAAGCAACGCTTGCGGTTTCGATTAGTGATGTGGATGCACCAATTAAAATTGATACTGTGGATTTGCATGCACTGAAAACCAAGCAGCGGGCCATTCCAGCCAAGAAGGCCAGTGAGGGATTGACCCGCAGTTTCGTTGTCTGTGGCCCGGCTTTGCCCGATCATGAATTGGAAGTGCGGGCGGAAAACGGTAAGGTTTTGGCTGAGCGCATGGTGGGTCGTATTTTTGTGCGCGGGCCAAGTTTGATGGCGGGTTATTTCAATGCACCGGAAGCCACGGCACAAACCATTGGCGTTGACGGTTATCTTGATACCGGGGATATGGGTTATTTGTTGGACGGTGAAATTGTCATCACAGGCCGTGTAAAAGATCTGATCCTCCACAATGGCCGCAACATCTGGCCGCAGGATTTGGAATGGGCGGCTGAAAACAATGCCCCGTTGAAAGATGGCGAAGCTGCCGCTTTTGCCGTAGAAGATGAAGATGGCGAGGACGCTGTTGTGGTGTTGGTCGAGTGTAAACTCGCTGACCATGAGCAACAGGAAGCCTTGCGCCGTGCGGTTTATTCTTCGGTGCACCAGGTTGCCGGAGTGGATTGTAAAATCGTTTTGATTGCCCCTCGTAGTTTGCCGTTTACGTCGTCAGGTAAATTGTCTCGTGCGGGTGCGCGGGAAGGCTATTTGTCTGGCGAAATTTCAGAAGTTGGCACACCTGTCGTTCGACAAAAGCACTAAGGCCATGCGCATCGCACTCACAGGCGCCACCGGATTTGTGGGTAAGGCGCTACTGCCGCTTTTGCTCGAGGCTGGGCATGAGGTTGTGGCTCTTGTGCGTGATCCCAAGGTCATTTTAGGCCCACAGGTTCATGTGGTGCGTGGCGGATTGCAGAATGAGGAATCGCTCCGTATACTGACTAAATCTGCCGATGTGGTGCTGCATGTGGCCGGTGTGGTTTCAGGTGTGAGGCGTCAGGATTTCTACGGGCCGAATGTCGAAGGTACGGTGGCATTGGCGAAAGCGGCACGGCAGAATGGCGTTGCAAGGTTCATTTATGTGTCGTCTCTAGCGGCGCGCGAACCGACGCTGAATTTTTATGGTGAAAGCAAAGCTGCCGCCGAGATTGCATTGCAAGATTTTGCGAAGGATTTCAAACTCACGATTTTGCGGCCATCAGCGGTTTATGGTCCGGGAGACACGGCAACTTTGCCTTTGTTGAAAAACCTGATGTCCACTATTGGACTAATTCCAGGAACTGCCACAGCGCGTTTTGGCATGGTGCATGTAGCTGATATAGCACGGGTTTTGGTTGAGGTCGTTACATCAGTTAAAACCGGTACATTCGAAATTGATGACGGCAGCGGCGGGCATTCTTGGCCGGAATTGATTGATGTTACGCGGCGTGAGTTTGGTCTGCCCAAGCGCGCTGTTTATATTCCGTACAGAATTGCATTGGCACTGGGTTTTATTGGCGATGTGTTGGCTCACGTGCGGGGCAAGCCCTCTTTACTGGGGCAGGGACAACTCCGACAAATCTATCATCCCGATTGGTGCGTAAAAAACCCAACATGGCCAATACAAAACTCCATTTCCTTGCAACAGGGTCTGCCCGAAACAATCCGCTGGTATCAGGCGCGTGGGCTGTTGCCCTTGCACCAAGCTGCCGATAGAAGGCCATCTTCACAGGA
>JAYUQS010000186.1:0-8192 GCA_043756645.1 Hyphomicrobiales bacterium | reverse complement strand
GTGATGTCACGGCCACGCACGCGGCGTAAATCCGCTTCATCGCCATCCAACAGATTTTCGCCATTGAACAAAATTTCACCAGACGGGTGCGAGGCCGTGGGGTATGGCAGCAGCTTCAAGATGGATTGTGCTGTAACAGATTTTCCAGAACCGGACTCACCGACGAGTGCTAGCGTTTCGCCCTTGTCCAAGGTGAAAGACACACAGTCCATGGCCAGCGTCGTGCGCCCGCCCTGGGTGAAGGCCACAGAGAGTTCTTTGACCTCAAGCAAGCTCATGAAAACGTCTTCCGAGGATCAAGCGCATCACGCACGGCTTCGCCTGCAAACACCAGAAGTGTCAGCAACGTTGACACCACAAAAAATGCCGTGAAGCCCAGCCAAGGTGCAAACAGATTCTCTTTGCCCTGCTTCACCATTTCACCAAGTGATGCTGAACCCGGCGGCAAGCCGAAGCCTAAGTAATCAAGTGCCGTGAGCGTTCCCACTGAACCCGACAGAATGAACGGCATAAATGTGAGCGTCGACACCAGCGCATTGGGCAGCAAATGCTTCCACATGATTTTGGTGTCACTCAAGCCCAAGGCACGTGCTGCCCGCACATATTCGAAATTTCGTGCACGGAGGAATTCAGCACGCACAACACCCACAAGCCCCGTCCATGAGAACAGCACGAGTATGAACAGTAATATCCAGAACCCCGGCGGCACAAACACACCCATGATCAGCAGAATATAAAGCACCGGCAGTGCCGACCAGATATCAATGAAGCGCTGGAACAACAAATCGGTCCAGCCGCCGAAGTAACCCTGCACAGCCCCTGCCGCGAGGCCAATGATGGAGGCGACAGTTGTGAGGATCAGACCAAAGGCCACTGAAATGCGAAAGCCATAAATCATCCGCGCCACCACATCGCGGCCCTGATCGTCCGTCCCCAACCAATTCATATTGCCCCAGAGACATTGCGGGTCTTCTGCTTTCAGCGGATATTTCGAACAGGCGGTGTCACGGTCCAATAAATAGGCGGGGCGCGAGGGAGCTGGCATGGGTAACTCGCGATTGACGGTGTTGAAGGAATAGCGGATTGGCGGCCAGATCATCCAGCCATTGGCGCTGATTTCGTCTTGATTGGTCATGTCACGGAAATCGGTTTTGGCCAGAAAGCCACCGAACATTTCTTCGGGGTAATCGCGCCATAATGGATACAGCATTTCGCCTTTGTAAGACGCAAGAATGGGGCGGTCATTGGCAATCAGCGGCGCAAACACCGAAAACAAAAACAACAACGTGAACAAAACAAACGACCAAAACCCACGCTTGTTGGCCTTGAACAAATTCAGGCGGCGGCGATTGATGGCAGACAGATTTTTAAAGATCACGGCTCACGTCTCCCGCGATTCAAAATCAATGCGGGGGTCAATCCAAGTATAAGTCAAATCACTGAGCAGGCCGACGAACAGCCCGAACAATGTCATGATATAGAGATTGGCGAAAACGATGGCGTAGTCACGCTGCACAATGGCGTTGAAGGTGAGCAGCCCCAAGCCATCCAATGAGAATACCTGTTCGATCAACAAGTTTCCGGTGAAGAATATGCCAAGAAACGCGCCCGGAAAACTGGCGATCACCAACAGCATGGCATTGCGGAACACGTGACCATAAAGCACTTTGTTTTCTGACAAGCCCTTGGCGCGTGCAGTTGTCACATATTGTTTTTTGATCTCATCCAAAAACGAATTTTTGGTGAGCAGCGTCATGGTGGCAAAACTGGATACGCCTAAGGCCAACAGCGGCAAAGCCAAATGCCACGCATAATCTTTCAATTTTCCCCACCACGACAGGGTTTCAAAATTATCGGACGTGAGGCCGCGCAGCGGAAACCAATCATAATAACTGCCGCCCGCAAACAACACGATGAGGATGATGGCAAAAATGAAATTCGGAATGGCGTAACCGACGATGACAACCGCCGAGGTCCAGATATCAAAGCGCGAACCATCGTGCACGGCTTTGCGGATACCCAAAGGAATGGAGATGAGAAAAGACACCAGCGTCAGCCACAGTCCCAAAGAAATCGACACCGGCATTTTCTCAACGATCAGCGAGATGACGGAACGACCTTTGAAATAACTATCACCAAAATCAAACCGCGCGTAATTCCACACCATGGTCAAGAAGCGTTCGAGCGGCGGTTTGTCGAAACCAAATTGCACTTCAAGCTTCTTGATGAATTCAGGATCAAGCCCCTCAGCGCCGCGATATTTTGAATTGCTTTCACCGCCACCAAGATTTTCGCCGCCACCAGCTTCGTCTGGATTATCAAGTTCGGCGATGATGGTTTCGATAGGGCCGCCCGGCACAAATTGGATGATGACAAAGGTCAGCAGCATCACCCCCAATATGGTGGGGATCATCAACAATAACCGTTTGAGAATATAAGCGCCCATCAGTTCTTCTTGATCTCGGCGTCGGCTTTTTCGTCAAACCACCAGATGTGGCTGTGGGAAGCTGCACTACCTGCCACACCATAACCCGGCAGCGGGTCTTTGAAGGCCATGCGCTTCCAATAGGCAATCCAGGCCTCAGGAACGAACCACATCGGCACCACATAATGGTTCCAAATCAAGGCGCGGTCTAACGCGTGTGTGGCCGTAACGAGAGATTTTCGATCAGGCGCCAAAATGAGTTTTTCAATGATGGCATCAATGGCCGGATTTTTGATACCGGAACTGTTGCGGCTACCTTTTTTGTCAGCTGCTGCAGCGCCATAAAAATCGCGCTGTTCATTGCCTGGTGAAAGAGATTGGCCCCAACTATCAACAATAATGTCAAAGTCAAAATCTTCGGTGCGCTGTTGGTATTGCGTCAAGTCAACGGTGCGAATGGTGACTGCAAAACCCAAGAGCTCCAACTGCTCTTTATAGGGCAAAGCGATGCGCTCGAAGGCAGGCGCATAGAGCAAGAAGTCCAATGTCAAAGTTTCACCCTTGGCATTTTTGAGAACGCGTTTGCCGTTTTGATTTTCTGCGGCCCAACCAGCATCCGTCAAAAGCTTTTGCGCCTCTCTTAAATTCTTGCGGCGGTCGGTTGAAGTCAAATTATTGGGGTTGCTGAATTCTGTGGTGAAGACTTCCTGCGGCAGCTTGTCTTTCAGAGGCTCCAGAATGGCCAACTCGTCCGCAGATGGCAGACCTTTGGCTTCCAATTCTGAATTGTTGAAGAAGCTCCGCGAACGGGTGTAGAGGCCGTAAAATAAATTCTGGTTTGACCACTCAAAATCAAATGCGAGATTAAGGGCGCGTCTGACCCGCACATCTTGAAATTTTTCGCGTCGCAAGTTCAAAACCCACGCTTGCATGCCTTCAACGCCGGATTTTTTCGCTGCAAATTTTACAACACTGCCATTTTTAAGCGCCGGGAAGTCATAGGCATTGGCCCAGTTCTTCGAATAGCTTTCGCGGTGAATATCGAACTGATCGCCTTTGAACGCTTCGAGCATCACAGTTTGATCTTTGTAGATTTGGTTTTCAATCTCATCAAAATTATGTTGGCCGATGTTCACCGGCAAAGCTGCACCCCAATAGTCCTTCACCCGTTCTTGAACAAAACTTTGTCCAGGAATAATTTTCCCGAGCTTGTAGGGGCCGGACCCCAATGGGGCTTCCAAACTCGCAGCCGAAATATCGCGCTGTTTTCCAGCAGCGTCTTTCGCCGTCCACCAATGTTTCGGCACGACAGAAATTTGCCCGGTGATTTGCGGAAGCTCACGATTGCCTTTGATGGCGAATGTGAAGGTCACTTCACGCTCGCCAGTCTTTTCAACTTTGCTGATGTCTTTGTAATAAGCCTGCGCATTGGGCAAATTCGCCATGATGCTTTCAAAGCTGAAAATAACATCTTCTGGCTTTACATGCTCGCCGTCATGAAAGCGCGCTTCGGGGCGCAAGCGATAAACCACTTGTGAATAGTCGTCCGGATACCAAACCGTTTCCGCCAACAAACCATATTCACTTGATGGCTCATCCAAAGATCGGCTCATCAGGGTTTCGTTCACACCGGGGTCAATCGGGTCGCCCTTCAGTGTAAAGGCATTTAGGCTGTCAAACGAGCCTAAAAGGCCCAAACGCAAGCGCCCACCTTTGGGCGCTGTGGGATTCACATAATCATAATGTTTAAAACCAGGGGGATATTTCACGCTTTCAAACAGGGTGAGGCCATGCCGAAATTGTCGCTCTTGTGCAGCTGCGAAACCTGAAAAAGACGCTACTGGAACCATCGCCGCCGTCTGCATCAATCGCCGCCGTGAAATCGTCATCGCATTGCATCTCCCCGTGATTCGGAAGCTTAGTCATACGCTGCCTTACCCCCAAAACAAAACACCGGCCTTTCGTGGGCCGGTGCTAAGATGCCGAAAATTGACGAATAAATTAAGGCGTCGGGAACGGCTTGGGCGCATCCGACAGAGAGGCGAGATAGGCCAAGAGATCAGCTCGCTTTTGGTCATTCTTAATACCGCCGAAGGCCATCTTGGTGCCCGGCATATAAGCCTTTGGCGCTTTCAAGAAGGCGTTGAGGTTGTCATAGCTCCACTTGTCAGTCGACTTGGCCTTGGCCCCTTCCGAATAGGCAAAGCCCGCATGGGCGGCCACGGGGCGCTCAACCAGATCATAAAGCGCTGGGCCAACCTTATTTGCCCCGCCTTTTTCAAAGGCATGGCAAGCGGCACAGGCCTTGGCCACATTTGCACCCTTGGTAGCATCAGCTGAAGCCAACAAAACACCCACGGAAACAGCAGCTTCGCCACCGCCTGCAGCTTCTTCAGCTTGGGCCACTTCAATCAGGAAACCCTGCTTGTCTGCAGCTGGTTGTTCGGTATGGAACACGGCTCCACTCAACTCTTGCAAGCCAAAAACCATAAGGGCTGTGCCCAAAACCGCGCCTGAGATTTTGTTAAACGTCCAACTGTCCATTTTTCTTCCTAGAGAAATATCAAATCTGAGCGCTAACTAATGCTTTGCCCTTTCCACTGCAACCCATATAAAGGTCGCAGCGCATTTTGCCGCTTTTCGGCCTGTAACCTTATGATTGATCACCAGAATACTATTATCGTTATCCCCGCCCGTATGGCCGCCACAAGGCTTCCGGGCAAACCTTTAGCTGATATCAATGGCACGCCCATGATTGTGCATGTGTGGCGTCGCGCCATGGAAGCGAATCTTGGCCATGTTTTGGTGGCGGCCGGCGAGAGCGAAATTGCCGCTGCCATACATGCCGCAGGAGGCGACGCGATTGTCACGGAACCTGGATTGAAATCGGGTTCAGACCGGGTGGCAGCAGCTTTGGCACTGCGCGACGCTGATCGTTTATTTACCCATGTCGTCAATTTGCAAGGTGACCTTCCCACCATCGACCCTATGACAATCCGGCGTTGCTTGGCGGGCCTCACCAATGACGGCGTCGATATTTCAACCGTTGCAACCGAAATCCACACTCACGAAGACCGCACCAATCCGAACATCGTAAAAGCCATCGCACCTTTGGGGGCGGCCCGTGAAGTGGCTTTCGCCAGAGATTTTGTCCGCCTTTTAGGGCCTGATCATGCTGCACCACATTGGCATCACATTGGCATCTACGCTTACAAGCGCTCATCACTCGAAAGCTTCGTCAATCTCCCGCAATCCACCCGTGAGAAAGAACGCTCACTCGAACAAATGCGCGCCCTCGACAACGGCATGAAAATTGCTGTTGTGCAAGTTGACTCAAATCCGCTTGGCGTGGATACGCCGCAGGACTTGGACGTGGCCCGCAGGCTTTTGAAAGATACTTGAATGACCGCCAAATTGAAAATCTCATATCAGGGTGAATCCGGAGCCAATTCCCACATCGCCTGTCTGCAAGCGCGGCCCGATCATGAGCCCATGCCCTGCCGCACCTTTGAGGATGCTTTCCAAGCGGTGGCCAGCGGCAAAGCAGATTTGGCCATGATTGCGATTGAGAACACCACAGCTGGCCGTGTCGCCGACGTGCATCATCTCTTGCCGGATTCAGGCCTTCGTATAGTGGGCGAACATTTCCTACGCATTGAGTTTCATTTATTGGTGGTGCCGGGTGCCAAGCTTGAGAACATCAAAGAAGTGCACAGCCACGTGCATGCCCTTGGCCAATGCCGTAAATTCATCCGTAGCCATAAGATGATGCCCATCGTTGCCGCCGACACGGCGGGTGCCGCACGTGAACTTGCTGAATTGGGCGACAAAACCCGCGGTGCTATTGCCACTAGGCTTGCCGGCGAAACCTATGGCTTGAAATTGCTGGCCAAAAACATTGAAGACGAAGAGCACAATACAACCCGCTTCGTGATTCTGGCCAAGCAGCGCCAAGACACCAAAGTCGGGCAGGGCAAGGCCATGACCAGTTTTGTCTTCCGTGTACGGAACGTTCCTGCGGCCCTTTATAAAGCCATGGGCGGCTTTGCCACCAATGGCGTGAACATGACGAAGTTGGAGTCTTATCAAGTTGAGGGGCAATTCTCGGCGACACAATTTTATGCTGACATTGAAGGCCACCCTGATGATGCCAATGTGAAACTGGCCTTTGAAGAATTGGCTTTCTTCACGTCCTATATCAGGGTTCTGGGTGCCTATCCCGCCAGTGCCTTCCGGGCAGAAATCGCAAAGAAGCGCAAGAGCTAAATACGCTTTATCGACGTCATCATCGAACCTTTCGCCGCAATGCGATCTACCGCTTCGCGCAAGGGTTCACTTACCACTTTCATATGGTAACCATTGGCATGCAGCAATGTTTCAGCATTTTGCATGATGCCGACATGGCCCTTCCAGAACACCAAATCACCGCGCTGTAAATCCTTGTGATCAACGACTGTGCCAAGGCTTTGTTCCTGCATATCGCTATCGCGCAAAACCGAAACACTGCAGGCTTGCAGCGCCACTTGCACGAGGCCGGAACAATCTATGCCCCAGACAGTTATGCCACCCCACAAATAAGGCGTATGCAAAAACTGTTCGGCTACCGAAACGAAATCTGAAGCCATTGCAGCGCCCACATGTGCGGCAAACACAAACTGCCCGGACGAGACTTCAAGATAGTCACCAGACTGGCCAGTCACGTAGAGTTCCGAGAGCATCGGAATTGCGACAGCAGGTTGGGTTTTCAAATCAGCTTTCGCGTAAAGATGCGCCGAACGTGCCGTGACAAATTGCGATGGCGCAGAAGTGTGTTCGCCCAAGGCAGTTTCCAACACATAGCCAACATAACCATCCCGCGTCAGCTGCACCCATGCCCAACCATTGGCACGCTCAAACACCTGGACCTGCTCACCCAATAAAACTTGTGTCGTCTGCATGGCATCGAGCAATGGCGCGCGATGCATGCCAGCCACGGCCACGACGCATTGTGCCGCTTGTCCCTCAACAAACTGCGCCGCATCACAACGGCCCCGCAGCCGCACGTCCGCCAAATCATCCCGAAAGACATTCAGTCTTTTATCCATTAGCTTTCCGCCTTCGCCGCAATCAAATCCGAGAGCCGCTCCAAATAGAGTGCACCTTTCACCGTGCGCTGGATCAACACATTGCGCTTGTCCTCTTCATCGCGGCGGCGTGAGACAAGCCCAAGCTTGCCCATGGAATCCAGCGCTCGCGTGATGACGGGTTTTGACACGCTGAGTTTGGCTGCGAGGTCGCGCACCATATGCGGCGGTGCCTCCAAATAAATCGTCAGCAAAATACAAATCTGCCGCACCGACAAATCCGGCTCATCATCTTTGACCTGTGCCAAAGCCACGTCATGCCAAAGTTGCAAAGAACGGGCGGCAGAAAAATACGGGGACATCAAACGCAACTCACCTTCGAAAAGTCGTTTCGGTTGCGTTTCATTCCACTCCATTACGGCCAACATGGCAAGCCCTCACTTTGAAGAAAAGCGTTCAGACAAATAACTGAATACAGCCCGCATGGCCTGTTGCTCTCCACCCTTTGGCCGCCCTGGTTTGGCGTTTGGCACCCAGGCAAAAATATCAAAATGCACATATGTTTTTGCCTTCTCCACAAAGCGGCGGAGATAAAGTGCTGCTGTGATCGAACCCGCAAAGCCGCCTTGGCCCGCATTGTTCACATCGGCCAGCGGCGTGTCGATATAGCTGGAATAGCCCCGCCACAGCGGCATGCGCCACAC
>JAYUQS010000185.1:0-8226 GCA_043756645.1 Hyphomicrobiales bacterium | reverse complement strand
CCGCGAAGGGTTTCCCCGCGTCTCCCAGCAATCGCTTGCGATTGCGGAAGAGTCTACCAGACCACCGGGGTTCCGTGTGAACTTGGGCGAACCCGTATCCAGTTGAAATTGATTTACTGTTTTAGAAAAAAGGAGGAGGTTTTAGACTGTTGTGATCGATTGCTTTCTTGCGACCCCATACTCTAGAACCACCCAGATGAACCACTCAACCGAAAAACAGCGGGTTGCACTGCTCTCACTTTTAGCGTCAGGCGGATTGGCTGTCGTTAAATTTGCCGCCGCCATCGCATCCGGCTCCTTGGGGTTGCTGTCCGAAGCTTTCCACAGCCTGATGGATTTTGGCGCAACTGCGCTGACTTTGGTTGCCGTGAGAATATCCGACAAACCCGCTGACGAAGACCATCACTACGGCCACGCCAAAGCTGAAAGCGTGGTGGCCCTTATTGAAACCGGCATGTTGTTTGCGGTCACGGCTTGGGTCACCTACGAAGCCATCACGCGGTTGATTGCGGGCAGCCATGAGATAGAATTGAGCTGGTGGCTGTTTGCCATTGTCATCGCGTCAATCGCCATCGACTATAACCGTTCACGCGCCTTGAAAAAAACGGCTGACAAAACCGGAAGCACGGCACTGGCGGCTGATGCCCTGCACTTTGCCGCTGATATGTGGAGCTCGTTTGCAGTTCTGATCGGGCTTGTGTTGGTTTGGCTGGGCTATGGCTTTGCCGACTCTGCAGCTGCTTTGGTGGTTGCTGTGTTTGTATCCCGGGCCGCTTGGAGTCTTGGCAAGCAAACCCTCAACAATCTGCTGGATGCAGCACCTGAAGGCGCCACGGAGAAAATCACGGCGCGGATTGAACCTCTCAACGGGGTGCTGGGTATCAAACAATTGCGCGTGCGTCCGGCAGGCCCCACTTTGTTTGTGGATTTAATCGTCGATGTGCCACGCACTTATCCTGTGCCTCAGATTGAAGCGTTAAGACTGGAAATTGCGCAAGCGATTTCAAGGGAGTTTGAAAATGCCGATAGCTCAATTCAGCTCAATCCTGTTGAATTGGATTCAGAAACAGCCTTCGACAAAGTGGCGTTGATCGCCGAAAAGCACGGCCTCAAGACGCACCATCTTGCCGTACAAAAATTGGGAGATCGTTTGGCTATCAGCTTTGATGTGGAGGTGGATGCCACCACAACATTGCTGGATGCCCATGACAGAGTGACGGCGTTGGAGACAGAAATTCGCAATGGCTTGGGCGCTGATGTAGAAGTGGAAAGCCACATTGAGCCCTTGGAGCCGCGCCTGTTGGATGGAGCCCCGCCGTCAATCAAATCAGCGCAAAAAATCGATGCTGTGTTGCGAAAGTTGGCGGATAAAGAAACGCAATTGATTGATGTGCACAACGTTCGAATCCGGTCCAATGCGGCGGGCTTATATGTTCACTACCATTGTCGCTTCGTGCCCCACCTGATGATTTCAACTGTTCACGCCGCGACCGATCGCATTGAAGTTGCACTGATGGCGGCAGAACCGGATATTAAACGCGTGGTGGCCCATGCCGAACCCATCGGCCATGCACACCACAAACTTTAACCGGCCAGAACAACCATTGGGGCCAAAGTCGCCAAGGCCATGGCGGCCGCAAGTCCAAGCAGAATCGCCCGACGCAGCTTGATGTGACGCGCAAGCCCCATACGCCTGGCGCTGGAAACCTGTTCTGTTTCAATTATTTGTGTTGCTAAAACCATGTCAATCACCGTCTTCCTTGATGCAAATTCTACTGCACCATTTCAACCGTATACGGATGATTGACGGCAGGTGCTGGGCGGAATTGTGCCAAAATCATGAACTTAACGGCATTCTATCAGACCACGGATGAGCAGGACCTGAGGCTATTGTTCAGATTGAGTTCAAGAAACGACCATGCGCAGCCACACCGCCGTGTCATGAAAGGCCCCGCCGCCCGCTGGGGCGGGCTGGTCAGAACCCGTCAAACTGTTGATGCCACAGCCATCGGCATAAGCGGTATTGGGCCAAATGCCTTCGGCCACCAATACGCCGCGTTGCTGACCGGAGTGGGCTTTGGCGTAGACGTTGACTTGCCCCCGCGCATTGCCCAGCACAACTGCACCGCCGTCCGTCATGTTCAAGCTGGCGAGATCATCCGGGTGAACCAAAACCGTGGGACGCCCTTCCCGCTTCACTGATCCTGGCGTTTCATTGAACGACGAATTGAGGAAAGCGCGGGCTGGTGAAGTCGTCAACCGGAATGGCGTTTCAGTTGAGGCTGCTTCGGTCACCGCCCAATGATCCGGCCACTCCGGCATGTCACTCCAGGGACCCAATGCGCCCATGGATGACACCACACTGCCAGCGCGTTTCCAATCTGGTTTGAAGCGGAACTTACCGTCAGGGTGGCCAAAACCTTTGATGAAATGCGCCGTATCAAAATCCGGCTGTACGTCGAACCAGTTCTCGGCATCCAGCTCTTCCAAATTGCGACGACCGGAAGCTTTGAGGGTTTCGTCAATAATCTCACGCGGGTTCATCTCAAAACCACGATGCTGCGCCCCAAGTCGTGTTGCCAGATCACAAAGTACATCGTGGTTGGAGCGGCATTCCCCCGGTGCTTCCACCAGCTTACGACCGAACATAATATGCTGGTGGCCGCCACCTTGATAGATATCATCATGTTCTAGAAACATCGTGGCGGGCAAAACGTAATCCGCCATGGCGGCTGTTTCAGTCATGAATTGCTCATGCACAACGGTAAACAAATCCTCCCGCGCGAAACCCGCTTTCACTTTGTTTTGGTCAGGAGCCACTGACACGGGGTTGGTGTTCTGGATGAACAGCGCCATCACGGGCGGACCATTTTTTAGGTCAAGTGGATTACCCAGCAGCACTTCGCCAATGCGGCTTTGGTCCATGACACGCGTACCCGACTTGGCGGCGTCTTTGCCGGTGATGAGGGTCTTGTTCCATTTGTAAATGCCACTGTTGGAATGCAGTGCGCCCCCACCCTCATGCAACCAAGCGCCAGTGATAGCCGGAATGCAGCTCACAGCGTGCATGTTATGCGCACCGTTGCGGCTACGCGAAAAACCATAGCCCAAGCGAAAATAGGTTTTAGGCGTTTGACCAATGAGGCGTGCGAACTCCTCAATCTGCACAACGGAAAGCCCTGTGATCTCTGCCGCCCATGCCGGCGTTTTGGTTTTGAGATGTTGTTCTAACCCTTCAGGATCATCCGTGTACTGACGCAGATAGTCCCAATTGGCAAAGCCTTCGCGGAACAGCACATGCATAATGCCACAGGCAAGCGCACCGTCGGTTCCCGGGCGGATGATATATTTATGGTCGGCCTGATTCATGGTGCCGGTGTCATAAACATCAACACAGGCCATTTTGGCACCACGGGCTTTGCGGGCTATGCCGATGTGAGTCATGACGTTGACTTGCGTGTTCACGGGGTTTCCGCCCCAGACCACAATCAAATCAGATTTCTGCATTTCGCGGGGATCAACACCTGCGATACGTCCTGTGCCTGCAAAGTAGCCCGGCCATGACAGAGAAATGCAGAACGTGCCGTACATGCGGGAATAGTTTTTGGCATGTGTCAATCGGTCGATGCCATCCCGCATGACCAAGCCCATGGTGCCTGCATACCAATAGGGCCAGATAGCTTCGGAACCATATTCAGCTTCGATGGCCAAAAACCGGGTGACAATATCGGCCATTGCATCTTCCCATGACACCCGTTCGAACTGGCCAGAGCCTTTTGGTCCGACGCGTTTCAACGGGTAAATCAATCGCTCCGGATGGTGGATGCGCTCAGCATAACGCGCTACCTTTTCGCAAATCACACCCAGCGTGTAGGAGTTATCCTTATCGCCTCGCACCCGGCCAATGGTGTTGTCATCCAAAAGTTCCACCTCTAACGCGCAAGCCGAAGGGCAGTCATGCGGGCAGACGGATTTTCCGGTTTTGATGTTGGGGGCGTGTATGTTCATTTTCACATCCTACGCCTCGCCACAGATTCCATCAACTCAGGTGATAAACCTCACCCAATCCATAAACCGGCGTTTTCATGCCTTCCAAACGCGCCTTCAATTGCAGCGACAAAAACTGCGAATAGTGCCGTGACTGATGCAGGTTGCCGCCGTGGAACCAGAGGTTATCCTGTTGTGTGGGTTTCCACATGTTGCGTAACTCGCCTTCCCACGGGCCGGGGTCTTTGGTGGTGTCAGAGCCCAGGCCCCAGCACTTGCCCACTTTATCAGCGACGTCTTTCGAGATGAGCTTTGCTGCCCAACCGTTCATCGAGCCATAACCCGTCGCATAAACGATGACATCAGTTTTGAGTTCACTGCCGTCTGAAAACACGATGGACTTTGGTTTGATTTCTTCAACGGTCACGCGAGACTTGAGTTTGATTTTACCATCAGCCACCAGTTCCGAAGCACCAACGTCAATGTAATAGCCAGACCCGCGCCGCAGATATTTCATGAACAAGCCGGAATCATCATCGCCCCAATCCAGCCAGAACCCGGCTTTGTCCAGGCGGTTGTAGAAGTCTTTGTCTTGCTCTTTCATTTTCGCATAAACGGGAGTCTGGAAACGATGCAGAATTTTGTACGGCACCGAAGCAAAAATCAAATCGGCCTTATGGTGATCAACACCATTTTTCAAAGCGCGCTCTGAATAAAGATCGCCCAAACCAATTTCCATCAATGTGCTTGATTTTACAATGTGTGTTGAAGTGCGCTGCACCATGGTTACGTCAGCGCCTTTTTCCCAAAGTGCCGCACAAATATCATGGGCGGAATTGTTGGAGCCGATGACAGCAACTTTCTTGCCTTTGTATTTATCCGGGCCCGGATGCTTCGAGGAATGGTGCTGTTCGCCCTTGAAACTGGCAGCTCCTTTAAACTTTGGCACACTCGCCACGGCACTCATGCCTGTGGCAATAATCAACTGCGTCGGTTTCAGTGTCACGGCTTTTCCGGCCCGCACAACTTTCACCGTCCACTGCTTTTTCTTCTCATCATACTTGGCAGATTTGCACTCGGTTGAAGCCCAGTAATTCAGCTCCATCACTTTAGTGTACATTTCCAACCAATCGCCAATCTTGTCTTTCGGGCTGAACACCGGCCAATCATCGGGGAATGGAAGGTAAGGCATGTGGTCATACCAAACCGGATCATGCAGGCAGAGGGATTTGTAACGCTTGCGCCAAGAATCTCCCGGCTTTTTGTTTTTCTCAATAATGATCGTGGGAACGCCTAAACGTCGCAAACGTGCGCCAAGGCCAATGCCACCCTGCCCTCCACCGATGATCAGGCAATAGGGCTGGGTTTTATAACCCAATTCCTTCTCTTCCTTTTCGCGCCGCTCTAGCCACGTCAAGCGGTCCGCGAAGGCACCATGAACAACACCCTTTGAACGTTTTCCGCCCTTTTGTTCCTCATGGCCCTTCAGCTCCACCATCGTGGTCAACAGCGTCCAACCTTTACCGTTTTGAAGCCGCAAATGGCCTTTGCCGCGCGCCGTATCACTTTCAATCAGAATCCAGGCTTCCGTCATGGCCTCATCGCCCGTGGCCTCGCCTTCGACGCGCCAATGGGTAACGCCGACATGCGGAAGCTGGGTTTTCAACATGTGGGAAATCTCATCCCTGCCTTCGCAGGTTTTGATGTTCCATGTGAAAAATACGAGATCTCGCCAGAAGCACTCATCGCCGAAATGCGAGGCTGCAACATCCGTATTTTTGGAATTGAGGGCTTTCTCAAAGTTGGAAAGCCATTCGTTCACGCGTTCAGTAGCAGACGTCATCCGTGCCTCCTCAAGTGATACTTAGTGATGGTGGCATGAATTTTAGTATCTGCAAAGCGTCAGCTTGTGTGCAACTGCGAACACCGCTACGAAACCCACATGCTTCCCATCACCTCACAACAAAACCCGCACGTCAAACTCGTTAAATCGCTTGAGGACAAGAAGGCCAGGCGTGAGCACGGACTTTTCGTGGCTGAGGGCCTCGACATGCTGGAACGCGCGGCAGTTTGCGGCTGGGAACCGGAACTCTACCTCGCCACCAAGCCCGCGTGGATTTGGGACGCGCATAAACCACTGCTGGTGTCTGATAAAGTCATGAGCGTTCTTTCGGCTCAGAACAACGCCCATGATGTGCTGGCGACGTTTAAGCAGCGCTGGCAGCCCCACCCTGGCAAGACGGGGCTGTGGTTGGCGCTGGAAGACATCCGCGACCCCGGCAACCTTGGTACGATCATTCGCACTGCGGATGCTGCAGGCGCTGACGGCATTATTCTGACGGGCGATTGCTGCGACCCCTATGCGCCGGAATGCGTGCGCGCCACGACGGGGTCTATTTTCGCAGTGCCACTTGTGAAAATGCCAACCGTGCAGTTTGTCGAATTCCTGAGTGGCTGGGCGGGCGAAAGCGTTGGCACGGTGATGGGTGCGAAGGCTGGGTATCGGCGCGAATACAAGCGCCCCACGTTATTGGTCATGGGATCGGAGTCGCGCGGACTGACGCAGCCGGTTGCGGCGGCATGTAAATCACTCGTCAGTATTCCGATGCGCGAGGGTGTTGAGAGTTTGAATGTGGCGACGGCGAGTGCGTTGATGTTGTTTGAAGTCGGGCGATAAAATTATCCAGCAGTTGTCGTCACATTCGAGGCGCCGCCGCTCTTTAATATGACGGCCTGACTTATCGGTCAGGCCGTCTTGTTGTGAACACCGTGGATAGAGCCAAATGATCTCTAGCCAATTCGGAACGTCAGGCCAGCAAGTCACCATCGCTAGCAAACTGGAAGCCGAACAGCGTGCCGTTGTTGTTGTACTTGTCCAACTGAGTGTGCATTGTCGCAGCGGAATTGTTGAAGCCGTCCGCTGTCAGGTCAGTTTGCCATTTCGTGTTGCTTGTCCCAACTGCCCCAGTGTTCAACATTGACAGATTCAGCGTGTTATCGCCGAATGTGAGGAAATTGAAGGGATCGTCGTTCTCCAAGTTGATTCCGCCGACATTGGCGTCGATCCAATCCACTGCGTGATCCAGCATTTGCTGTGGATCATAGGTGGCTGGGTTGCCGTCGGTGCCAGGATTTCCGGCGCGCAAGTTCAGCTCAGTCGCAACCATGTCACGCAGAAGCTGCCAACGGCCATCTTGCTGTTGCTTTGTCGAAGCGTTGATCAGGCTGCGAGCATCGGCAATTGACACTTTCAATTCACCTGCTTCCAGAACATTGTCGTGGTCACCGCCAATGATCAGGAAACCATTGCCTGCCAACTCTCCACTCGGGAAGTTGGGGCCGGACTTGGTTTGGTTGTTGCTGATGCCATCCCAAAACTTGAGACCGTTGGGGCTGCCCCAGAAGCCCGGTGTTCTGACGCCCGGTCCAGTGAGTGCCGTCACTGTCGCATCATCCCTGTCAGTGGCAATCGCACCTTCATCATCCGTGCCGGTGGCGGTCACCCAATTGGTCAGGGATTGGCCACCTGCAAGACTGACGTTGACGGTTTCTCTATAAATCCAGGTTTCCCCGACTTCCAGAAAGTTGTCACCGTCACCGTTCGAGATCAAGGTAGGCATGAAGTCGTCAGTGAGGATAGTGGTACCGTTGTCGTCCTTCAGCACGATGTTCGACAGCGGATCAAGAATACCCGCAGCACTGGTGTTGGTGACGGCGTAAGTATAGATCACCGCCGCAGAGCCTGCAGCGATCAACGAAGGACTCACTGTCTTTTCGACATTGATGGACGGACCGGTGTTTATGACAGGGATTTTCAAATCATCCGTGTCACTCACATTGGTGCCTTCATCATCCGTCGCTTTGACTTCAACGATATTAACCAGATATCCACCGTCAAGAACCAATCCGGTTGCAGTTCCAGTGTAGGTCCACAACTCATCAGTGTCGAGCAAGCCATCCAAGTCAGCATCACCGTCCACATAGGTGACCGGCCCCAACTTGTCGTCAATCACAGAGATAATGGTGAGCGGATCAGTCGAAACACTGCCGTTGGTCACTGCGTAGGTATAAACAACGTTCGTGGCCACACCCTCAACAATCTGCGTGACATTCGCCGACTTTTCGATGTTGATGACAGGTGCCACATTGGTCGCGGTCACCACATGGTCATCGGTGTCAGATACATCCGCACCACCGTCACCGTCATTGCCCGTCACCGTGACAATGTTGGTGTAGGTT
>JAYUQS010000184.1:0-8234 GCA_043756645.1 Hyphomicrobiales bacterium | reverse complement strand
GATCTGGCGCAATTTGATGCGATATTGGATTTGCTGAAGGGTGCTGACATGGTGGTGCATTTTGGGGCCATCCCGGATGAAGCGCCGTTTGAGTTTTGTTGGGACCGAATTTTGTGGGTGCTTATAACATCTGGGAATCCGCTCACCGCAATGGTGTAAAGCGCGTCGTTTACGCCAGCTCCATTCATGCTGTCGGCATGTATCCGAAAACCGAATTCATCGGCACTGATGTGCCGCACCGGCCTGATACGTTTTATGGATTGGCCAAATGTTTTGCCGAAGATTTGGGCCGGATGTATTGGGAGAAACGTGGCCTCGAAAGCATTCATTTGCGTATTCTCTCATGTGCGCAGGTGACAAGTGCACGGGCCTTGGGCTCATGGCTCTCTTATGATGACCTCATCCATTTGGTGACGCGCAGCATTGAAACACCGATTGTCGGCTTCTCGATTATCTATGGTGTTTCGGACAATGATCGCGCACCGGTCGACAATTCAAAAGCCAGTTTCATCGGCTTCAGGCCAAAAGACAATGCCGACAGATTCGCGGTTGAAATTTTGAAAGCAGAGCCACAAGCTGATCCTCAAAACCCTTCGCAAATGTGCCATGGCGGGGTTTTTGCAGGCGTTGACCTTGGGCAAAGCGGAGTGGCGAAAATGAAAATCGTCAATGACAAGAAGTTAGCTTGAGAACTTACGTATCTGGAAAACTGCAGGGTCCGCCTGCATGTACAATGAGTTCTCCTGCAGCAACATCTAACACGACTGTCGATAAGGTTTCATATTGATCCGTGACTGCGGTTGTCGTGCTGTGGTGGCAGCAGACAGCAGCATCTCCACCTGAATGGCTGGCCATTGCCTGTAGTACCAATTGCGTAGTGACCTTGGACATCGCTGCCATTTTGCGCTGCAAGAGTTTATAACGCAACAATGTGTCAGGAAATGCTTTGGGTTCAGTGTCGAATGCCTGCAGGCCGCGTGCCAGGAAATGATTGGTGTGAATGAGTACGCCTTTTTCATTGGGCAACACGAAGCCCGGGCCGCCCGGATGTAGTTCGACTGTCATTGCGGCAGATGCACCGGCTTCGTATGAAACCAGATTGATTGAACTTGATGCAGACACATCAGCCTTGGCCAAGACTTCCGCTGCATGGGCGAGGTTTCGGACATTGTCCATGGCCCAACGCGCCGCCACATGCACGGGTAGCCCCACGCGCTTGCCATCATCGATGTGATGCAAAATTGTGAAAAACACCCCAAGCCCGCGCGTGTTCAAACCAGATTTTCCGACAATGCCGTATTCGGTCATGGTCTTGGTGACAGAGCCATCAGCCAAAGCAATTTCCCAAACCAGCCAAGAGTTCCGCATGGCATAAAACCAATCCCAAGTTTGCACGGCGGTGGGAGGGCTGTGATCATGCGGCACATGGATGACCACGGAACATTCGCCTTTGGTTTTTGCCTGCAACATTGCCAGAATTTCGGTCCTCGCATTGAGTGCTCCGATCAAATCCGGATCGAGATCAGCACCTTTCGCCATACCCAGCATTTCCGCATGGAGATCAGGGGCAAAGACTTCCGTCGCAAGCAATGCCAGCCGTCCGGCGTTTTCTGCCTGATCACTAGTTGCGCCGCGTGCTTTGAATAAGTTTTGGTAAAGCGCCACGTTGGTCTTTATGTGTCCAGCATGAATACGACCAAATTCCACACCCCGATGAAAAGGATCTGTTGTCGTTGAGGCAAAAACATAGGTCATCTTTGGTCCCGCAATTTGGATTGCCGAGGTTTAATCACGGGGATGACAAACCACAAGTTTGGAAATCCATATTGACTTCCGCATAACAGGCATGCGAGATTTAATTTCGGACGTCAAAAAAATTCATGAAATTCAAAACCACGTCCGCTTCCGGTGTTTTTAAACACGCAATCACTTTCAAGTGGTTGCGAAAAAAAGATGTCCAATAGAACAGTGGAAGCGACAGGAGGATCTAAAAGTATGAAGCGTACAATTCTCACATTGGCTGCCGGTGCATTGTTGCTCGGTGCGTCAACCGTATCGACACTTGCTGCTGGCAAGACCATCGCCGTGTCTTGGAAGACCTTCCAGGAAGAGCGTTGGAAGACCGACGAAGCCGCCATCAAGGCTGCCGTTGAAGGCGCAGGCAACACCTATATTTCAACAGATGCTCAAGGCTCGGCCCAGAAGCAAGCTGCTGACATCGAAGGTCTGATTGCACAAAAGCCAGACGTTGTTCTGGTTGTTGCATTTGACTCGGATGCCATCTTGCCATCGATCAAGGCGCTCAGTGATGCTGGCATCAAGTCGATTGCCTATGACGTGCAATTCGAAGATCCAAACGCACTTTACATCACCTTCGACAACGTCGGTGTAGGCCGCATCATCGCCGAAGAAGTCCGTAAAGCCAAGCCAGAAGGCAACTATGCCTTCATCAAGGGCGACAAGGGCGATCCAAACGCCACGTTCCTGTTCCAAGGCATGATGGAAGTTTTGAAAGCTGACATCGATTCCGGCAAGATCAAGAATGTGTGCGAAACATTCACCGACGGTTGGAAGCCAGACAATGCTCAGAAGAACATGGAGCAATGCCTGACCTCAACCGGCAACAAGATCGATGCTGTAGCCTCTGAAAACGACGGCATGGCCTCAGGCGTTGTTGCTGCTTTGACAGCACAAGGCATGGCTGGCATTCCAGTTGGTGGCCAGGACGGTGACTTGGCAGCGATCAATCGCGTAGCGCTTGGCACCCAAACAGTATCAGTTTGGAAGAACGCGAAAGACCTCGGCAAAGTAGCTGGTGAAGCTGCAAACGCCTTGGCCGATGGCACTGCCATGGACAAGATCGCTGGCGTTGCCAAATTCAACGGCGGCAAGAAAGCTGTGGAAATGAACTCCATCCTTCTTTCTCCAACCCCAATCACAAAAGCCAACATCAATGTCGCCATTGATGCCGGCCACATCACCAAGGAGCAAGCCTGTGCAGGCGTTGCTGCTGGTGCAGTACCAGGCTGCTAATTTTGTAACCTGAATAGAAATTGCCGCGTCATTTGAAAAAGTGGCGCGGCTTTTTTAATACCTTTCACTTACCATCCTATTTCCGTCACCCCGGCGAAGGCCGGGGCGAAGCTTCAGGTAACCGGAATTGCGGCTAGCCTGGTCCCGGCCTTCGCCGGGATGACGGTTGTGAGGGTGGAAGTTTTTGAAATACGATTACACCTTCCAAGATATTGGAGCCCCACTATGTCCAACACGACCACATCAAGCCAAAGCCCTGCGCTGCAAAACGAAGGGGCCATCACGCGTTTCTTTCGCGCCACTGAAATTGATGCGCGGATGTTGGGCATGGTTGCGGCTTTGCTTTTGATCTGGTGCGCTTTCGACATCGCTTCAGGCATTATGCGCGGCAACTTTGGCGGGCTTCTCGGCGGTTCGTTTTTAACACCGCGCAACTTGTGGACGCTGCTCGTCCAAACCTCATCTATCGCCATCATGTCAACGGGCATGGTGTTGTTGATTGTCATGCGCCAACTTGATTTATCTGTTGGCTCGATGTTGAGCTTGGTTGCAGTTGCAGGTGCTGTGCTGCAAGTGTTCCAACTGGCCCCCGCAATGGGTGTAGGTCACCCTGCAATTTGGATGATTGCCGTTGTGGCGTGTATCGCCATTGGCACTTTGGTGGGTGCATTCAATGGTGCGATTACAGCTTACGCAAAAATTCCAGCCTTCATCGTCACGCTCGGCGGTTTGCTCGCCTACAGCGGTCTGGCATTCTACATGGCTAAGGGCGAAACGGTTGCGCCCATGGACAAGACTTTTGAAATCTTTGGCGGCGGTATTCCGATCAGCTGGCTTGGTCCGTTCTGGAGCTGGCTGCTTGCTGGCATAGCCTGTGCAGCAATCGTCTTTGCGCTGGTGAATGGGCGTCGGCAGCGGCATCGCTTCAAGTTTCCACAGCGCCCCGTATGGGCAGAGGTATTCTTAGGCATCATCGGCAGCACGGCAGTTCTTGGCACAACGCTGGTGATGAATTCATATCCCTGGCCGTTTAAACTGATCGAGAACTACGCCAAAGCAAATGGCGTCACCATTCCGCCGGGCGTCGAAAACAAAGATGGTTCAGCCATTTGTTTGGCTGGAGATCAGGTGGTGCGTTGCACCGAAGGCCTTATCTATTACACTGGCTATTCTGTACCCGTGTTGATTGCGATCGTCGTCGGCCTGTTGATGACGTTCCTTGCCACACGCACAAAATTTGGCCGCTATGTTTACGCAACCGGCGGAAACCCTGAAGCGGCCGAACTTGCCGGCATCAACACCAAGTGGTTGACCGTGAAAGTTTTCGCTTTGATGGGAGCACTGGTAGGTATCTCGTCCATTGTATCGTCAGCGCGTTTGAACGCCGCCACCAATGCCTTGGGTGGTTTGAATGAGCTTTATGTGATTGCCGCAACTGTCATCGGCGGCACCTCACTCGCAGGTGGTGTGGGCACCATCTACGGCGCTATGTTGGGTGCATTGCTGATGCAGTCCATCATCTCCGGCATGTCGCTTTTGAATTTGCCAGCGGCTTTCCAAAACATCGTTGTTGGTGTTGTGCTTGTGCTCGCTGTTTATCTCGATCAACTTTATTCCCGTCGCGTGAAGTAAGGATTTCATCATGACAACTCCTCTCATTGAGATGAAAGATATTTCCATCGCTTTCGGCGGCATCAAGGCTGTTGATCATGCCTCGATTAATTTATTTCCCGGCGAAGTGGTGGGCCTTCTCGGTCACAATGGCGCTGGCAAGTCGACGCTGATCAAAGTGTTGTCCGGTGCTTACAAGCGTGATGCCGGGCAGATTTTTGTGAATGGCAATGAAGTCGCCATCAACAACCCGCGCGACGCCAAAGCCCAAGGCATCGAGACGATTTATCAAACCCTCGCACTCGCAGACAATGTGGATGCTGCAGCCAATCTCTATCTCGGCCGCGAATTGAAAACGTCATTCGGCACCTTGGACGATGTGGCGATGGAAGCTGAGTGCCGGAAAGTCATGCACCGCTTGAACCCGAACTTCCGCCGCTTCAAAGAACCGGTGTCAAAGTTGTCTGGCGGCCAGCGTCAATCCGTCGCCATTGCCCGCGCTATCCACTTCAACGCTCGCATCCTCATAATGGACGAACCCACAGCAGCCCTTGGCCCGCAGGAAACCGCGCAAGTCGGAGAGTTGATCAAGCAACTCAAAGCCGAAGGCATCGGCATTTTCCTGATCAGCCACGACCTGCATGACGTCTTCGATCTTGCCGATCGTTTATGTGTGATGAAGAACGGCAAAGTTGTCGGCACAGCGTCCACCAAGGACGTAAACCACGATGAGGTGCTGGGCATGATCATTGCTGGAAAGTGCCCGAAGGGCGCGATACCTGGTCCCGGGGCCATGCGCGAAGCAGCTTAACGTTTAAGTGAAACCAATCGCGTCTGCATTCACCACCAGTTTGCGGTCAAGCTTGCCGTCGAAACAATCGAGAATATTCTGTGCCGCAGCAATCCCCATACGCATGGCGCATTCTTCCGTCAGCCCCGCATTATGCGGACTGATGGTGATGAATGGGTTGCTGAGCAAGGGGTGATTGGCGGCAGGCGGTTCCTGCATCAATACATCAAGTGCTGCTGCCCGCAACTTGCGCTGGCGCAAGGCCAAATCCAATGCCACCTCATCAATAATGCCGCCGCGTGCTGCATTGACGACAATGGCCGTTGGTTTCATCACTGCCAATTCGGCAGCTCCGATCATCGGGCCTTTGCCGCCGGGCAAGTGCACGGAAACATAATCAGCACCCGCCAGTGCGGACGTCATATCAACAGCATGAGCAACGCCCAAGGCCGCTGCTTGCTCAACAGTCACATAAGGGTCGAACGCCGTCACATGCATGCCAAAGACTTTCGCCAATTCAGCAACCCGCCGGCCAATGCGACCAAAGCCCAACACTAGCAAATTTTTGCCATCAAGCTCGACGGAGTCAAAACGGTTGCGCTCATTCCAGTTACCGGTGGTTGAGGCAGCATGATGCGCCACGGTGCGCCGCGCTGCGGACAGCATCAACATCAAAGTATGTTCAGCAACAGCGCGTGAATTCACATCCCCCACAATCGCCAAGGGAATACCACGGTTGTTCAATGCTGAAACATCAACAGCGTCGTATCCCACACCATGGCGGGAGACGATTTTAAGATTTTGCGCTGTCGCAATTTTTGCTGCGGTCATGGCTTGGGTGCGGAGCAAAACCGCTTCGGCAGTTGCAAGAAACGGAAGATAAGCTTCAGCAGTCACCGGTTCGACAAAATCAATTGCAACATCGGAGCGTTGCTCCAGCACGGCAAGCCCGGCGGCATGGATTTTGCCAGCGACCAGAACACGAAACTTTTTTTGATTATTCATCACCACGCCGTCTTCTGTGCTCGTTTAACATTCATGTCATCGTGAATGTCAATCTCGCCACCCTTGTAGACCATACCAGAAACCGCGCGCAAAGTCATATGACCCACTTGGCTGGGGTTACGCAAAACAGTTCTTGCATAAAAATTTATCTCATGTATAAATATTCTACCCACCCCTGAGGCACCATGGCACCTGCACATCCATTGTCTGATCCGACTGACCTCGATGGTCTGCGCCGCTATCTGAAAGCGGAAGACAGTGAGTCGCGCCTGCTGCCGATAGAGATGCTGCGGGTAGAGATTTCGCCAGATGCGCATTTGAAGCTTGGGGAAGCCGTAGAAGAAGCGCTTGCCGCCATCGGTAAAACGGGTGCGGCGTCAATCTTTGTTCTGGCGGATAAATCGTCAATCAAGCGCGGTGACGAGTGGCTAGGCGCACTTGTGCAGTTGCAACTCAAATCTCACAATCAGCAGACTGTGGTGTTGGATGACGGACATGCAACGTTACATGCTGATGAAGAGACCTTGGATGCTGCATCGGCAATCGTGAAAGGTGCTGATCTCATCATCACCATCGGCTCCGGCACCATGACAGATATTGGCAAAATCGCTGCCATGCGCAACGGCGGCATTCCACAGATCGTGGTGCAAACGGCGGCGTCGGTCGATGGTTTCACGGATAATGTTTCGGTCATCTTAAGGAGTGGTGTGAAACGCACCGTGCCATCACGCTGGCCGACGATTGTATTGGCGGACACCACAACCATTGGCGCTGCGCCCCGCGAATTGAACACCTCTGGTTTTGGCGAAGCGATTTCACTTTTTGCAGCTCCGGCTGATTGGTACCTCGCCAATCTTGTCGGCCTCGACAACACGTTTCACCCGGCCTCAATGGAACTGTTGAAGGCCGCTGCTGCTGAACCGCCAACATGGGCCAAAGGCGTCGCCACAGGCGATGCGACGGCGATCCGCGAGTTGACGAAACTTCTGGCGCTACGCGGCATCGTTTCGGGGATTTCCAACACCACCGCCTGTCTTTCGGGTGTTGAACATGTGGTCAGTCACATGCTTGACCTGCATCATGCCGCCAATCATCAGCCTATTGGCTTGCATGGTGCGCAAGTGGGCGTGGCAACGCTGGTGGCGACCAAATTATGGCGGCGGGTGATTGATGGTGATTTGATCCAACCGACACTTTTGAAAAAACCTGATGCTGCCAAACTGGAAACGCGGGTGCGCAAGGCATTTGGCCACCTCGGTTCTGGCATTGTCGATGAATGTTTGCGCGATTGCGTAAACAAGCAGGCACTGATTGAGCAAAATTGGCCGAAGTTTGTTTCTGTTGTTGAAAACTGGAAGCAACACTGCGCTGAATTTAACAAAATGGTTCAGCCTCCAGAGAGTTTGCGCCCGGCATTGGTAGCCTCTGGTGCGCCCGCAACATTCGCTGAACTCAACCCGTCGATCACACCGGAACTTGCACGCTGGGCGGTGGCCAATTGTTTCGTCATGCGCAACCGTTTCAACCTTGTTGATCTGCTGGATCTTTTAGGTCTGTGGACAGATGAGATGGTGGATGAGCTTTTGTTGCCAGCGGAGGTAAAATAATGACTCTGCCAAAACAAGAGAGAAGTTCCCTCCCCCTTGTGGGCAAGGCAATCGCATATGACGCCAAAGGGACCTCATCCGTCTCGGGCTTCGCCCGATCCACCTTCTCCATCTGCGATGGAGAAGGGACGATATGTTGGGTTTTGTCCCTTCTCCATCGCAGATGGAGAAGGTGCCCCAACGGGGCG
>JAYUQS010000183.1:0-3046 GCA_043756645.1 Hyphomicrobiales bacterium | reverse complement strand
CCGTGTAACATGGAACCAAATGCGCCCTAAAATCTTAATAACTGACAAAAGTGTTTGATTACACTCTCAATTGCCGGAAATTCCGGCCCAATTGCGGCGAACATACAAAAGCTGATTCACCAGCGCAAGCCGCCTGCGGTTCACGGGGCAAACTGCCGCCTGTTCAATGTTAACCCCGCCGACTAGAAGGCAGCATGACGCAAAAATCCGTTCTCATCACCGGCTGTTCCAGCGGCATTGGCTATATCTGCGCCAAAGGCTTGAAAGAACGGGGTTACCGGGTTTTTGCCACAGCGCGAAAACCCGAAGACCTCAAACGACTCACAGATGAGGGATTTGAAACGATAGAATTGGATTATCGCTCTTCAGCATCGGTGTTGGCTTGTGCCGATGAAGTGGCCAAACGCTGTGACGGCAAACTTTATGCACTTTTCAACAATGGTGCTTATGGCCAGCCGGGTGCAGTTGAAGATATCACGCGGGCCGTGCTCGAAGAGCAGTTTGCCGCCAATTTTTTCGGCTGGCATGAATTGACCAGAGCCTGTTTGCCGATGCTGCGTAAAAACGGTGTGGGCCGCATTGTGCAATGTTCATCGGTTTTGGGCTTGGGAGCCTTGAAATGGCGGGGGGCTTATAATGCATCCAAATTTGCAATTGAGGGTTTGAGTGATACCTTGCGTTTGGAACTCAGAGGTTCCGGCATTCATGTTGTCACCATCAATCCAGGGCCCATTGAGAGCCAATTTGTGCCCAATGCGCGGGCGGCGTTTGAACGCAATGTGGATTTGAGCCAGTCTCACTACAAGCCTGAGTTTGAGCGGCAGCGGCAGCGGTTGGACCGGGGTGGAAATACAAGCTTTAAACTTCCTGCAACGGCAGTTCTGGACAAACTGATCTTGGCACTGGAGCGTAAACATCCACATGCGCATTATTATGTGACCATTCCGACCTGGTTGGTGGCAGTGGCACGGCGGCTTTTACCGCAAAGTTGGATGGATGCATTTATGAACGGGATTTCTGACAAATGAATTATGTTTCCATTCTGGCACTGGCAGCCGTGGCTTTGGTTTTGGTCTTGGGGCTTTTCAACATGATGCGTGGCGGTTCTCCCAACCGCTCGCAAACCTTCATGCGCTGGCGGGTGATGTTGCAATTTGTTGCGATCATTGTGCTGATGGGGGCTTTGTGGTTGGCGCAACGCGGCTCTTGAATTTGTGACGGGAATTCCCACGTAAAGCGATCAGGGAGTTTGCAAGATGCTTGGATCCGACGAAAAAAACGTGCAGCAGAATTTTTGGCCGAAGCTGCAACAGAATTTGGCCCGCATTCCCTTTGCTGTTGAGGTTTTGGCGGCGTGGTATTGCGCCACCGACGCCAAAACGCCGTTTAAAGTGAAAGGCACCTTGTTTGCAGCTCTGGCCTATTTCATTTTGCCCTTTGATGTGATTCCTGATGTCATTTTGGGTTTGGGTTTTACAGATGATTTGGCCGTGCTGATGACCGCCTTCACCTTGGTCAAAAACCATGTCAGGCAAGAGCACCGCGACAAAGCACTGGAATCCATCACGCGCTTAAAACAGCAGCCGGTTTCATCATAACCGGCTTTTGCAAATCAGAATTGTGCTGCTAAGTCTTCAATGATGACTGATGCCAACTCAGAAAACTCAATCTCACCCTTGCAGCTGTTGTGGGAGACCATGAAACGGTTGGTGGCGGACGAGGCCATTCCATTGGCAGGCAATATTGCTTTCCGCATGATGTTTTCAGCTTTCCCGTTTTTGATTTTTTTGACCGCCATCGCCGGATTTATCGGCAGCGAAGAATGGGTCGAACATACGGTGCAGCTTTTGCTGAGTGTGGCGCCCGATAATGTGGTGGCCCCGCTGGCGCGGGAAATTCGCTCTATCCTCACCGTTCCGCGCGTTGATCTTTTAAGCTTAGGGGCGGTACTTACAATTTGGAGTGCGATGGCGGGGGTTGACTCGGTGCGGGTGTGTTTGAATCGTGCCTATGATGTGACGGAAACGCGTAAAAGCTGGGAGCTTTATCTCTTGAGTATTTTGGGCGTCATTGGCAGTGCGGTTTTGCTTCTTGCGTTATCGTTGCTGGTGGTGGTCTATCCGGTTTTCGTGCGGGTGGTTACAGATGTGACCGGTAATTTTCCGGCGCAGTTTTCAAGCATCGAACAATGGCGCTATCCACTGGCAGTGTTGTTGATGCTGGTGGGGGTGCATGCGGCGCATCGGGTTTTGCCTGCAAAGCGCTTGAGCTTCCGGCATGTGTTGCCGGGGGTGTGGTTTACCGTTTTATGTTGGATGATGATGGCGTGGGCCTTTTCAATTTGGCTGACGCGGTTCAACAGTTTTACCTCCACCTATGCCTCATTGTCAGGGGTGTTCATCATCATGTTCTTTGTTTATATGGCTGCTTTGGTACTGATTGCCGGAGGTGAGTTGAACCGGGTTTTGGAACTTGTGCGGCAAAACCGTCTGGGCCGGAAAATATAGTTTCAACCGGTGGGTTTTCGACACGTGTGTTTTGGATGTCCTTGCGGACGAGGGGGAAACTGCCATGGAACAGTATATTGATATTGCCGCCCGGTTCTGGAATGAGTTCAGCAGCTGGTCTCCTACATCGGTGGTACTTTATACCATGCTGGGCTTTGGCGTTTTGTCGGCTTGGATCATGACGCGCATCGTTGAGGCAGCGCCATTGTTTGCAGGCCCCATCTCTTTCATTGTTTTGACCTTTGCTGCCATGGTGAGTAATTTCTCGGCGCGCGATCAAGCGATGATGGGAACCACGGAATTGCAAAAGGCCATCATGTTCACAGCTGCGGGCCATGCCGTTGCGGGGTTGCTGTTGTTGATCGTTTTCAAGGCCAGTTCGAAACGTTGACGTTCAGAGGTTAAAATGAATGATTGCGTGAGAGGGGCGTTTTGCCGGCTTAAGCTTGACTTTACGGGTTCATTCCGCTTTATGAGCCCGAAATCCCGGTTGAAAAGTTCTTCCGGGACTGTTGCGCTGTCCGAGGGTAACCTTAGGT
>JAYUQS010000182.1:0-8264 GCA_043756645.1 Hyphomicrobiales bacterium | reverse complement strand
GCGCGCCCATCTGATCGCGCTTGATTCACTCACCCCAAAACGCAAGGCCGCTGCCTCGCACGACAGTCCGCCCAAAACTGCACCAACAACCCGATCTCGCAAATCCATTGAATAAGCTCGTGCCATGACTGCCAACCTCCTTCGGCAAGCAGTTTGAATCAGTATTTTTCTGATTTGGGAAGACCAAAAGAGTCAGCCTCAGTCAGAGGCACTCTAGGGCTTAAGCCTGCGGTGTCGATGGTGATGCGCGGGTGAGAGATGCGGGCGAGTTTGACGAGGTCTTCGGCATCATCCCAAATGACGTTGAAAAAGGTGATGACAGCCTGCACCAAATGCCAGGACGGACGGCCGCGTTTTCCATGTTCAAGGGCTGAGAGATAGGCCGGCGAGACATGAATGGCGCGGGCCATATCTTTCAAGGTGACTTTGCGCTCTTCGCGCAAGCTACGGAGTTTTTCGCCAAAGGGGGTCATGTCAGAGCACTCAGCTGCGGTGACCAGATTTACGTAAGCGCACGTAGAACGCCCCGCCGCCGCCATGCTTGGGGTGGGCAGGTTGAAAGCCTACGGCATGGAGTCTGAAATTTTCTTCATGCAGCCACAGTGGAACTTCGCGGCGCAAGCGACCCTCCCGTTCGGGTGTGTGAAAATGCGAGGTGCCATGTAAAGTGTGGCGGGCAAAAGGGGATGCACCCTTTCCCGTGATGACAAGTACAAAACGCACGCCTTGGTGGCGCTGGCTGGCCAGAAAATGCAAGAGCTTGATGCGTGCGGTTTCAACGCCCTCGCCATGCAAGTCCAGTCTTGCCTCTGGTTCAATTTGTCCGCGGCCCAAGCGTTGTGATGTGCGGCGGTCCATGTGAGCCAAGGGAGGCGGCACATCACTTGTCGGGCGCTGCTTTGGTACTATGACTGGTGTTGCAACGCGCGGCTGCATGACTGCTGCTGGTTTGCTGGCGCGAATGGCATTGGCTTTGCGCTTGCGGGTTTGGCCCAGCGGATGCACTGATTTTTTGACATCCTCCCAAAGCTCTTGATCGGGCGCTTCAAAGATTTTGCGGGTCACAACACATAGCCCAATTTTTGCGCCAGCGGCACAGGCAACAATGCCACCATGCTGCCAGCCGATTTCATGTTGCCGGCAATCAGCTCAGCGTCGGTACCCCAGCCCCAATAAAAGTCACCGCGGATCAGCCCGCGAATGGCGGTGCCCGTATCCTGCGCCAGCATCAGACGCTGAATGGCACTATCAGGTTTTTCGGCTTCGGGTGGTAAGCTGGTTTCAATCCAGAGCGGGGTGCCAAACATCCAATAACGCCGGTCAACGGCTAAACTGTGAAGGGGCGTGAGATTGACTTTGGCAGCGCCAATGCCGCCCAGTTCCGGGTCTGAATCGTCAGTTACCTGAAAAAAGATGTAGGATTTATTCTGCCACATTAAAGCGCGGGCTTCGGAAGAATTTTGTTGCATCCAGTCCCGCAGCACTTGCATCGACATTTTGTCTTGGGGTGCCACACCCTTTTCAATCAATAGATGACCGATGCCGGTATAGGGGTGGCCGGCTTTGGCGGCGTAACTTAAGCGAAGCGAGCCACCGGTGTTCAGAGCGACACGACCTTGTCCTTGTACGTGCATAAAGAACGCATCCACCCAAGACGATACCCAGCAAATCACGTCAGTCTTGCCGTGGAGCGACCCGTTTTCAATGTCATGGCGCGTATCATAGGCTGTGGCCATGCCATTGCTGCGGCGGCCATAACTGAGGCCAGTAGCTGCAGTTTCTTCTGCAGTGAAGGCTACAAGGTCTGGAGGTCTGGCATAGACCGGCACTGGAAAATCATCGCTGTGGTTCAACGCGCCTTGCAGCAGTGGTTCATAATAGCCCGTGAAGAGCCCCTTTGGCCGTTCGGCATCCATTACGCGGAAAGGCCGGAAATAGGTTTCAAAAAACCTGATTGCGTTGTCTGCCGTCTCAGCGGCGAAACAGGCATCCTGCCAATCCTCGAGGTCGCCGCCATAAACTGTTGCGCGGCGAAAACCTGAAGCCGATGTCAACATCTCCCTGGCAGAGCGTTTGAACGCTGCGAGTGAGGATGAAAGATCGGCCTTCGACCAGTTTGCGAGATCTCCAAACGCGATAGGCGTCATTGCATTAGTCATTGTCGTCGGTGGCAACCAATTTCCAGTTGGGATCACGCGAGGTTATATCACGCTCGAAAGTCCAAAGATCTGTGACCAGGCGAATAGCTTTGTCATCGCCATCTACAACCGAGCCTGATTTATCATGCGTGGCGCTGATCATTTCAGAGGCGAAATCCACTTCGACCTGGGCTTTGTTACCGTTGAGAGATGTATTCGTGATTTTGGCTGATTTCACGCCGACAAACTGAAATTTCATTGTCTGGCCCTTGGCATTGCGGGCATCTATGGCGGAGACAAAACTATCATTTAGTTCTTTAGACAGTAGGTTTTTGAGGGCCGCTTTATTGCCATTGGAGAACGCTTCCAACACCATTTCATAGGCGGTGCTGGCGCCAGCTGCGAATGATGGCACGGTGAAGTCTGGTGAACGGGCGGCAATCGCCTCAAGCCCTTTGGCCAATTCGCTGTTGGCTTCGGCGTAACCCTGCCACACCGGCACTTTTGGGGCCTGATCCAAGACTTGATTATCTTGCTGTAAATCAGGAGTTTGGGAGTTTGGCTGATCAGGTACCGGGCGCAACACAATCGGTGGTTTTTCCAGCCCGGTTCTTGTGCCCAAGACAGCCCAGAGCCGCCATGCCACGATGGCAGCAACAACCAATAAAACAATATTCAGTGGATCCATGGCGGAGGACATTCAGCAAACCCTTTATTTGAAACTGGTGGCTCGAAACCACACTCATATACGCTCTATATAGGCAAGATGGCTTTCAGTTCAAAGCAGCTTCGGCGAGCTTGCGGCGCATGCGGCCATAATGTATCCCTGCAAGCGACTTGAAACGGATGCGGCTCATCCGGAACTGACTTTTCGGAGACTCTTTATGGCAAAACCATCCAAACCTGTAAAACCTGCAGTAAAGTCTGCGGCCAAAAAAGCTGTTGGTAAAGCACCACCAGCGCCAAGGGCCGCGGCAGCACGTGTCAATGGCGGCACCAAGCCAGCCCAGGAAGCCACAAGCTTGAGTGCACCAGCGCCTGCGCCTGGTGCTCAACCCTCCCTCAAGATTCTGGGCCAATATACGAAAGACTTCAGCTTCGAAAATCCCAATGCACCACAATCACTAGCACCGCAGCAGCAACAGCCAGACATTAACATTGCAGTCAATGTAAATGCCAAGAACCTTGGGCCCAATGATTTTGAAGTTGAACTGCATTTGGATGCCAAGGCCACAGGTGAGGGCAAGGTGGTGTTTGCAGCCGAGCTGCTTTACGCTGGTATTTTCCGTTTGGAAAATTTCCCACAGAATGTGCTGCATGCGGCCGTTTTGATTGAATGCCCGCGCATGTTGTTTCCCTTTGCCCGTCAAATCATGGCTGAAGCAACCCGCAATGGTGGCTTCCCGCCCTTGATGTTGGACCCCATCGATTTTGCAGCGATGTATCAACGCCGGATGGCGCAGCAAAAGCAGGCTTAATTCAATCCGCTTTTATCCAAAGCGACTTTTCGCCAAGATCTTTGACAAGGGCAGCGTGAGCTGCCCTTTCTGTTTCAGTGAGGCGTGACGGCAAAGCTGTTGGCCGTGCGCGCGCGATGCCACCGGTTACAATGTTGAGCTTGGCTTTTTGCGCATGAGGTGCGGCAAGGCCCAAGGCCGTTTGGCGTCCACCAATGAACTCCAGATAAACCTCAGCCAGTAATTCAGAATCGAGTAGCGCCCCGTGTCTGGTCCGGCGTGAGAGGTCGATACCGTAGCGTTTACACAAGGCATCCAAACTGTTGGACGCCATCGGATGTTTTTGTTTGGCCACGGCCAAAGTGTCTATGACTTGTGTCATCGCTATGGTCGATTTGCCAACGCTTTTCAGTTCCGCATTGATAAAGCTCATGTCGAAGTTGGCGTTGTGAATGATCAAAACGGAATCAGCGATGAAGTTGATGAAGTCATCGGCGACTGCGCCAAACAGCGGTTTTCCCTTTAAAAATGCGGATGACAAGCCATGCACGGCCTCGGCCTCTTTTGGCATGTCGCGTTGCGGATCAAGATAGACATGAAAAGACTGGCCGGAGGGCAGATGGTCAATCAGTTCCACAGCACCGATTTCAACAATGCGATGACCATCGCGGGGCGAGAGGCCTGTGGTTTCTGTATCGAGCACAATTTGACGGATCATAGCGTGTGGCGTTTCTTGATGTCGGTGAGAATGTTGATTGTTCGGGTTTTGAGCTCTGACAAGGTGCCATCATTTTCGATTACGTAATCAGCGCGTTTCCGTTTTTCAGCGTCCGGCATTTGTCTGGCCAAGATCATGTTGAGTTTTTCCTGCGTCATGCCCGAACGCGCCATGGCGCGTTGCTTTTGCAGATGTTCGGGCGCTGATACCACAACTGTCACATCAAGGCTTTTCTCGGTTTGTTTTTCAAACAGCAAGGGAATGTCATAAACAACTATCGTGTGACCCGCTTGTTTGGCGTCATGTTTGAAAGCGTCACGGCGTCTGGCCACCTCAGCATGCACCAATTTTTCCAAACGGTTCAGCAGGTCTGCATCTTTCAGGACAATTTCAGACAAACGGGGTCGGTGAATTTTTCCATCGACAACCGCTTGCGGCAAAAGGGGCTGCACAAGATCAACACCGGCCTGACTGTCATATAAAGCATGTACTGCAAGATCAGAATCAAATACCGGAATGCCTTGTTCTTCGAAAATCCGGCTCACTTCTGATTTTCCCATCGCAATTGAACCGGTGAGACCAATGGTGATCATGGCTGATAATCCGGGTCAATATCTCGGGCAACAAGGGTATATAATTCTGCAGTCACCTCAGGTTTGACGCCGAACCATTTTTCAAAACCAACCACAGCCTGATGTAACAGCATGCCAAGCCCCGGCACGATTTTGTGCTCTCGACTTTGCGCGTGTTGGAGGAATGGCGTGATCAGGGGTGTATAGACAATATCGGCCACCGCAGCTTCTTGCCGCAATGATGCCCACGGCAAATCGAGCGCACCCTCACCATTCATGCCGGCAGATGTGGTGTTAATCAAAAGCCCGGTTTCACTGAAATGCCTTGAAAGCGCAGGAGCTTCAACTGCGGAAACAGCGGGGCCGAAATGTTGACTTAGCATTTCCGCGCGTGCGGTGGTGCGGTTCCAAATTCGAATATCGTCGACACCTTGCCGCAACAGCTCATCCACCAAGGCACGGGTGGACCCTCCGGCTCCTAAGATGGTGACTGGTCGTTGTGCTATTTCGAATACGGGAAGGGTTTGCCTGACATTGGCAATAAAGCCTGGGCCATCCGTTGACGTGGCATGAATTTCTCCCGCCTTGCGCCAGATTGTGTTGAGGGCTCCAATGCGGCGGACGCGGTCATCAGGTTGATCGACAAATGCCAGTGCTGCTTCTTTGTGCGGAATGGTCACATTGGCGCCAACACGCTGGCCTGAGGAAAGTGATTTTATGAAATGGCTTAAGTTTTCGGGAGCCACTGCTTGCTTGGTGTAGAGGCCGTCAAGCCCATGTGTTTTCAACCAATATCCGTGGATCAGCGGAGAGCGGGAATGGCTGATGGGCCAGCCGATGACACTTGCTTCGATCATGATGGGAGTTCACCGATTTCGCGGAAGAAGGCAAGAAGTGGAAGTAGAGGCAAGCCCAAAATTGTGAAATAGTCTCCCTCAATGGTTTCGAACAGTTGGATGCCTGGGCCTTCCAACTTATAGCAGCCAACAGATGTGAGAACGTTGTCGCCTTCTACGGTTAAATATTGAGCCAAATAGTTGAGGCTGAAATGTCGCATCGTCAAGGTTGCTTGTCCGGTAAATTCGAAAAGGACTTGATCAGCTTTCATAACGGTGACGGCTGCATGTAGGACGTGAGGTTTACCTCTGAGATCCAACAAAGTTTGCCGGGCAGCGGCGACATCTTGGCTTTTATGTAATATTTGGCCGTCGAACTCCAATGTTTGGTCAGCACCAATCACGAAGTCGTGCGGGAAGATTTTCGCTACTGCAGCTGCTTTGGCTTTGCTTAAGATTGCCGCTAAATGGTCTGAAGCATGCGGTGGTATTGCGCTTTGTATCTCTGTTTCATTGACATGGGAGGTTTTGACCATATGTGAAAGACCAGCTTGCTGCAATAACTGGCTTCGGATGGGGCTTTGGGAGGCAAGTATGATCATTAAGGTGGGATAGCATGACTTGGGGTTTCGAAGTCAGCTGACCGCAATGGTTGCGCACAGTTTCTGAGGAGGCTGTTGATGACTGTGGATAAGTAGCAAGCAGTGGGATTTGGTGGAAGCAGGCTGTGGATAGCCAGCAAAGATATCCACAATTGAGTTTTCGCGATTGTGATGGAATTGAGTGGTATGCCTTTTGCCTTGAATCCTAACAAATCCTTAACAGACTGTATTTCTATTGGACAAGACAGGATATGATAAGGAATGCTAGAAGCACTTTATCCACATAAATGTGGATTCCCACAGACCAACAGAAGCATCAACTTTAAGATTCATTTATGTTTGATTTGAAAAGATCCTTGAAGTCTGTACCCTTAATTGACGTGATCGAGGGGCGGAAACCTGATCGACGGCCTATTTGGCTGATGAGACAGGCGGGGCGTTACTTGCCGGAATATCGCGCAACACGTGAGCAGGCGGGGTCGTTTTTGAAATTGTGCTATAATCCGAAACTGGCGTGTGAGGTGACCTTGCAGCCGTTACACCGCTTTGATCTTGATGCTGCGATTTTGTTTTCCGACATCCTGGTGGTGCCTCATGCCATGGGATTGAAACTGGATTTTCACGATGGTGAAGGTCCGAGGCTTGAGACGGTTTCGGATTTGGCTTCAGTGAGATGTTTGAGTGACGGTGCGTCGTCTGACGAATATCGCCGTGTTTATGAAACGGTGGCGAATGTGAGGGCAGGCCTTGATCCTTCAATCGGCTTTATTGGTTTTTGCGGCGGACCTTGGACGGTTGCAAGTTATATGATTGAGGGCGGAAGTTCGAAAAGAGCTCATGCGCTCGAGATCGCAATTGCCAATCCTGAATGGTTTTCTGAGTTGATCGAACGCTTGGTGCAATCGTCGATTATTTATTTGTTGGGTCAGATCGCGGCAGGCGTACAGGTTGTTCAAATCTTTGACAGTTGGGCGGGTGATGTTCCGGTCGCGCATCGGAACAGGGTTGTGATTGAACCGATACGGCGGATTGTTGATGGCGTGCGCAACGTATTTCCGAATTTTCCCGTTATCGTGTTTGCGAGAGGTGTGGGTGATGCGCACGGGGATGTGGCGCGGAAAACCGGGGCCAGTGTGGTGGGCGTTGAACAGGGCGTGAAGCTCTCTGATGTTATCGCGGGTTTACCTGACCAGGTGGTGGCACAGGGCAACTTGGCACCTGAATTATTGTTGGAATCAGATGACGTGGTGCGAAAGGCTGTGGCTGAAGTGCTTGTGGGAGTGCCGATGCATCGTCATATTTTCAATCTTGGTCATGGAATTGTGCCGCAGGTAAAACCCGATACAGTAACGGTATTGGTTGATGCGGTGAGAACATATGACGTTGGTGCTGCTCATGTATGAGTGGGTTAAAGTTGTTCATATTCTTGCTGTGATTTCGTGGATGGCGGGTCTTTTATATTTGCCTCGGTTGTTTGTTTATCACGTCTCTGCAGGGGTTGGCTCCGAGATTGATCTGACTTTCAAAGTTATGGAACGGCGCTTGTTGGTGGCGATTATGCGTCCGGCTTGTGTTGTGGCGTTGATTTCTGGTTTGTTGTTGATTTATGTAACCGGTTTTACATGGACAGATGTTTGGTTGGTGGTAAAGTTACTCGGGGTATTGCTGATGTTTGCGGCACATGGCCGTCTTGAAAAACATGCTGCTGAATTTGCCAAGGGTTTACGTATCCACTCAACGCGTTACTTCCGTATTGTGAATGAAGTACCGACGGTTCTGATGATCGTGATCGTTGTAATGGTCGTGGTGAAGCCGTTTCAGTGAGGGCTTTGCAAAGTCCGCTATTACCTGCTAAGGCGGTTTGGTCCTGTTCAGGACAGTCCCTCCTTTTTGCTGTTCAACGCTTTGGGCTCATGCCCGCACCGGCAGCTTTTCAATGAA